>NZ_JBIAYZ010000013.1:0-163028 GCF_042898635.1 Micromonospora sp. NPDC000442 | reverse complement strand
CGACCTGCTCCGTGGGGACGGTCTGCCCAAGGGCGATGCCCTGGCGGTCGGGCGGCTGGCCGGGATCATGGGGGCGAAGCGCACTCCCGACCTGATCCCGCTGTGCCACCCGATCGCTCTGCACGGCGTCACCGTCGACCTGGCGCTGACCGCCGACACGGTCGAGATCACCGCCACCGCCCGCACCGCCGACCGCACCGGGGTGGAGATGGAGGCGCTGACCGCGGTCGCGGTCGCCGGGTTGGCTCTTGTCGACATGGTCAAGGCCGTTGATCCGGCGGCCAGCGTCGACGCGGTCCGGGTGCTCCGCAAGGAGGGTGGAAAGACCGGCCTGTGGGAGCGCCCGGAGGATCGGTCATGATCTGCGCCCGGGTGGTGGTGGCCTCCAACCGGGCCGCCGCCGGTGTCTACGCCGACACCAGTGGCCCGCTCCTCGTCGCCGGTCTGCGGGAGTTGGGCTGCACGGTGGGCGAACCGGTGGTCGTGCCGGACGGCGAGCCGGTCGGCCAGGCGGTCCGGGCGGCCGTGGCCGACGGCGTCGACGTGGTGCTGACCAGTGGTGGCACCGGGATCAACCCCACCGATCGCACTCCCGACGTGACGCGGGCCCTGCTCGACTACGAGATTCCCGGCATCGCCGAGGCGATCCGCGCACACAGCCGCGACAAGGTGCCCACCGCCGCGCTGTCCCGTGGGGTGGCCGGCGTGGCCGGCCGCACGCTTGTGGTCAACCTGCCCGGCTCGACCGGCGGAGCACGGGACGGTCTCGCCGTACTGGGGCCGATTCTGGCCCACACCATCGACCAGTTGCGTGGTGGCGACCACCCGGCGGCCGGTTAGGCTCGGCCAGTGAGAACGGAAACCGCCTCCACCGACGAGGTCTCCGCGTCACCTCCGGTCGACTGGGCGCAGGCCCGGTCCCGGGTGCACGCGGCCGGCCTGGCCGCCGCGCTGCCCGCCGTCGAGCGTCCACTCGCCGAGACCGACGGGCACACCCTCGCCGAACCACTCACCCCCCGGACCGACCTGCCGGCGTTTCCGACGTCGAGTGTGGACGGCTGGGCGGTGCGCGGTGCCGGCCCCTGGCGAGTCGTCGGGCGGGTCCTCGCGGGTGGTGCGCCCGCCCCGTTGACCGAGGACGGAACGACGGTCGAGATCGCCACCGGGGCGATGGTGCCGACGGGTGCCTCGGCGGTGCTCCGGGTGGAGGAGTCGAGGCGTACGCCGGAGGGGTTGGTCGACGGCGTGCCACGCGCCGCGCCGGAATGGCGAGAGCCCGGGGAGGAGGCCACCGCCGGTGAGGAACTGCTGCCGGCCGGGACGCCGGTCGACCCGGCGGTGATCGGCCTGGCCGCCTCCTGCGGCCACGACACCCTGCGGGTACGCCGGCAGCCCCGGGCCGCGTTGCTGGTCTTCGGCGACGAACTGCTCACGGCAGGTCCGCCGGGCGGCGGCCGGGTCCGCGACGCGTTGGGCCCGGCGGTGCCGGGTTGGCTGCGCCGATACGGCTGCCGGATGGATCCGAACGGCGTGGTCGGGCCCGTCGCCGACACGCTGCCCGCCCATGTGGCCGCGCTGCGCGCCGCCCTGGACACCGCCGATCTGGTCTGCACCACCGGTGGCACCATGCACGGCCCCGTCGATCACCTGCACCCGGCGCTGGCGACGTTGGGCGCTGACTATGTGATCAACACGGTGGCGGTGCGTCCCGGCTTCCCGATGCTGCTGGCCCGGTTGGTCGGTGCCGACGGGCAGGTCCGGTTCGTGGCCGGGCTGCCCGGCAATCCGCAGTCCGCCGTCATCGCGTTGGTGTCGCTTGTCGCCCCGCTACTGGCCGGGCTCGCCGGTCGGTCGTTGCCGACACTTCCGCACGCCGTCCTCGCCGAGCCCGTTGCCGGTCGTGGCGACCACACCCATCTGGCGCTGGTCCGACTCGACCGGGCCGCCGGGACGGCCCATCCGGTCCGGCACGTCGGTTCGGCCATGCTGCGTGGGCTCGCCACCGCCGACGGGTTCGCGGTGATCAGCCCCGGGACCACCGGCTCGGTGGGAGACCAAGTTCCGATCGTGCCGTTGCCACTGCTACCCGGGGAGCGGGCATGGTGACCGTTGTCAGCACCGTCACCGACCAGCCACTGGATCTCGCCGCCCACGAGGCGGCGGTCGCCGACCGTCGAGCCGGCGCGGTGGTGTCCTTCGCCGGGGTGGTGCGCGACCATGACCATGGACGGTCGGTGGCCAACCTGGAGTACGAAGGCCACCCGAACGCCGAGAAGGTGCTCCAGGAGGTCGCCGACGAGATCGCCGCCGACCCCGACGTGTACGCCGTGGCGGTCTCGCACCGGGTCGGCCCACTTGCCATCGGCGACGTGGCCCTGGCGGCGGCGGTCAGCACCGCCCACCGGGCCGCCGCGTTCGCTGCCTGCGCACGGCTGGTGGACGAGGCGAAGGCCCGGCTGCCGATCTGGAAGCGGCAGGTCTTCACCGACGGCACCGAGGAATGGGTCAACTGCCCCTGACCGGTGGGCTATCGCCGTCCGTACAGCATCGACGCACGCGCCGCCCGATCGGTGTGGAACGCCGGCTCCGCGCCGGGCCGCCAGGGCAGTGCGGCGACCAGCAGGATCAGCGCCAGCGCCAGAGAGTTCTCCATCAACGCACCGAACAGGCCGTCCTGGTAGTGGGAGACCTCCGGCAGTTGGTGTTCGTACGGCCAGATCGGGGAGATCAGGAAGAGCAGGTAGAGCCCGATGGCGGCGAAGCCGTGGCGGAACCCGGTCAACGTCGGGTACCAGATCGGTGAGCGCAGTGTGGAGACGCCGGGTGGCCCGCCGTACGACCCTGACGCGGATCGCACCACCGGTCCCCGGCTGGCGTCATGCCGACGGATCGCGGCGTCGGCCAGGACGATGATCGCCGGGATCACCCAGACGAGGTGGTGCGTCCAGGAGATCGGGCTGATCACGTTGGCGGTCAGGCCCACAAGCGTGAAGGCGGTCAGTTCGTCGCCGTCAGAGTGGGCATTGGACGCCCGGGACAGGCCGAGCGCCAGCACCAGCACGGAGAAGGCGAGCCAGAGCAGACCGGGGGTCTCGATCGAGTCGTAGAGCCGGGCCAGCAGGCCGGCGAGCGACTGGTTGGGCGTCATGTCGGCGGCACCGACCCGCTCGGTCTGCCACAGCACGCTGCCGAAGTAATCCCGGGACTCGGCGCCGACGATGCCGAAACTGCCGATGGTCACCCCGACGGCGGTGCCGATGGCCGTCCAGGCCACCCGCCACTGTCGAGTGATCATCAGATAGAAGATGAACAGGGCCGGGGTCAGCTTGACGGCGGTGGCGAGGCCGATGCCCACGCCGGCCCACGCACCGCCGTAGACGAACCGCAGCAGCGGGCCGTCGCCCTCGGCCTGGTGCGTGCCCCGGCGCGAACGCCAGCGCAGGGCGATCAGGTCGGCCAGGATCAAGGCGAACAACAGCAGGTTGACCTGCCCGTAGCCGAGGGTTTCCCGGGTGGGTTCGATGGCGGCGGCCAGTGGCGTCGCGATGGCCACCGTGTACCACAGTGGCCAGCCCAGCCGGTCGACGATCGGGCGCAGCAGCGCGGCCAGCACAACGGATAGTGCGGCGATGCTCACCGCGGCGTTGACCAGACCGGCCAGGGCGACCGGCAGGTGCGCCATCGGCAGCATGGCCAGCCCGGCGAAGGGTGGGTAGGTGAAACCCAGGGTTGTGTCGGGCGCGACGAACTCGTACAGCTCGTGACCGCTCGCCCACCAGACCACCGCGCCGTGGTAGATCTTCATGTCGAAGAAGTTGTACGGACGCCCGAACGCGCCGATGGCAAGCCATGCGGCGTAGGCGACGGCCGCGACGATGCCGGCCCGTACGACTGTCCTACGATCGATCCCACGCGTTACGCGACGGACTGTGGCGAGGCGGTCCAGCCCTCTACCGACGATCGTCGGCATGGCGTGGCCACCCCCGTACCAAGGTCGTCCTACCCGTCCAGGTCCAGTACGGAGCCTAGAACGGCGCCTCACGTCAGTGCCTCCCGCGTTATGCGACCGTGTCCGATCCCACACATTCTTTTGACATTTCCACCGCGTTAACGCCTACCGGGTGGTTCAGGTGATTCGCGGCCTTGGTGGGGGTGAGGATGGTTAGATCGCAGCTCAGCAGGGGTGGGGTGGGGCCGTACCGGTCAGCCGGGGAGTCGCCGAGCGGTGGCGGCGGACCGCATGGCGATCCGGGCCTCCCGACGGGCGGTCCGGACGGCGCGGCGTACCGACCGTCGTGAGTGGCCGATCCGGTGACCGGCCCGCCAGCGCAGCCCGGGCTTACCCTCCGTGTCCGCTGCGGCGAGCAACAACCCACCGAAGAGACCGAGGTTCTTCAGGAAGTGGATCTGGTTGTTGTTCTTCGCGACCGGGTCGTCGTTGCGCCAGAAGGGGTGCCCGGCGAGGGTCACCGGGATCAGCGTGCCGGCCAGCACCAGGGCCGCCGGCCGGGTGAACCGCCCGGTGGCCAGCATCAGCCCGGCACCGAACTGCACGGCCGAGTTGGCGCGGATCAGGGTTTCAGTATCCCTGGGGATGCGCGGATCCGCCCGCTCCAGCAGCGGCGTCACCCGATCGGTGATCGGTTTCGCGGTGGGCACCAGGCGGCCGGGGTTGGCAAAGTTGCGGGCGCCGCTGACCACGAAGATGCCGCTCAACATGGCGCGGGCGAGGGATCGTACGGGCGTCATGGAACAGTCATACCCTGTCCGGGCCCCTACTACGCCCCGCAACGGGGTATGTCGATCGATCGAGTGGGTCGGTGCCGCCGCGCCCGGGTTCGAGGACCGTCGTGGATGGACGTGCCTTCCGGGGTACCCTACGCCGCGTGACGACCCTGCGGCTGAGACCCGAGGACCCGGCCGACACCGGCGCGATCCGCCGGGTGCTGGCCGCAGCCTTCGCCCGACCCGACGTGGCCGTGCCGCCGGAGGTACGCCTCGTCGACGAGCTGCGCGGCAGCGACGCCTGGCTGCCGGAGCTGGCGATGGTCGCCGAGTACGGCGGGGAGATCGTCGGGTGTGCCCTGCTCACCCGGGTGCTTGTCAACTCGGGCACGGCCAGCACGCCAGCGCTGGCGTTGGGGCCGGTTGCGGTGGCACCGCACCGGCAGCGGATCGGGCTCGGCACTTCGGTGGTGCAGGCCGCCCTGGAAGCGGCGACGGAACTCGGCGAGCGGCTGGTGGTGGTCCTCGGCGATCCGGCCTACTACCGGCGCTTCGGTTTCAGCCGGGCCGACCAGTTGGGCTTGACCAGTCCCTGGTCCGGCCTTGGTGAGCCCTGGCAGGCGCTGGTATTACCACCGACGACAAGCGGCGAGCCGCCGCCTCCACGGGGTGAGGTCATTTTCCCGCCGCCGTGGTCGAAGGTCTGACCCCTTTCCGGTCGACTGGCAGCAGGTGGCGGGCGACGACGCGGTTGGCTAGCATCGAGCAACTTTCGGCTACCCCCCCTCGCACCCCGCATCCGGAGGCTCCGACCGATGACCCGTGTCCTGCTGCGCTCTGCCAAGGACCCCTTCACCCCGGTCAGCCCGGAGCACTCCCTCGCGCTGTACAAGCAGGGCATTTTCGGGCGGAACGTGGGCAACCTCGTCTTCACCGAGGCGGTACACAAGCTGATCAGCGTGCCGGGGACCGAGGTCGTGTCCAACTCGTTCCTGAGCGAACGGCCCGGCGTGGACCAGGCGTACGTGGACCGGATCAACGAGCAGTTCGACATGTTCGTGGTGCCCCTGGCAAATGCCTTCCGGCCGACCTTCCTGGAAAACCTCAAGCGCCTTACCTGGGTGATCGAGAACCTGCGGATTCCGGTCGTGGTCGTCGGCGTCGGCGTCGCGGGCGCCGGAGGGAGCCTCGACAACCCGTTCCCGCCGGCGACCGACGAGATGAGCGGGGCAGTGCGCCGGTTTGTGCGTGCGGTGCTCGCCAGGTCGGCGACGATCGGCGTACGTGGCGAGATCACCGCTGCCTACCTCGCCCAGCTGGGTTTCGGTGACGACGTGGTCGAGGTCGTCGGCTGTCCGTCGCTGTTCCGAGACGGCCCTAACCTGAAGATCATCAAGCGGGTGGCCGAGCTGACGCCGGAGAGCCACTTCACGATCAACATCTCGCCGTACGTGCTGCTGATGGACGAGGTGGCGACCCGACACGCCAAGCATTACCCGAACATGGTCTACGTACCGCAGGACGACACCGACCTCAAGCTGTTGCTGTGGGGGGTCCAGCCGGACAACGTCCGGCCAGGAATGCCGCACCACACCGACCACCAGCTCTACCGGGAGGACCGCATCCGGTTCTTCGTCGATGCCTCGACCTGGATGTGCTATCTGGCGGAGCGAAAGTTCTCCTTCGGCACCCGGATCCACGGCAACATCGTGGCGCTGGCCGCCGGGACGCCGGCCCACGTCCTGGTGCACGACAGCCGGACCCTGGAGCTGGCCCGCTACCACGACATTCCGCACACCATGGTCCCCGGCCTGAGCCCGGAGGTCGACGCCGCAGACCTCTACGCTCAGTCCGACTACACCGCGTTCAACGCCGGGCACACGCAGCGCTGGGACCGCTTTGCCGGCTTCCTGGAGCGCAACGGCATCGAGCACATCTTCCAGCCCGGAAAGGCCAACCCGGATTACGACAAGCGGCTGGACGCCGTGGGGCTGGCGCCGCCGGTGACCACACTGATGACCACCGATCCCGAAGCCAGGGAACGGATCACCGCCCGGGTGGCGGAACTCTACGCGCTGGGTGGCCTCCGCGCGCTGCGCAGGGCACACAAGCCGCACATTCCGTTCCCGCACACCGCTGCGCCGAAGGAGACGGTGGCGACCGGCGAGCGGCGGCCCGTACCGGCCGCAGTGCGGCACCTGCCGGCACCTGTGCGGTCCGCGCTGCGCCGCAGTCGCGCGCTCGCCGGTCGGCTACGCCGCCAGTCCTGAAGACATCGCCTGCGCTGAGCCCGCGACCGTGACGGGTGCCAGGGAACTCGGGATGGTCTGATCCCTCTCGCTCAACGGGCAGGGTCGCCGGGGCGTTGTTAGCATCGAATGCCTCGGCCGACCCCACACCCCCCGGCGTGGAGATGACCAGATGCCTCGTGTTCTGCTGCGTTCTGCCAAGGATCCCTTCACTCCGGTTAGCCCGGAACTCTCCCTCGCGCTTTACAAGCAGGGCATCTTCGGGCGCAACGTCGGCAACCTCGTCTTTGCCGACGCGGTGCACAAGCTGATCAGCGTGCCGGGGACCGAGGTGGTGTCCAACTCCTTCCTCAGCGAACGTCCCGGCGTGGACCACGCGTACGTGGACCGGGTCAACGAGCAGTTCGACCTGTTCGTGGTGCCGCTGGCCAATGCCTTCCGGCTGAGCTTTCTGGAGAATCTCAAGCGCCTCACCTGGGTGATCGAGCGGCTGCGGATTCCGGTCGTGGTGATCGGCGTCGGCGTCGCGGGCGGCGCGGGCAGCCTCGACGACCCGTTTCCGCCGCCGACCGACGAGCTGCGCGTGGCGGTGCGCCGGTTTGTCAGCGCGGTGCTCGACAAGTCGGCGACGATTGGCGTACGCGGTGAGTTCACCCGCGCCTACCTCGCCGAGCTGGGCTTCGGTGACGACGTGGTGGACGTCGTGGGCTGTCCGTCGCTGTTCCGCGACGGTCCGAATCTCCGGGTCAGCAAGCGGCTGCCCGAGATCACCCCGGAGAGCCGTTTCACGATCAACATCTCGCCCTACGTGAAGCTGATGGACCGGATCGGTACCCGGCATGCCAAGCGCTACCCGAACATGGTCTACGTGCCACAGGGCGACGAGGTGCTCGAACTGCTCCTGTGGGGTACCCACCCGGCCAACGTGCGTCGAGGGCTGCCGCACCACCCCGGTCACCAGCTTCACCGGGAGGACCGCATCCGGTTCTTCGTCGACACCGCGACCTGGATGCGGTACCTCGCCGAGCGCGACTTCTCCTTCGGCACCCGGATCCACGGCAACATCGTGGCGCTGTCCGCCGGCACGCCCGCTTACGTCCTGGCGCACGACAGCCGAACCCTGGAACTGGCCCGGTACCACGACATCCCGCACAGCCTGCTCCCCAGCCTGACGCCGGAGGTCGACGCCGCCGATCTCTACGCTCAGGCCGACTACACCGCCTTCAACGCCGGGCAGGCGCAGCGCTGGGACCGCTTTGCCGGTTTCCTGGAGCGCAACGGCGTCGAACACATCTTCCAGCCCGGCAAGGCCGACCCCGGATACGAGGCTCGGCTGGCTGCTGCGGACCTGCCGCCGCCGGTGACCACGCTGATGACTACCGATCCGGAGGCCAGAGAGCGGATCATCGCCCGGGTGGCGGAGCTGTACTCGCTCGCCGGTGTCCGGGCGTTGCGTGAGGCGCACCAGCCGCACATTCCCTTCCCGCACACCAAAGCGCTGCGCAAGGGCCTGGCACCGGGTGAACGGGTGCCTGGTCGCGCCGCCGCGCGGCATCTGCCGGTCCCGGTGCGGTCCGCGCTACATCGGAGCCGTGCGCTCGCCGATCGACTTCGCCGCCGGGTCTGAGGAATCGCGTACGCCGACGAGACCGTGACGGGTGCCAGGGAACTCGGGACGGGCGGCTCACCGGGTTGATCTCGCCGGAGGGCGTCGGGCGGCGTACGGGACCGGTGGCACGTCGACCTGGCGCATCCCCGCCGGCATCACGAACAACTGGCGCTTCTCGATCGCGTCCCCGTGCCGGTCGAGCTGGTAGCAGTCGATCCACGTCCAGCCGTGCGGCGGGTGCCGGTCGGTCAACTCGCGGATCACGCGGACCAGGATCGGCGCGTGGAACTGCGGGGACGCCGCCCGGCTCAACAGATATACGCCGGGCTTGACGGTCGGAGTGCCGTCCTCCCGCCGGCCGGTCACCGGCCATCGCGGTGGGGCTGTCGTGCGGGCACGCGTGCCTCCTCGTCGCCAGGAGATCTGGGAGGGGCCGCCCCGGTAGGTGCTCGCCCGGCGGGGCGGCCCCGACAAGCACGTCCAGCGAGTTCGGGGGAGTCTCCACTGGCTCGTGCCGTCCTGGTTTCCACCTTTCCGGCGCGTGGCTGCCGCATACACCGCGTATCGGAGTGGATGCTGAGTGTCCCCGGACGTTCAGGAAGGAATGCGGAATGAATCGTGCCGTCGTCGCCGCCATGACCGAGGCGGGCGAAACCGCCGACACCCTCGCGGAGCGGGTCGGTGTCGACCCGAAGACCGCCGCGCGATGGGCCAGCCATGGACGCATCCCGCGTCCGCAGACCCGGCGGCGGGTCGCTGAGGTGCTCGGACGCGAGGTGACCGAGCTGTGGCCGGACGTCCTCAAGCGGCGCGAGCCGGCGTGGTTCCGGCGGTGGGTGGACATCGAGCGCGAGGCGGTGGCGCTGCGCTGGTTCGAGCTGACCTGGGTGCCGGGCCTGCTCCAGACCGAGGCGTACGCGCGGGCGACCCTGGCCGGGGAGAAGTTGACCACCGACGACGTCGGGCGGTTGGTGGAGGCTCGCCTCCAGCGGCAGGCCATCCTGCGCCGCGACAGCCCGCCGATGCTGGTCGTGGTGCTGGACGAGCTGGTGTTGCGCCGGTCCGCCTACGGCGACCGCGCGCTGATGCGTGAGCAGTGTGAGCACCTGGTGGCGTGCGGCGAGCTGCCCACCACCTCGATCCATGTCGTGCCCGCGTCGGTGGGGATGTATCCCGGGCTGGGCGGGCCCTTCACCCTCGCCGAGCTGGACGACGGCAGCGTGCTCGGTCACGCCGACAGCCAGGCCGAATCACAGATCATCGATCAGGCTGCGGAAGTTGCTACCCTGGGCCGCAGGTGGGAACGCATCCGTGGCGAGGCGCTGTCACGGGCGCAGTCCCTTGACCTCCTCAGGGAAGCGGCAGCAGCATGGAGATGACCGGCGCGCAGTGGCGCAAGAGCAGCAAGAGCGGCAACAACGGCGGCAACTGCGTCGAGGTCGCCGACAACCTTCCCGGCGTCGTCCTCGTCCGGGACACGAAGGACCGTGCCGGCGGCACGCTCAGCTTCCAGCCGGCGGCGTGGCGCGGCTTCGTCGAGCTGGCGAAGGCCGCCCGCCCGACCGCCTGACGCACCTCACAAGAAGCCCTCGGCCACCGGCCGAGGGCTTCCCGCTGTCTGCGCCGACTCGCCGCCCATCTCGACCTGAATCCATCCCCGCCGCCAGTCATCCCGTGCCGCCAGTCGGATCTGTGGCAGTGCAGGTGCCCGACACGCCGTGGCCGGAGTTGCTGCGCTGCCACAGATCCGGCGGCCAGTCGTCCGGAGGCCGTCTCCCTCGCTGGTGGCGGATGCTCGACTGGCCGACGATCAGACCGCGGGTGGGGACGCCCGGACGGGCGGTCATCCGGGCGGGCGGCCGACGGGCTGAGTCAGGCGGGCTGGGTGCGCAGGTAGCGGCCGAAATGCGGGACGGTGAAGGCGACCGTGCCACGCTCCCCGGAGTAGATCAGGCCCTTCTTGATCAACGCATCCCGAGCTGGCGAGAGGCTTGCGGGTTTGCGGCCGAGGGCTCGGGCGATCTCCGAGGTCGGCACCGCCGCGTCCATGTCGTCCCGGCCACCGCCGTCGGTCTCCCCTTCGACAAGCGACAGCATCGCCATCGCCCGCATGTACTCCCGCTCGGCGGGGGTGGCCCGCTCGAAGCGGGAGCCGAAGAAGCCCACGGCCAGCTCCGCCTCGGCCTCCGGTGCGGCGACGCGTACGTCGGCCGGGGTGATCGGCGACCGGGGCGCATGGTCCCAGGTGGCCTTCCCGTACGCCTGCACGAAGTACGGATACCCACCGGACTTCTCGTAGAGCAGGTCGAGGGCCTTCGCCTCGTACTCGACGTCCTCCCGCTCGGCCGGCGCGCAGAGCGCGTGGTCGGCGGCGATCCGGTCGAGACGGTCGATGCGTTGGTAGCGGAACAACCGCTCGGAGTACGACTTCGCCGCGCTCAGCACCGCCGGCAGGTGTGGCAGGCCGGCGCCGACCACGATCAGGGGCGCGCCGAGCTGCGAAAGCTCGTGGCAGGCGGCGCAGAGCGCGGAGACGTCCTCCGGGCCGAGGTCCTGCATCTCGTCGATGAAGATGGCGACGCCGGTGCCGACGTCGCTGGCGACCGAGGCGGCGTCGGTGAGCAGCTCCACCAGGTCGATCTCGATGTCGCCGGAGTCGGCCCGGCCGCTGGCCGCCGGTACGTCGATGCCGGGCTGCCATCGGTCGCGCAGTTTGGGAGCGGCCCCGGCCCGACCGGTCGGAGCGCCCCGTTGGGCGAAGGCCTTGAGCACCCCGAGGAAGGCGTCGATCCGCTCCGGTGCCCGGTGCCTCGGCGCCAACTCGCGGACGGCCATGTGCAGCGCGGCGGCGATCGGTCGGCGCAGCGACTGATCCGGTCGTGCCTCGATCTTGCCGCTGCCCCAGAGCCGGTTGATCGCCTGGGAGCGCAACGTGTTCAACAGGACGGTCTTGCCGACACCGCGTAGCCCGGTGAGCATCAGGCTGCGTTCCGGTCGGCCCCGCGCGATGCGTTCCAGCACGATGTCGAAGACGTCCAGTTCCCGCCCCCGCCCGGCGAGTTCGGGCGGACGCTGGCCGGCGCCCGGCGCGTACGGGTTGCGGACCGGATCCACGCATCGCAGAGTATCGGGCCGTCTAGAGGAGAGGCTAGACATGGATAGACGGCGGTACCGGCGTGTTGCCCTCGACCAAAAACTAGTGCTGTCTAGCTTGGAAGCTAGACAGCACTAGTTTTGGTAATCGGTCGTCAGTCGCGCTGCTTGAGGCAGAGCACGAAGTCGAGCGAGTCCAACTCGCTGTCGTAGAAGTACCAGTTGGTGTAGCCGTCGACCGAAGCGCACTTCTCCTCGGCGTCACGCTCGCCGCTGGTCTTACCGTCGAAACGCCGCAGCACCTCGTACGACCTCGGCGCGCACTCACTCAGCAGCAGCCGGGGCTTGCCGCCGGCCGCCGCGTCGTTGCGTACGCACTGCCCGACCTGCACGAAGCGGGGGTCGGCGGCGGCGGGATCGTCGGGCGCGGTCTCCTCATCCTGCGCGTCCGGGGTGGACGCCACCTCCTCGGTCGGTGCGGCCACCGGGGTCGGTGTCTCGTCGTCCCGCCCGGTCAGATAGAACGCCGTCGCACCGCCCAGTACCAGCACCAGCACCGCCGCCAGTACGACGAGCATCCGTCCGCGCCGACGCTCCGGCGGTGGCGCGGGTGTGCCGGCGTACCCGGTCTCCACATCGTGCTGGTAGGCGGACTGCGCCCAGGCGTCCGATCCCGGCGGGACATGTCCCGGCCCGGACGGGCCGTACCGGCCGCCGCCGTGCCCACCGGGGTCGTAGGACTCGCCGGACCCGTAGCGCTGGCCACTGCCGTAGCGCTGGCCACTGCCGTAGTCCTGGCCACTGCCGTAGTCCTGGCCGTACCCGCTGTCCCGACCACTGCCGTAGTCCTGACCGGATTCGTAGGTCCGTCCGGGAGGGTGTCCGTGGGACCGGTCGCCGTAGGGGTGACCGAACTCGTGGGTCTGGCTCGGGTCGTGGGGCGGCTGCGCGTCGGCCGACCGACCGTGGCCGTACCACTGGTCGGGTTGCGCCTCGCGCCACGGCTGCTCGCCGGGTTGCGGCTCGTGCCACGGCTGCGGGCCCGGTGGTCCGTAGTTCGCCATGCACGCCCTCCTGAGCCGTTGGGTGAAGCCGGTGGGCGGTCGCTCGACCACCGGCACCGCCAACGTCACCGTAGTGCGTACGGCAGGTCACCGGTGCGACGTCACCGTAGTGCGTACGGCAGGTCACCGGTGCGACACCGCCCGGCCGGTCGGCAACCCGACCGATCCTCGTCAGATCAGGCGTAGCTGGCGGTCCTTGGGTCGCCGAGGGCCCTCGCTGTCGCCGAGGCGTTCGAACAGGCCCGGATCCACCACGTCGATGAATGGCGACGGGCGGCAGTCCCGCTCCGAGCCGTGCCGGAATCGGCGGGCGGCGTGGCTGACGTAGAGCCGATCCTGGGCACGGGTCAACCCGACGAAGAAGAGTCGCCGCTCCTCGGCCACCGCGGCCTCGTCGGGCGTGGTACCGGGCCAGCGCAGCGGCAGCAGTCCGTCCTCCGTACCGACCAGGAAGACCACCGGAAACTCCAGACCCTTCGCGGCGTGCAGGGTCAACAGGGTGACCGCCTCGGCACGCGGATCGAGCGCGTCCACCTCGGCACCGGTGGCGAGCTGCGACAGGAACATCTCCAGGTCGTCACCGCAGCGACGGGCCAGCGGCGTCAGCAGGTCGACGGCGGTCCGCACATCCTCCGGACGTACCCCGCCGGACCCGTCCAGGGTCGGGGCGGCGAACCGGTCCGCGAGCACCTGGCCGACGAGGCGTACCCGCGCGGGCAGGGCACCCTCGACGCCGGGCGCGTGCCGTAGCTCGCGAGCGATGGCGGCCACCCCGGGCCGGTCCCGCAGCCGGTCGTGCGAGCGCTTCTGCACCGGGATGTTGGCCCGGGCCAGGGCGTCCACGATCGGCGCGGCCTGCGAGTCGGTGCGGTACAGCACCGCGATGTCCGAGAAGGACAGCGTGGTCGACCGTCCGTCGATCCGGCCGGAGTCCAGCGACCGGTGGGACAAGCCGCCGACCAGTTCGTCCACGGTGCGTACCACGAAGTCGGCCTCGTCGGCGACGGAGGCCGCAGCGTACCGGCCGACCAGTGGCGCCTCCGGGTCGAGCCGGGCCGGATCCAGCCGGCGACCCCGTACCAGCGATGACGGCGCGATGGCCTGCACCGCAGCGGCCAGGATCGGCGCGGAGGACCGGTAGTTGCGGTTGAGCCGGACCAGCCGGGCGTCGGTGAAGTCCTGCGAGAAACGCAGGAAGTACCCGACGTCGGCACCCCGGAACGAGTAGATCGCCTGGTCCGGGTCACCGATCGCGCAGAGGTTCCCGTCGGCCGGACTGAGTAGGCGGAGCAGCTCGTACTGCACCGCGTCGACGTCCTGGTACTCGTCCACGAAAATCCACTGCCACCGCTGCCGGTACCGATCGACAAGCCTCCGGTCCTCGCGCAGCAACGCCACCGGCAGCGTGAGCAACTCGTCCAGGTCCACCAGGCCCTGCTTACGCAGCAGCGCGGTGTACCGGGCCGGATCGTCCCCGGCATCGGTCCGCGCGGCGGCCCGGTCCGCGTCGTCGGCGATCCGGAAGCTGTCGGGCAGACCGGCGGCCTCGGCGTTCTCGCGCAGGATGGTCAGCCCGAGCGAGTGGAAGGTGCCGACGGTGACGTCCTCGGCAACCGGGCCGAGCAGACCGTCGAGGCGGTGGCGCAGTTCCTCCGCGGCCCGCCGGGTGAACGTGATGGCCAGGCATCGCTCGGGGAAGACGTTCAACTCGGCACAGAGATAGGCGATGCGGTGGGTCAGCGTCCGCGTCTTGCCGGTGCCCGGACCGGCGACGATCAGCAGCGGGCCACCGGGCGCCGAGGCGGCCACCCGCTGCATCGCGTCGAGCCGGTCGAGCAGGCCGGTGCCGACCTCCTCCATGCCGGCGAGCATCGGTTCGAACGGTTCGTGCGGGGAGGGTGCCGGCGCGATCGGCGGTGCCGGAGCCGACGGCTTGCGCCTCGGCTCGGGCTTCGCCGACGGGCGCTTGACACCGGCCGTCGTCTTCGCCGCGGCCTCCGGAGCGCGCCGCTGCGTGGGCACCGGTACGTCGAACAGCGTCTCCTGCCCGGCGGACACCCCGGCTGCGCCGCCCAGCTCGGTCGGGTCGAACAGGGTGATCACGCCGTACTCGCCGTCGTACCCCGGCACCCGGCGGACCTCACCGCGACGGAGCCGGCCGATGCCCTCGGCGAGCAACTCGCCGCCGACCCGGCCGATCTCGTCAAGCGGGACCCGGGTCAGGATCTCCAGCTCGGGGCCGAGCGCGGCGACCAGCTCGATCAGCTTCCCCTCGACCCGCTTGGAGCGCGGACCGACCTTGTTGATCTCGCCGAGGATCTCGGCGAGCTGGATCAGGTGGGTCACCTCGGGGGCGTGCTGCGGCCGGTAACCCTCGGGCCGGTCGGCCAGATCCTCAACCCGGCTCAGTACGCCCACCGTCAACGGCTTGCCGCACTCCGGGCAGCGTCCGCCGGCCGCCCGGGTCCGCTCCGGTGCCCAGTTCACCCCGCACAGCCGGTGGCCGTCGGCGTGGTACTTGCCCTCCTCCGGGAAGAACTCGATCGTCCCGGCCAGCCCGTCACCGGTACGCAGCGCCTCCCGGATGCCGAAGTAGTCCCGGGCCGAGGCGAAGACCGTGGCCTCGCGGGCGAGCGCGGGTGGCGAGTGCGCGTCGGAGTTGGAGACCAGCCGGTAGCGGTCCAGGCTGCCCACCCGCCAGTTCATCTCCGGGTCCGAGGAGAGCCCGGTCTCCACCGCGAAGATGTGATCGGCCAGGTCGGCGTAGCAGTCGGCGATCGCGTCGAAGCCGGACTTCGAGCCCAGGGCCGAGAACCACGGGGTCCAGATGTGCGCCGGCACGAGGTACCCGTCGCCGCTCGCCTCCAGCGTGATCTCCAGAAGATCGCGCGAATCCAGACCGAGGATGGGCCGGCCGTCCGAGCCGAGGTTGCCGATCCGGCCGAGCGCGGCGTTGAACCGACCCACCGCGTCCAGGTCCGGCAGGTAGATCAGGTGGTGGACCTTGCGCGTCCGCTCGTCCCGCTTGTAGATCGTGGAGATCTCCACGCTGAGCATGAACCGGACCGGATCGCTCTCCGCCTCGCTGGCCAGCCGGGGTGGCAGTCGACGGGCGATGTCCCGCTCCGCGTCCGGTGACAGCCGGTACAGGCCCGGCTCAGCCGGGTGCAAGGTCTCCCGCAGATGGTCGTACCAGGCGGGGTGGGTGAAGTCACCGGTGCCGAGCACCGCGATGCCCTTGCGTCGCGCCCACCAGCCGAGGTTCGGCAGGGTCAGGTCGCGGCTACAGGCCCGCGAGTATTTCGAGTGGATGTGCAGGTCCGCGACGAAGGGCGGAAGGCCACCGGGGGGTACGGCGCTGAACGGGGGCACGCCGCATCCTGCCACGACCGGCCGCGCTCCCGCGCGGCGCCACGCACGGAAGGTGAGCTGCGCTATGCCGAACGAAGCTCGACGAGGGTGACCTGAGGCTCCGCGCCGACCCGTACCGGCGGCCCCCAGAAGCCGGCGCCGTTGGTCACGTAGACCTTCGTTCCGTCCACCTCACCGAGCCCGGAGACGACGGGCTGTTCGAGCTGGACCAGCAGGTTGAAGGGGACGATCTGGCCGCCATGGGTGTGGCCGGACAGTTGCAGGTCGACCCCGTACCTCGCCGCCTCCAGCGCGGCCACCGGCTGGTGGGCCAGCAGCACCACCGGTCGGGACGGGTCGCGGTCGCCCAGCGCGGCGTCGTAGTCCGGCGGCGCGGAGACGCCGCTGCCGACGGCGGAGACGTCGTTGACGCCGGCCAGGTCGATCACTCCACCAGGAGTGGCGATCTCCAGCCGCCGATTCTGGAGCACCCGCAGCCCGAGTCGGTCGACCTCGGCCACCCACTCCTCCACGCCCGAGTAGTACTCGTGGTTGCCGGTGACGAAGTAGCTGCCGTACCGCGAGCGCAGGCCGCGCAGCGGTGCCGCGTCGTCGCCCAACTCGGCGACCGTGCCGTCGACCAGGTCGCCGACCACGGCGACGATGTCGGCGTCCAGCCGGTTGATCGCGGCCACGATCCGCTCCGTGTGCGCCCGGCCGGTCAGCGGCCCGATGTGAATGTCCGACACGGTGGCGATGCGCAGACCGTCCATGCTGCGGGGCAGCTTGGCCAGCGGGATCTGCACCCGGTCCAGCCGGGGCGGACCCATCGCGGTGCGTACGCCGTAGCCGACCAGGCCGGTGGCGGTGAGCCCGGCGAAGATCGCGGCCCCACGAGCGAGCAGCAGGCGGCGGCCCGGGTCGTGGTCGGGACCGACCGCGCCGGCGACCGGTGGATCCGCCGGATCATCCGGTGGGGGCGGCGCGGTCGGCTGGTCGGTGCCGCCCGGCCCGTCGGTCGACAGCCCGGGGAGGGGCCCGCTGGCCACGCCGGTCAGAACAGGCTCCGGCCGGGCCACACCCGACCGGCGGCGCAGCACCAGCCGCGTCACCAGCATCGGGACTTCCAGCACGACGAGCAGCACCAGCAGGTAGAACATCAGCGCGAGCCACAGGTAGCCCGGCCAGGCGAGCCAGTACATTCCGGCGCGCGTGCCGATCATGGTCGCCGGCACCAGCAGGGCCAGCACCACGGCGGTGACCGTGCCGACCCGCCGCAAGCGTCCGGCGGTGGTGGTGTCCTTGACCAGGCGTTTCCACAGGTAGAGATGGATCAACCCGGTGATCACGGCAAGGGTGGTCACGAAGCCGAGTACCGCGAACACGTGTGGATCCCCCTCAACCGCCCGCGAAGGGAGGCAGGACGTCGATCGTCGCCCCAGCCGGCAGCGGCTTCTGCCGATCATGACAGGTGACGCCGTCGATCAGAAAACTCGACACCGCCAGTACCGGTACCAACCGCCCGCCGTGCCGCTCGGCCAGTTCAGCCACCAACTCGTCAAGCGACCGGCCCGCTGCGGTGGTTTCCTCGGCGCGGCCGGCCGCGGCCCGAGCCCCGGCGAAGTATCGGACGGTGACGCTCGCCACGGTCAGCCTCCGATGGCCGACATCGGCCGGGTCGGTTGCAGGAAGGACGGGTCGTCGATGCCGTGCCCGGCCCGCTTGCGCAACGTCGCGGCCCGCCAGCGGCGGGCAAGCTCCTCGTCGTCGGCTCCGGCCCGCAACGCGCCGCGCAGATCCGACTCCTCGGTGGCGAACAGGCAGTTGCGGATCTGCCCGTCGGCGGTGAGCCGGGTCCGGTCGCAGTCGCCGCAGAAGGGCCGGGTCACCGTGCCGATCACGCCGACCCGGGCCGGACCGCCGTCGACCAACCAGGTCTCGGCGGGGGCGGCGCCGCGTTCGGTCGGGTCCGGGCTGAGGTCGTACGCGGCACGCAGCGCGGCCAGGATCTCGTCGGCGGTCACCATGGCGGCGCGGTCCCAGCCGTGCTGTGCGTCCAGCGGCATCTGCTCGATGAACCGCAGCTCGTAACCGTGGTCGAGGGCGAAGCGCAGCAGCGCCGGTGCCTCGTCGTCGTTGATGCCGCGCATCAGCACAGCGTTGACCTTCACCGGAGTGAGCCCGGCGGCGGCCGCGCCGGCCAGGCCGGCCAGCACACCGGCCAACCGGTCCCGGCGGGTGAGCCGGGTGAAGCGTTCCCGGTCCAGCGTGTCGAGTGAGACGTTCACCCGGTCCAGGCCGGCGGTGCGTAGCGCGGGGGCGAGCCGGTCCAGGCCGATGCCGTTCGTGGTCAGCGAGATCCGGGGGCGCGGGTCGAGCGCCGCGACGGATTCGACGATGCCCACCAGACCGGGACGGATGAGCGGTTCACCACCGGTGAACCGCACCTCGTCGACCCCGAGCCGGCACACCGCGACCCGAATCAGCCGGACCACCTCGTCGTCGGTGAGCAGTTGCGGCCCGGCCAGCCAGGGCAGGCCCTCGGCCGGCATGCAGTAGGTGCAGCGCAGGTTGCACTTGTCGGTCAGGGACACCCGCAGGTCCCGTGCGACGCGGCCGTACCTGTCGACGAGGGCGGTGGGCGGGGGCAGGCTCACCGCTCGACGGTAGCGCGACCTGTCCCGTTCAGGGCGTCCCGAGCGCTCCTGGTTACCGAATCGCGGTATGCCGCACCGAAGAGCGCGGTGTGCACGAGCAGCAGATGCAGCTGGTGCAGCGGCACCCGGTCCCGCCACCCGTCGGCCAGCGGCCAGCTCTCCTGGTACGCCGCCATGATCCGGTCGTGGTGCGGGGGGCCGCCGAAGAGCGCCAACTGGGCCAGGTCGGTCTCCCGGTGCCCACCGTGCGCCGCCGGGTCGACCAGCCAGACCCGGTCGTCATCGCTCCAGAGCAGGTTGCCCGGCCAGAGGTCACCGTGGACGCGGGCAGGTGGCTCGTCACCCCCGAACTCGCCGATCCGGGCGATGACCTGCTCGACCAGGGTGGCGTCGGCGCTGGTGAGGGCTCCACCGTCGACCGATCGGCGCAGGTAGGGCAGCAGCCTGGCCCGGGCGAACCACTCCGTCCACGGACCGTCGTCGGGCGTGTTGTCCGCCGGCAGCGCGCCGATGAACCCCGGCCAACGCGCGCCGAACGCCGGCGCACCCGCCCGGTGCAGCTCGGCCAGCTCCCGGCCGAATCGGTCGGCTGCCTCCCGACCCGGCTCGCCCGGCCCGATCCACTCCAGGGCCAACAGCTCCGGCAACGCGACAAGCACCTCCGGTACGGCGACGGCACCGGCCTCGCGGAGCCAGCGCAGCCCGGCCGCCTCGGCGGCGAAGAAACCTTCCGGCACCGGCCGCCCCGCATTCTCCGGCCAGGTCTTGGCGAACACCGAGTGACCGTCGTCCAGGGTCAGCCGGGAAGCCGCGCAGATGTCGCCGCCGGACACCGGCGTCTCCCGGATCCGCTGATGGGTCAGGAAGGTGGGCAACTGCTCGGGATGCGCCCGCAGGTACGCCAGATCCATCCCCGCAAGGTATCGCTAAGCGAGGGCAATCACGTCGATCGCGCATCCCTCGTACCGTCCCGGGCTCGGCGGTGCTTGGGGTGGGCGGTAGTCGATCGGGGGTGAGCTGGGAAACTACGCTCCGTAGCTGTGGATGACCGGCGTGTCGTCCACAGGGGCAGCGCCACCCGATCCCTGGCTCGCAGGCTGCCTGCATGAACTCGACCGAGCTGCCCCGACTGTCCGTACGCTCTCCCGCCGACCTCATCGCCGCCGTGCCGTACCTGCTCGGCTTCCATCCCGCCGACAGCATCGTGGTGGTGGCGCTGTCCGGTAAGCGGATCGTCTTCGCCGCGCGCGGCGACCTGCCCGGCGACACCGACCCCTACGAGCCCGGTCAGCACATCGCGGCGGTGACCGCCCGGCAGGGCGCCGACTCGGCCACAGTTGTCGGGTACGGTCCGGCCGCCCGGGTGACCCCGGCGGTGGACGCGGTCCGGGCCGCGCTGGCCGAGGCGGGGCTGACCGTGCTCGACGCGCTGCGGGTCACCGACGGGCGGTGGTGGTCCTACCTCTGCGAGGAGCCGGAGTGCTGCCCGCCGGAGGGCACCCCGTACGACCCGCAGGCCAGCGCGGTGCCCGCAGCGGCGGTCTTCGCCGGACAGGTGGCCCTGCCGGACCGGGCGGCACTCGCCGCGCAGGTGGCCCCGGCCGGCGGGGAGACGATGCGGTCGGCGGTCGTGCGGGCGGAGCAACGGCTCACCGACCTGCTGGCCGCCGCACCCGCCACCGACCTGCTCGGCGCTCGGGCACTGCGGGCGGCCGGCACGGCGGCGCTGCGGGCCACGCTGCGCCGGCACCGTGCTGGCGAGCGACTGACCGACGACGAGGTGGCCTGGCTCTGCCTGCTCCTCACCCACCTGCCGGTACGCGACCATGCCTGGGAGCGCACCGACGGCCGGGACGAGGACGTCGCCTTCTGGGCGGAGGCGCTGCGCCGGGCCGAGCCGGAGCTGATCGCCGCCCCGGGTTCCCTGCTCGCGTTCGCCGCCTGGCGCGACGGGCAGGGCGCGTTGGCGGCGGTGGCACTGGAACGCGTGCTGGCCGAGCACCCCGACTACTCGCTCGCCGTGCTGCTCGACGATCTGCTCCGCCGAGGCGTGCCTCCGTCCCGGCTGGACGGCTGGCCGGCGACCGGGCTGCCGAGAGCGCGCCGCCGGGCGAGGCGGCGCCCACGACGGCGCCCACGATGACCGCTCTGCACCGGGGTCACCGCCCGGGCGGCGGTGCCGGATAATCGCCGCATGCCCGAGCTTGCCGCTGGTACGGCATGAGCGTTGCCCTGCTGCTGTCCCTCATCGGCCTGGCGCTGGTGGACAGCACCAGCATCGGCACCCTGTTCATCCCGGTGTGGCTGCTGCTCGCTCCAGGGCCGGTGAGCGTCCGGCGGGTGATGATCTACCTCGGCACCATCGCCGGCTTCTACTTCCTGGTCGGCCTGCTGCTGTACTTCGGTGGCAGCGGGCTGGCCGAGCTGCTGGGCGGTGCGCTGGACAACCGGCCGGTGCTCTGGGGTCAGTTGGTGCTCGGGGTCGGTCTGTTCGTGCTGAGCTTCCGTTACGACGGCAAGCGTGGCGCCGGTACGGGTCGGGTGTTGCGCTGGCGGGACCGGGTGACCGCCGGTGACTCGTCGTCGCGTTGGCTGGTGGGGCTGGCGCTGTTCGCCGCGCTGGCCGAGGTGGCGACGATGCTGCCGTACCTCGGCGCTCTGGGTCTGCTCACCACCTCCGGCCTGGCCGTGTCCACCAGCGTGGCGCTGCTCGTCGGCTACTGCCTGGTCATGGTGTTGCCGGCGATACTGTTGCTGGGTGCGCGGGTGGCCTGGCCGAGTTGGGTGGAGCCGGTGCTCGCCCGGCTCAACGCCTGGATCGTCCGCACCTCCGGCAGCATGCTCGGCTGGGTGCTGGGCATCGCCGGCTTCCTGATCGCCCGCGACGCCGCGGCCCGGCTGGAGCTGTTCGAGATGCTGTCCCGCCGCTGACGGTCAGCCGAGGCCGGTCAGGCGACGACCCGATGACCGCCGGTGTAGACGTTCATCGTCCGTTCCCGTAGGAACCCGACCAGGGTCATTCCCGCCTCGGTGGCCAAGTCGACCGCGAGGGTGCTCGGCGCCGAAACCGCGGCGAGCAGCGGCACACCCGCCATCCATGCCTTCTGGGTCAACTCGAAACTGGCCCGACCCGACACGAGCAGCACGTGACCGCTCAGCGGCAGCCGGCGTTCGCGTACCGCCCAGCCCACCACCTTGTCGACCGCGTTGTGCCGACCCACGTCCTCGCGCAGCACCACCAGTTCACCGTCCGCGGCGAACAGGCCCGCCGCGTGCAGTCCGCCGGTGCGGTCGAAGCCCCGCTGCCCGGCCCGCAGCCGCTGCGGCAACTCCGCCAACAACTCCGCCGGCACGCTGAGCGGGTCGTCGCTGACGTCGAAGAGTGACCGGGTACGAATCGCGTCGATGCTCGCCTTGCCGCACACCCCGCAGGCGCTTGTGGTGTGGAAGTGCCGGGTCGGGTCGGTGACCGGGTCCGGCACGCCGGGAGCCAGGGTCACGTCGACCACGTTGTAGGTGTTCGGGGTGTCGGTGCCGGCACACAACTGCGCGGTGGACACGTCGTCCGCGGAGCGGATCAGCCCCTCGTTGAACAGGAAGCCGATGGCCAGGTCGAGGTCGGCTCCCGGGGTACGCATGGTGACGGCCAGCGGAGGACGCCGCCCCGGCCCCGCCCGGCCGACCCGCATCTCCAACGGTTCCTCGGCGGCGAGCGTGTCCGGCCGCCGGACCCGGCGCCGGCCGGTCTCAGCCGCGTCCAGATCCACTCGCACCACACCACGCCGATCCGAAGCCCGTCCCACGTCGTCCATCCTGCCCCGCAGCGCCGGACGTCCTGCCGCCGCCCCGAGCGCGACCCCGGACGGGTGCCTCCGCCCACCCCTCCTGCTGCCGCCAGGGATCCGCCCTGCGCCGCACGGGGGCCGGCCACCAATGACTGCCCGGCGCTGTGGTTCTCAAGGTGGTGCGGGCGGCTACCGTGGCGCCATGACGGCGTACGCGGCGGTGGTGCTCGCGGGTGGTGCCGGACGCCGGATGGGTGGGCGGGACAAGCCGGTGTTGGCGGTCGGCGGGGTGCCGATGCGTGAGCGGGTGCTGACCGCGGTGGCCGATGCGTCGCCCCGAATCCTGGTCGGCCCCGGGCCGGCGATCGCCGGAGTGCGGCTGACCCGGGAGGTGCCGGCGGGCGGCGGGCCGGTGGCCGCCGTCGCGGCCGGGCTGGCCCTGCTCGACACCGAGGTACCCGCCGTCGCCCTGCTCGCCGCCGACCTGCCCCTGCTGACCCGGCCCGCCGTCGGCGACCTGCTGAACCGTCTGCACCGCATCGACGTCGACCGCCCAGACGACGCCGGCACGCCGAGTACCGGAACGCTGAGCATGGAGACGCTGAGCATCGGGACGCCGCGCACCGGGACGCCGGGTACCGGGACGGCGGTTTTCGACGGGGCCTGCTACGTGGACCGGTCGGGGCGGCGGCAGACGCTGTGTGGGGTGTGGCGGCCGGGCGCCCTGCGGGCCGCTCTGGATCGACTCACCGTTCGGCGCGGCGGTGACGTGGCCGGAGCGCCGCTGCGGGAGTTGCTCGCCGACCTGATGGTGTGCGAGGTGACGTGGCACGGTGACGGCCCGGAGCCCTGGTTCGACTGCGACACTGAGCATGACCTACGCCGGGCGGAGGAGTGGACGCGATGACGGTGTTGGACGACTGGGTCACGGCCGCCTGTGCGGAGCTGGGTCTCGACCCGACACAGGTGCCGGTGCCGACCGTGCTGGATCTGGCCCGGGACGTGGCTCACCAGGTGCTGCGGCCCGGTGCGCCGGTCACCGCGTACCTGCTCGGTCTGGCTGTCGGACGTGGCGCGGATCCGGCCGTGGCCGGGGCCCGGCTCGCCGGGTTGGCCGCCACCTGGCCGGTGGAACTGGGCGGCGATCCGCACCCCCGGGCCGACCCGGCCGGACCCGACCACGGCTGACGCCCGGAGCGCTGTCCGATCACGGTCCGCGCTGATCCGTGCCGGCAGCCTGCTGGGTAGGGTGACCGGAACGGACGGAGGCGATCATGACGGCTGACCACCCCTCGGCACCGCCCGGCACGCCGGTGCACCACGAGTCGATCCTGCTCGACGAGCCGAGCACGGCCGACCTGCGGGCGAAGGTGACCCAGGCGTGGCGGGAGTTCGCCCGGGCGCTGGCGGAGCGGCTGTCCACGCTGCCGCCGGGCGCGGAGGTGGCGTTGACCCTCGACCCGACCGCCTCCGGCACCGATGACGCCGTCTACTCCGTCTATGTCGAGGTGCGAAGCGACGGGCGGTTCGCCGCCCGGGCGGTGGGCAACGCCACTCTGCCACCGGGCTACCGGCTGGACCGTGCGGCGGTCGCCGACATGGTGGCGTTGGGCTGGTCACCGCCGGGCGTGGTGGACGGTTCGGGAGACCAGTTCGGGTTGGATTCCGCGGCGGACGAGGCCACCCGGCTGGCCGCGCTGCTCTCCCGCACCCTGCGCGACATCTACGGCGCCCCACATCCGGCTTTCCTGGTCTACGCGATCGAGGACGGCGAGGGTGAACCGATCCCCGGAGCGGCACTGGGGACCGCCCGCAGCGAGGCGAACCTGGCCCGGGAGATCGGCACCGAGCTGGAGAAGGCGCTGGCCGCAACCGACGAGACCGATGCCGACACCGAGGTGCTGGATCTGGCCGAGCGGGTCCGCACGGTCGTGTCGACCATGCTCAAGTCGGACTCCGACCGGCTTCAGGTCGACTCCGACGGTGACATCAACATCCGGGCCGGCTCGGCGATGGTCTTCGTCCGGGTGCGGGACAATCCGCCGCTTGTCGACGTCTTCTCTCCGGTGCTGACCGAGGTCGAGCCGACCGAGCGGCTGTACGTCAAGCTCTCCGAGCTGACCAACCGGATGCCGATCGGCCGGCTCTACTGTGCCGACGACACCGTGTGGGCGTCGATCCCGGTCTTCGGTCGCAACTTCCAGCCGACCCACCTGATGCTGGCGGTGCAGGTGATGACCGGGCTCGCGGACGAGCTGGACGACCGCCTGCACGGGGAGTTCGGCGGCAAGCGGTTCTTCGGCGAGGGCGACAAGTCGGGACGCGGCGAGCATCGCACCGGCATGTACCTCTGAGGGTGGTCAGCGCACGTCGAGCAGGGTCTTACCGACCGTCGAGCGGGCCTCGATCGCCGCATGCGCCTCGCCCGCCCGTGCCAACGGGAAGCGCTGGCCGATCACGGCGCGCAACCGCCCGGCCGCACCCTCCGCCAACGCCCGCTCGGTGTACGCCCGCAGTTGGGCGGGTGTCGGCGTCGGCTGGATCAGGGTCACGCCCCGCTCGGCGGCGGACTCTGCGCCGATGCCCGCCCACTCGCCGCTGGCCAGCCCGAAGCTGAGCATCCGACCACCGCGGTCGAGCAGTTCGAACGCGTCCCGCCCGATCGTGCCACCGACCCCGTCGAAGACCACGTCGACGGCACCGATCGCCGACCGTACCCGCCCGACCCAGTCCGGCTCCCGGTAGTCCACGGCGATCTCGGTGCCCATCCGAGGTAGCAGGGCGACCTTGCCCGTACCGCCGGCGAGCCCGACCACCCGCGCTCCGGCATCGGCCGCGAGCTGGACGAGCAGGCTGCCGACCCCACCGGCGGCGGCCTCGACCAACACCCGGTCGCCGGGCCGGAGATCGGCCGCCTCCGCCAGCATCAACGCGGTACGTCCATCGGCGAGCAGGGCCACCGCCCGGTCGAGCGGCATCCCGTCCGGTACCGCCACCGGCAGCGTCGCGTCGACGACGACCCGCTCGGCGTACGCACCGGAGCCGCCGGTGCCGCTGACCACCCGTTTGCCGACCAGTACCGGGTCGACGCCCGGCCCGACGCCGCTGATCAGACCGCCGACGCCGTTGCCCGGGATCACCGGCAGGGTTGCGCCGGACGGACCGAAGCCGGTCGCCCGGAACTGGGTCTCCACAAAGGTGATGTTCGCGTGCACCACGTCGATCAGCACCTGTCCCGGCCCGGGTACGGGATCGGGTGCGGTACCGGGCACCAGCTTCTCCGGCCCGCCGAACTCGTGGATCCACACCGCGCGCATGTCTCCCCCTCACCGCCGCTTCCCGCCGAGTCGATCACTTGAAGCGTGGTTGAGGTCAAGGCGGGTGGGGCCCGGAAACCCCGAGAAACCGGGCCCCACCCGCGGGGAGGAAGGTTCAGGTTGCGGCGATCCAGGCCAGGCTCCGGGCCGAGGCCGGGTCGGTGGCGCGCAGGCCCGCCTCGGAGACCGTCCAGAGCACGTCGCCGACCATCAGCGACCGCCGTACCGGTGGTCCCCACTGCCGTCGTCCGTGGTCGCTCCCGACCGGGTGGGTCACCTCGCCGATCTCGCTGATGGTGTCGTCGCTGACGCGTAACAGCCGGACACCGGCGTCGACGGGCAACGCGACCAGGCCGGTGTCCGGGCGGTACAGGAAGGCGTGCGGGTCGTGCTCGGCGTGGGACCACCCGCCGGGCAGGTGCCACTGGTCGAGCCGGTCCGGCCGGCCGGGGTCACGGACGTCGAAGAGCGACACCTGTACGCCCTTGGTCCGTCCCTGGCGGTCGGCCTCCTGACCGACACCGAGCAGGCGTTCCTCGGGCAGCGGATGCAAGTACGCGGAGTAGCCGGTGATCTTCAGTTCGCCGGTGACCCTGGGCGCGGTCGGATCGGCGAGGTCCAGCGCGTAGAGCGGGTCGGTCTGCCGGAAGGTCACGACGTACGCGACCGGTCCGAGGTAGCGCACCGAGTAGATGCGTTCACCTCGCCCGAGGCCGCCGACCACGCCGACCGGTACCAGCGCCCCGTCGTCGCGACGCAGCACCCGAACCGCCGACTCGGAGGCGGTGCCATCATCCCGGAATTCGCCGGTGGTGGTGGCCACCCGCAGGTGCCCGGCCCAGTCGGAGAGCGCGTACTGGTTGATCAACCGGCCGGGCACCGAGCCGGCGGCCAGGAAGCGGGGACGCCCCGGCGCGGCGGTGTCGAACTGGTAGATGTCGGTGATCGGCTCGGCCGGCGACGGCCGCCAGCGGGGCAGGCCGGTGATCGGTGCCGGACGCTGACCCGCCAGGTACAGGCTGGTCGCCGTGCCGTAGACGGTGTCGGCGTCGGCGGCCACCGAGACCGGGTCCCCGTCGCCCAGCCGGTCGCTGGTGAGATCGAAGCTGAGCACGGTGAGGGTGGCCGCGCCGGTCATCCGGTCGGGCCGGCTGAGCCGGTCGCAGCCGATCCGACCGGTGTGCCGCTCCGGTCCGGCGGTCCACTCGTACTCCGGCAGCCATGCCTCGACACCGGCCTCTGCGATCACCTTGCGGTTGCGTTCGGTGCGGACCTGGTCGGTGCCCTCGGACGCCAGTGGAAACTCCAGTCGGGCCGGCGCCCGGACCGCCACCCGGGCCCAGTCACCGGTCAACCGGGCGTCGACCGTGCTGCCCTGGATGCGGTACGTGCCGAGCACCAGGGGACGGCCGGTCAGGTCGATCAGCAGTAGGCGGGTCCCGCCGGGACGCCTGATCGAGCGGAGGGCGTCGGCCGGACGCGGCGGGTCCTCGGCGAGTACCAGCGCGCGGTCGCCGAGCAGCAGCAGCCGGTGCTCCTGCCAGCGCAACTCCTCCCGGCCGCCAGCCAGGTCGAGCCGCCCGGTGACACGGCGGCTCACCGGATCGACCACCCGCAGCACGCCGCCGGTGACCGTGACGATCCGTCGGCCGTCGGTCTTCACCAGGTCGGGCTCGTCCGCGTCGGCCTCGTGGTTGTTGGTCGTCGAGTAATTTGCCCCGGCGTCCCGGCCGGCGGCGTCGGCCGGCGCCCCGGCGAAGGTACGGGCCATCGACTCCGCGCCGCCGAGGGCCGCCGTCAGCACCTCGTCGCCGGCGAGACCGTACGGGCCGACCGATGCGGTGGCCGCCGCCCGCAACTCCGTGAGGGCGTCGGCGCAGGAGTCGAAGGAGACCAGCCCGACCGGCACCATCGGTGCTCCGGTGGGACCGGGCGCGGTCGGCGGGGGTTGTGACACGGCCATGCTGCCGGCGAGCAGAGCGAGTACGACAAGCGAACCGCCGGTCGTGGCGACCTTGGTGCCCCGTTTCATGGCCGGTTCGACGTGGTGACTCCGCGTTCGGTTCCAGCCGGAGCCGACTGTTACGGCTTCAGCCGGTGGAGGGGCCGACGCCCGGGGACTCGACCAGCCGGGAGAGCACGATGGTGCTGCGGCTTGAGGTCACGAACGTCTCGGCCCGCAGCCGCTCCAGCGCCTCCTCCAGGTGCGCGATGTCGGCGGCGCGCAGGTGCACCAGAGCGTCGGCCTCACCGGAGACCGTGTACGCACCCACCACCTCGGGATGGCGACGCACGGCGGCGCCGATCTGGGCCGGGGTGGTCCGGCCGGCGCAGAACAGCTCCACGAAGGCCTCGGTGGTCCAGCCGACCGAGGCCGGGTCCACGATGGCCGTGAATCCCCGGATCACCCCGGCGGACCGCAGTCGATCGACCCGCCGCTTGACCGCCGGAGCGGAGAGCGACACGCGGGTGCCGATGTCGGCGTACGAAGCACGGGCGTCGGCAACAAGCAGCGCAATGATTCGCTGGTCAACGGCGTCGATCTGCAATGTTCCGCCTCTGGGAAGCAATGTTTGCGGCTGTTACCAAAGTTCTACCGTACCTACCCTTGGTCACCGTGAACCAGCAGCGAGTGCCGCGAAAGCGGACATATCTCATGTGCTCCCCTGAGCACTTCGCGGTCGAGTACGCGATCAATCCGTGGATGGACGTGACCGCCCCGGTCGACGCGGAGCTGGCGGTCAAGCAGTGGGACCGCCTGCGGGAGACCCTGGTCGGCCTCGGCCACGAGGTGCACCTGCTGGAACCCGAGCCCGGTCTGCCCGACATGGTCTACGCGGCCAACGGCGCGTTCATGGTCGACGGCACGGTCTACGGGGCGCAGTTCAAGCACCAGCAGCGGGCCGCCGAGGCGGCCACGCACCGGGCCTTCTACGAGTCGCAGGGCTGGCGGTTCATCGCGCCTAACGAGACCAACGAGGGCGAGGGCGACTTCGCGTACCTGCCGGAGGCGCACGGCGGGCTGATCCTGGCCGGGCACGGCTTCCGTACCGAGTTGCCGGCGCACGCCGAGGCGCAGGAGGCGCTCGGCCGGCCGGTCATCTCACTGCGGCTGGTCGACCCGCGCTTCTACCACCTGGACGTGGCGCTCGCCTCGATCGACGACAGCAACATCGCCTACTACCCCGGTGCCTTCTCCGCAGCCAGTCAACGGGTGCTCAGCCAGCTTTTCCCGGACGCGGTGCTGGCGGACGACGAGGATGCCCTCGCCTTCGGGCTGAACCTGGTCGGCGACGGCGCCAACGTGTTGCTCAACAGCGAGGCCACCCGGCTCGCCGGTCGGCTGAAGGTGGCCGGCTACACCCCGGTGCCGGTGGAGCTGGCCGAGCTGAAGAAAGGCGGCGGCAGCGTGAAGTGCTGCATTGCCGAACTGCGGTACTGAGCGCAGGTCAAGCAGCAGGGCCGCCCCCCTGGCCGGGGACGGCCCGGCGCTGTCTTCGACCTGGTCAGCCGAGCGTGGCCAACTCGTTGACCAGCACGTTCGACACCACCTGGCCGTCGCGCTGCACCTCGCGCAGGTACCACTTTTGCTGCGGCGTACGCGGCTGGTTGAACTGCCAGGCACCGCGCGGGCTGTCGATCTGCCCGATCCGGCCGAGCGCGAGGTTTACCTGCTGCGGGGTGGGCGCCGCGCCGGCGAGACGGATCGCCTGGTCGAGCACCTTGGCCGCGTCGTACGAGGCCATCGCGTACGTGGTCGGGGAGGAGTTGTGCTTCTTGCGGTACGCCGAGGCGAACCGGCGGTTGGCCGCGTTGTTCAGGTCGGCGGAGTAGTTCAGGGCGGTGCGGATGCCGAGCGCGTCGCGCGCCGGCCGAATGTCCTCCAGTACCGAACCCTCGGTGAGGAAACCGGGGGCGTAGATCCGACCCCGGAAACCGGCGTCGCGCAGTTGCATGATGAACTCCACGGCCGCCGTGCCGGAGTAGAAGCAGAAGACGACCGACGGGTTGCCCGCCAGCGCGCGGTTGATGTCCGAGACGTAGGCGGTCCGGCTGGGGCTGCTGCTGCCGGAGGTCCAGACCACCTCGGAGGCGAGCCGCGGGTCGGACGCGCCGAACTCCTCACGGAAGCCACGAAGCACATCCTCGACCCCGACGACCCCTTCCGGCAGGATCGTCGCGATCCGGTCGGAGGCCGCGAGCTCGTCCTTCAGGTAGCGGCCGAGCGCCCGGCCCGCCTCGTCGAGCACGTACGACGTACGCCAGATGTAGACGACGCTCTGCAGGTTCGCAGGCGAGGCGTTGGAGCCGATCAACGGCACCCGGGCCTGTTCCACGATGTCCTTGATGCCGAACATGACCGACGAACTGGCGACTCCGGTCAGGGCGAGCACACCCTGCTTGAGCAGTCCCTCGACGGCGGCCTGCCCGGACTTGACGTTGTCACCCTCGTCGGCCGTGATCACGTCGACCGGGTGGCCGCCGAGTCGCCCGTCGTTGAGGTCCAGGTACAGCTGGAAGCCGTTGCTGAGTTCGTCGCCGACCGCCTTGCTCGCACCCGACTGTGGCGCGATGAGCCCGATCTTGATCGGGCTCTCTGTGCTGGTGACCTCCGGCTCGGCGTCGGAGCCGCACGCGGCGACGAGTCCGCCCGTACCGAGCGCGGCCAGCAGCTGGAGTGCCCGCCTGCGGTTCATCTGCGACACCGGGTTCCCTTCGAATGTGTTGCCGGGCGCATCCGCCCCTTCGGCGTTCTACCTGCTCGGCGACGCTGCGTCAATGGCTAATGATCTTCGTGCAGAGACCGCAACGCGCCGGTAACCTCCGGCCATGCCGACGAGTCAGGGGCGATAAGACCGAAATGCTCGCAATCTGGCAGCTCAATCAGGCGAATATCGGCGCCCGCGGCGCGGGCGGCAGCCACATAATTTCGAGACAGGTCGATGGGCACCTGCTGATCCAGCGTGCCGTGTATCACTACCGTGCGTGGTCGCAGGGGGACCAGCGACCGTGGATCCGTGGTCGCGTACCGCTCCGGCACGTCGGCCGGTCCGCCGCCGAGCAGCGCGGCCACGGCACCCGCGTCCAGATCCAGCCGGTACGCCTCGGTCAGGTCGGCGACCGGTGCGAGGGCCAGCACCCCGGCGACGGCACCGGGTGCGTGGGCCGCCGCGTACAACGCGAGGTGCCCGCCGGCCGAGTGACCGACCAGCACCGGTGGCGTCGAGGTGACCCGCCCCGGCAGCGCGGCCTCGGCCAACCCGGGCAGCGCGGAGACTCCCGCCAGCACATCGGTCAGGGTGCCGGGCCAGCCGCCGCCGGGTTGACCGGTCCGCCGGTACTCCAACTGGGCGACCGGGTACCCGAGCGCGGCCAGGGCGCTCGCCAGTGGCCCGGTGTGCCGCCGGTCGTACTCCGCCCGCCAGAAACCACCGTGTACCACCACCACCAGCGGCCGGGGCGGCCCGGAGCCGGCCGGGCGACGCAGGTCGGCGATCTGGTCCGGGTGTTCGCCGTAGGCGACGGTCGCGTCCGGTTCGGGTGCGGGGCGGGTGAGCACCGCGCGGGGATCGGAGGGCATCGGGCGACGGTAGCGCGGTTCACCGGCACCCGGGAGGTGGGTGCCGCGCGGGTACCGGAGCAGCGGGCCGGCGGGCGCTGACGGGTACCGCTGGGTAAAGATGGAGGGCATGACCGAAGCGCTCTCCGCTGGACAGAACGACGAGCCCGACCGGGACGGTGCCGGGCACTCCGGAACCGTGGTGGTGGTCGGACCGGACGGCCGGCCCGTCGGCACCGTGCAGACCGACGACGCATCCGGCGAGGATCCGTCGCGCCTGGTCGAACAGCCGGCCAAGGTGATGCGGATCGGCAGCATGATCAAACAGCTGCTGGAGGAGGTCAAGGCCGCTCCTCTGGACGACGCCAGCCGGCACCGGATGCGAGAGATCCACCAACGGTCGATCGTCGAGCTGAAGGAAGGGCTCGCCCCCGAGCTGCGGGAGGAACTGGAACGGATCTCGCTGCCGTTCTCCGAGGACCAGGCACCGAGCGAGGGCGAGCTGCGCATCGCCCACGCCCAGCTGGTCGGCTGGCTGGAAGGGCTGTTCCACGGCATCCAGGCGGCGCTGGTCGCGCAACAGATGGCCGCCCGGGTACAGCTGGAGCAGATGCGTTCCGGCCGGCAGGCGCTGCCCAGCGGACCGGCTGGAGCGATGCTGCCGGGGATGCCCGGCATGGGTCAGCCGGGCGGTGAAGGGCACAGCACCGGCCAGTACCTCTGACTCCCGCCCATCCGGGTGCGGCGCGCTCGTCGCGCCGCATCCGGGGCGGCTCAGTCCGCCCCGAAGACCTTCTCCAGGTACGCGGCCACGCCGTCGGACGAGTTCGCCGGGGCCACCTCGTCGGCGATCGCCAGCACCTCCGGATGGGCGTTGGCGACCGCCACTGCCCGCCCCGCCCAGGTGAGCATCGGCAGGTCGTTGGGCATGTCACCGAAGGCCAGCACGTCCGGCGCGGCGACGCCGATGCGGTGGCAGTACCAGGCCAGACCGGCGGCCTTCGTCACCCCGGCCGCCGAGATCTCCACCAACCCGGAGTGTGAGGAGTGGGTGGCCTCGGCGAGCCCGGTGAGGGCGGCGGCGACCAGCCGGGTGAACCGGTCGGGGTCCTGCTCACCGGCCCGCGCCAGCAGCTTCACCGCCGGTGCTGACAGCAGTTCCTCGGCGGTCTGCACGGCTCGGATCGCCTCGTCGTCGGCGTCCCACCGCAACGGGTAGTGCGCCTCGTGACGCATCTGCCGACCGTCGACGATCTCCACGGCCAGGCTCACCCCGGGCACCTCGGCACGCAGGCGTCGGACCACCTCGGCGAGCAGCTCCGGTGCCAGCGGGTCGGCCCGCAGCACCTCGTCGGTGGTCGGGTCGTAGACCACCGCACCGTTGGCGCAGACCGCCGGCAGCGGCTCGGCCAGCTGGTCGTACACCAGCCGGAGCCAGCGGATCGGCCGGCCGGTGACGAGGACGACCGGCGTGCCCTGGGCAGAGATCCGGGCCAGTACGGCGGCGGTGCGGGCGCTGAGGGTGCGGTCGTCGCGCAGCAGTGTCCCGTCGATGTCGCTGGCGACCAGGTGCGGCGTGGAATCCATCACCGGGACAGTAGCCGGTCGAGATAGACCGCCACCCCGTCGTCGTCGTTGCGCAAGGTGACCTCGTCGGCGACCGCGCGCAGACTCGGGTGGGCGTTGGCCACGGCCACCCGGCCCCAGCCGGCCCACGCGAACATCGGCAGGTCGTTCGGCATGTCACCGAAGACCAGCACGTCGGCCGGGTCCACGCCGAGGGTCTGCGCGATGACGCTGAGCCCGGAGGCCTTGTCCACCCCGGGTGGGCAGATCTCGATGAAGCCCAGGCCCGCCTGGGTGAGGGTGGCGAGGTGTGGCGGGACGATCTCCCGGGCGGCGGCCAGCAACTCGTCCACGTGGTGATCGGCGGTACGCGCGAACGCCTTGATCACGTCACCGGCGAGGCACTCGGCGCGGCTGCGCACCTCGAACGCGTCCTGATAGGGCCACGCGGGGTGGTAGTCGCCCCAGAGCGGCGCGTCGTGCTCGTCCGACGCTTCCACCATGACCGTCAGCGGGCCGACCGCGGCCTCCAGTTCGGTAAGCAGGACGGCCAGCACCTCGCTGGAGAGGCGCTCGTCACGCAGCACCACCGGCCCCTCCGGGTCGCTCTGGTCGACCACCCGACCGCCACCGGCCAGGACGAGGAAGTCGGCGGCGCGGATGTCGTTGCGGGTCAGTTCGGTCAGGCGAGGGCCGCGACCGGTGGCGCCGACCACCGGGATGCCGGCGGCGCGTACCCGGTCGAGCACCTCGTGGGTGAAGGCCGACACGGTGTCGTCGCTGCGGACGAGCGTCCCGTCGAGGTCGGTGGCGATCAGCTTGGGCAGGCCCGGGCGGGTCATCGTTCCTCCTTCGCCCGCCGCCGTCGCGACCAGCCGTTCACCTCGTCGAGCGGCGACCCGGCGTGACGGCGGGCAGCAACCGTACCTCGCAGAACCGGTCGCAACCATGGCTTCCAGGCGAATCGGGTGCCAACGGGCGACACACCGGAGGTGACCTCTTGACCTGGGTCGTTGATCAGTCGGGCGGTGCCTCCCGGGCGAAGGGCACCGTCGGTGTGACGGTTATGTCCGCGGGTGGGCGTTCCCCCTCCGGCTCCGCGTCCTCCGACGGTCGTCGGCCGCGCCGGCGCGGCCCGTCCGACCCTGGCCGGGTTCCGGCCGGTCCGGGCGAGGTCCGGACGAGCGCGGCGGCGAACAACCCGACGGCGACGAAGGCGACGATCAACCCGCGGCCGTACTCGACGTCGAAGGTCAGCTCCGTGTTGTAGAACATGCTCCGTCGCAGGGTGTCGTCGAGGGACACCACGGTCGTCGCCAGCAGCGCGAGCACACCCGCGGCGAGGGCCAACCCGGCCACCCGGGCATTCGCCCGGACGGAGTCCGTGCCGCGCACCGCGAGCGCCACCGCGGCACCGAGTGCGAGCAGCCCGACCAGGTACGCCGATCCCAGCCCGATGTCGGCGACGCCGCTGATCACCTGGAGCGGAGTGTCCGGGTCCGGTCCGCCGTTGGGAATGGTGATCGTCGACCACTCACCCAGCAGCGACGCCAGGGCCGCCACCGCGCCGAGCCCGGCCAGCAGCACCGGCACCCGCTGGTCCCGGCCGAGGCCGCCGAAGGCCCGCCGGAACCGGCCGGCCGCAGGCGACTCGTCCTCCGCACCCCACTCGATGACGCTGGCACCGTCGGAGCGGTCGTCCTGACGGGGAATGGGGAGGTCGTGGGTCATCACTCACCCTCTCCTGGTGGCCGGGACGCCGCGCGTCCGCCGCGCCGCGAGGTCCGGGTCGCGGGGTCCGGGTCGCATCATGACACAGCCGGGTCGCGACGCCGAGGAACAACCGCGCGGCCGGGGGCGGTCGGTCGCCTGCCGACCTCGGTGGACTAGCGTCAGGTGCATGCCTATCCGTACCGCTTCCGCACGCTGGCAGGGCAACCTCACCGAGGGGTCCGGCACGATCCGCACCGGCAAGGGCGGGCTGGAGGGGAACTACTCCTTCAAGTCCCGTTTCGAAGAGGGTGAGGGCACCAACCCCGAGGAACTGATCGGTGCCGCGCACGCCGGCTGCTTCTCGATGGCCTTCTCCAAGGCGCTCGCCGACGCCGGCACGACGCCCACCTCCGTGGAGACCACCGCGAAGGTGCACCTCGACAAGACCGACGCCGGAATGACCGTGACCCGGATCGAGCTGGACACTGTCGGTTCGGTGCCCGGCATCGACGAGGCGCAGTTCGCCAAGCTGGCCGAGACCGCCAAGCAGAACTGCCCGATCTCCCGCCTGCTCTCGCCCGGCGCCGAGATCACCCTCACCGCCCGCCTAACCTCCTGACCCACCCCCATTTCCCGCCGATCTTGCACTTTTGGTCTCCGTTACGCGGCTTCTGTGCTGGTTCGCGACGACCGGAAGTGCAAGATCGCGGGTGGGGTGGGGAAGAATGAGGGTGTGGCGGTGGAGATGGGGCGGGAGCGGTTCGAGGAACTGGTGGGGGAGGCGCTTGATGAGGTTCCGGAGGAACTGCTGGCGCTGATGAGCAACGTGGTGATCCTGGTCGAGGACGACCCGCCGCCCGGGGAGGACCTGCTCGGGCTGTACGAGGGACACGCGCTTACCGAACGCGGCTGGGACTACGCGGGCGTACTGCCCGACCGCATCCTCATCTACCGCAACCCCATCCTGCGCATCTGCCACAGCGACGAGGACGTCGTCGACGAGGTGGCCGTGACCGTGGTGCACGAGATCGCCCACCACTTCGGCATCGACGACGCGCGCCTGCACGAGCTGGGCTGGGGTTGACGGTCCCGTCCAGGGTTGCGGGCTGGCTCTACCGTCTCGGCCAGGTACGGCGAGTACGGGAGGAACCATGCGCAGCGAGCTGTTCTCGGCGGCGAATCTGGAGCAGGAGTCGGCGCAACCCGGCATGCGGTTGCAGAACTCCAAGATGTTGAAGATCGAACTCGACGGTGAGGCGATGGCCCGGGTCGGTTCGATGGTCGCGTACCAGGGTCAGGTGCAGTTCCAGGCACTCGGCTCCGGCGGCCTGGGCAACTTCCTCAAGCAGAAGCTCACCGGCGAGGGCGTGCCGCTGATGAAACTCAGCGGGCGCGGCGACGTGTTCCTGGCCGACTTCGCCAAGGACGTGCACGTCATCGACCTGGAGCCAGGCGACGCCCTGTCCATCAACGGCTCCAGCGTGCTGGCGTTCGACGCCACCCTGCGCTACGACATCAAGATGGTCGGCGGGGCCGGCATGGCCTCGTCCGGCCTGTTCAACTGCGTCTTCACCGGGCACGGGAGGATCGCCGTCACCACCCGGGGAACCCCGGTCGTGCTCAACGTCGACGCGCCCACCTACGTCGACCCACAGGCCGCCGTCTGCTGGTCGGCGAGCCTGCAGACCGGCTACCACCGGGCCGACCAGATCGGGCTCGGCACGCTGCTGGGACGCAGCACCGGTGAGGCGTACACGATGAGCTTCGCCGGCCACGGCTTCGTCGTCGTCCAGCCCTCCGAGGAACCGCCGATCATGGGCAGCGGTCAGCAGGACCAGGGCGGTGTGCTCGGCGGCCTGTTCCGGTAGGTCGTGGTCTCATGAGGCTCGCGCGCAGCCGGGCCCGGCTGCGTCGGCGGGCTCCACCGGGTCGCTCAGGTCAGCTCGCCCGCGCGCAGCCGGGCGAGCCAGGCGGCGGCGTCGGTGTAGTCGGCGTCGGAGAGGCCCGCCGGGGCGGTCACCGGCCGTTCCCTGGCCGATCCGTCCCAGCGGTGCCGGGGATACGAGCCGAGGAAACGTACGTCGGCGCAGACCCGGCGCAGCCCCTGCAACGCCTCGCCCAGCCGGGCGTCGGCGACGTGGCCGGTGCAGTCGAGGAAGAAGACGTAGCGGCCGAGGGCCTCGCCCGTCGGTCGGGACTCGATCCGGGTCAGGTTGACGCCCCGGACCGCCAGTTCCATCAGCACGGACAGCAGCGCGCCCACCCGGTCGTGCGCGATGTAGACGGCGAGCGACGTCACGTCGTCGCCGGTGGGCGGCGGAGGCGGACCGGGCCGCGACAACAGCGCGAAGCGGGTCACCGCGTCGGGGTGATCGGCGATCTTGTCGGCCAGGACGGCGAGCCGGTGCCGGGTCGCGCCGATGGGTGCGCAGATGGCCGCGTCGTACTCACCGTCGGCCGCGCCGGCCGCCGCCGCGCCGTTGGACAGCACGTCCACCACGACCGCGTCGGGCAGGTGCGTCCGCAGCCAACCCCGGCACTGGGTGGACGCCTGCGGGTGGGCGGCGATGCTGCGTACCGACGGCAGCAGGGTTCCCGCCCGTGCCCCGAGCACGAACTCCACCGGCAGGATCACTTCCCGGGTGATGACAAGCGGTTCCCCCTCGGCCAGCTCGTCGAGGGTGACCCCTACCGCGCCCCCGATCGAGTTCTCCAGCGGCACCAGAGCCGCATCGGCCTCGGCGGCGCGGACGGCCTCCAGTGCCTCGCCGACGCTGCGGGCCGGCGTGCGGCTGCCCCGCTCGGCGGCGGGCACGGTGCGTAGTGCCTGCTCGGCGAAGGTGCCCTCGGGGCCGAGGTAGACGAAACGGGTCGGCGGCGTTCCCGGCATGCGCTCAGCCTACGCACCCGGAGTCGGCGACGAGCCCGACGGCGTGGGTGAGGGGGTCGACGGAGTTGGCGATGGCGTCGGCGCGGGGACCGGCACCGGAAAACCGCCGCCGTCGCTGCCACAGGCCAGGGTCTGGATGCCGGGCGGACTGGCGACCCGCACCTCGGCCGTGCACACGTCGGTGCCGGCGGTCACCAGGCGCAAGGTCCCGGCCCGGTCGCGGGTGACCACCTGGAGCGGTTCGTAACCGGCGACGTCGAGGGTGGTCAGGTGCCAGTCGGCGGCACACAACGGACCGTTGCGGACGCTGACCCGAGCGCTGCCGGGCAGCAGCCCGCGACGGCCACGCACCAGTTCGATGATCCGCTTCGCGGACGGCTCGCCGGGGCAGGCCAGCGCGACCAGTCCCGGGTCGGACGACGGAGTGGTCGGACCGGCACCGGGAAGCGCGCCGAACGACGGCGTGGCGGAGCTGGTCGGGCTGCTCGGCGCCCGGGTGGGCGCCAGGGTCGGCAGACCGCCGCTGTCGCGTACCTCCGGGGGCGCGCCACATCCGCCGGCCAACACGGTCAGCACGGCAACACCGATCAGCCGACCATGCTGACGGCGCGGCCGGCGGGAGACCTCGGCAGGGGACCGGGAGCCGGCGGTGGGCCGATCGGGGTCGACGGGGAACGGCGAGCTGGGCGGCACGGGGTGGTCCTCAGGGCGGGAAACTCTGGATGGCAGGTGGCCGAGCCCATGGTAGGAGGAAGTCAGACCTCGGAGAAGAAGGTGAGGGAGGCGGCCACCTCGCCGTCGGCGACCACGGGGGTGGAGATCGCGTCGACGGTCGCGTCGGCTGCGTCCTCCATTGCCGACTCGATCCGTAGCAGGCCACGGGCCAGGCGGCCGGAGGTGAGCGCCAGCAGCGGCGGGATCTTGTCGATCTCGGGCTCGGTCAACTCGCCGCGGTAGGCGGTGAAGTCGAGCAGTCGCAGCCCGCCGTCGAGCAGCGGCAGGCCGATCACGTCCTCCGGCGCACCAAGTTGAAGCAGCTCGCAACCGGCGGTGGAGACGGCAAGCACCCGGGTCTCGGCGTCGATCAGCAGGCAGGGTTCGTCGGCACTGGAGACCGTGGCCGACCAGCGGCCGATGTTGTCGCACCCAGGCTCTGTCGGTGTCCCCCCGGAGGGTGCGAACACTTCCGAGAGCGAGAGTTCGACGTGGGCCACCGAGCCTCCTATGCACACCGACGGTACGTCCACGCTAGCCGGTCGCGGCAGCGACCGCCGACCGCGTTGGGCGTACGGTGCCGTCGGTGTTGATCAGTGCCCGGTCGGCGACGGCGCGGGCCGGCGGGAGCTGAGCCGTGCCCGGCCGCGTGGCGTCGCCGCTGACGTTACCGGCGGCCGGCCGGCTTGTCAGCGGCCATTCGGCCGTCCTCGTACCACCGGTAGTCGGCCGCCGGCGGGTAACCGCCGTTTCCCCAGGTCCCGGGGTGCTGCGCGACCCGGGACAGCTTCTCGGCGGTGGCCGGGCTGATCCGGTTGCCGCCGGCCACGAGGAGCCGGTCGAGCTCCCGATGGGTCGCCATGAGGCAATCCTTCGGCAGACCGTAGACGCTGATGACCCCGGAGCCCACGAAGGTGAGCACCGGGGTCACCGGGATCGGGTGGCCGACGGCCGCGGTCAGCGCCTTGCTCGCCCGTCGGGCGTCGCGACGGGCCTCGGCCACGTACGGCGGACGCTTGCCGTTGATCTGCACCACGTCACCGGCGACCAGGACGCGGGCCCGGCCGTGGTCGGCGATGGTGACGGCGAAGAGCCCGCTCGGGCCGATGGCCAGGAACCCGGCCCGGTTGTCCGCGGGGTCGTCGAGGAGGACATCGGCCGCGTCGGTGCGGGGCCAGTCGATCACGTGCCAGGCCGGCCCGAGATGGTCGAGCTGACCGAGAGCGCGGGCACCGGCCGCCTCCAGCCGTCGCGCGCCCCGCTCCGCCCGACGGCGGCGGGCCCACTCCAACGGAGACGGGCGAGGAGTCGCGACCACCCCGGGAGACTCGGCCCGGGGGTGCGGTACCGCCACTGGCGGCAGCGCCCTGGCGGACGGTACGGCTCGACGTGCGGGGAAGACAGTCATCGCGACCTCCGGCAAAAGGTCCCTCGAAGTTACGTTCTCACTACCCTACGTTGCCAGTCCCGGTGCTCGGCAAGCCGGAGCGCCGGAATGACTGTGGATGAATGCCATATTCACCCACGGTTGTTTTACCGGATACCGCCAAACCCTGCCCTACGCTGCGGGGGTGAGCCACCACGTGGACAGTGAGGTCGGCCGGCTCGGCACCGTCCTGTTGCACCGGCCGGGGCCGGAACTCGCCCGGCTGACCCCACGCAACAACGACTCGCTGCTCTTCGACGCGATCCCGTGGGTGGGCCGGGCGCAGGAGGAGCACGACGCCTTCGCGGGAGCCCTGCGGGAACGCGGCGTCGAGGTGCTCTACCTGACCGAGCTGCTCACCGAGACGCTGGCCGTGTCGGAGGCCCGGACGGAACTGACCGACGAGGTGCTCAACTCGCCCAGGCTCGGCGACAGCCTGCGCGCCCGGGTCGCCGCGCATCTGGCGTACCTCGACCCGGCCGCGTTGGCCAGCGTCCTCGTGGCCGGTCTGGCCCACGAGGAGCTGCGGCTCGGCCGGGACCGCCGGGGTGGCCTCGTCTACACCCTGATGGACCGACACGACTTCATCATCGACCCGCTGCCCAACCTGCTGTTCACCCGCGACTCGTCACTGTGGATCGGTGATCGGGTCGGTGTGACGAGTCTGGCGATGCCCGCCCGGCGGCGGGAGACCACGCTTACCGACGCGATCTACCGTCACCATCCCCGGTTCGCCGGCACCGAATTCGTCTACCGGCCTGGGCTGGAGCCTCTGGAGGGTGGCGACGTGCTGCTGCTGGCACCCGGCGTGCTGGCCGTCGGGGTCGGCGAACGGACGACACCCGCCGGTGCCGAACGCCTCGCGCGTCGGGTCTTCGCGGCCGGCCTGGCGCACACCATCCTCGTCGTACCGATCGCCCAGGAACGGGCCACCATGCACCTGGACACGATCTGCACGATGGTCGACGTCGACGCCGTGCTGATGTACCCGAACGTGGCCAGCACCCTGTCGGCGTACACCGTCATCGCCGGTGCCGACGGCGAGGACCCGCGGGTCGACGGGCCGGCGCCGTTCCTCCGGGCCGCCGCGGACGCGATGGACCTGGACCGGCTGCGGGTGATCGACACCGGGCTCGACCCGGTGACCGCCGAGCGGGAGCAGTGGGACGACGGCAACAACACCCTGGCGCTCGCGCCGCGACTCTGCGTCGGCTACGAGCGCAACGTCGAGACAAACGCCCAGTTGGAGCGGGCCGGCATCGAACTCATCCCGATCGCCGGCTCGGAGCTGGGCTCGGGACGCGGCGGCCCCCGCTGCATGTCCTGCCCGCTGCTCCGGGAGCAGGGCAGGGCAGCTTCCTGACGGCTGGGCGGAGCAGGTGCCCGGTGGGACCAGTCAGCTGCCGGGCTGCGGTCAGCGCAGGGTGAGCTGGCGGCCGAGCAGCCCCTGCCGGGACCTGCGGGCGTCGGGGTCGAGCGGGCCGGTCTCGGCCAGTGCGTCGGCGTACCGCTTGGCGAAGTCGGCGACCGGCTGCTCCCAGTCACCGGCCGGGGTTGCCTCGGGCAGGTCCCAGACCGGCACCAGCCGCCCGTGGGCCCGGAACATACCGGCGAACCGGGTCTGGTCGCCGAGGGTCAGCGAGCCGGCCGCGCCGAGCCGAGCCAGCGCATCCAGGGCGGCCTCCTCGGCCTCGGGCAGCACCCAGCGGACGTGAGCCTTCTCCGACACCCGGCACCAGTACGCGGCACGCGCGGCGGTCAGCCGCACCGTCGGATAGATCGCCGCGTTGGCCCGCTCCAGGGAGGCCCGCACGGTCGGGTCCTCGGCGGCTTCCGGGGCCAGCCAGAACTCGAAGCCCTCGTGCAGGCTGATCTCCAACGGCCCATCGACCAGGATGTCCTGCAACCGGGGACCGGGACCGGGCAGCGGCGGCACCGCGACCTGGGCGCCGGGGGCGGTACGCAGTGCGCAGAGCAGCGACTCGGCCAGGTCGCGAGAGACGTCACCGGACTGAAGATGACGTTGGAGCCCGATGAAGATGTGGCCGTCGTCCCGGCTCATCGCGGGGGCGGCCATCGGCAGCACGGTGGCCAGCGTGACCGGTCGGTCGCCATGCTCGTCGACGAGCGCCGGGGTGAGCCGCAGCGGTGCGGAGGCGGCTGGCACCAGCTCCCGCAGGGCGATCCACTCGGGCTCGTCGGCCAGCCCCTCGAAGGGCCGGGGAACGAAGACGTCCCGGATCCGTTCCCGCTTGCCGGACGCGGCGGCCCGCTGGTTCTTTCGACGCTTGCTCACGGCGACACAGCCTAGCGCGTGACACCCGCGCCGGAGCCCTCCGGTGGACGGTAGGGGCCGGACCCGGCAGCGGGTCGACCGACCGGCTCAGCCGGAGGTCACCAGCGCCGGCCGGTCACCGACCGGGTCGAAGTCGGCCCAGACGCTCTGCCCGAGACCGTCGCGCTCCACACCCCAACTGGTCGCCAGACCCGAAACGATGTGCAGGCCACGGCCGTCGGCGGCGTCCGGGTCCGGCGGGCGGATCCAGGGGGCACCCGCGGCACCGCCATCGGTGACGCGCAGTCGGAGCTGCGGACCCTCGGGCGTGTGGCGCAGCCGCCAGGCGACCCGGACCACGCCGCCCGGCAGCGGGTCGGCATGCCGGACCGCGTTACCCACCAGCTCGGCCAGGACCGCCACGAGATCCGCCAGCATCGCCGGGGACACGCGGCCCGCCAGCTCGGCGGCGAGCCGGTGCCGGGCGATCCGCGCCCCACTGGCATGGTGCGGCACCACCACGCACCACGCCCGTTCGACCGCTGTCGTCGCCACCTCTGCCCCTCTTTCGCCCCGTGACCCCCACTGTCACCTGCGGGGCAGCCGCACCTCTGCGACCGTACCCCCACCACTTCTCGGTCGAAGGAATACCCACCCATTCTGTTGTTCAACGATCCGGCGAACCAAATAGAGGCCGAGACCGGTGCCGGGATAACGACGCCGGTCGCCGGAGTCGCCCTGCCAGAACCGGTCGAAGGCCCGTTCCACGTGCTCCGGGCGTACGCCGATGCCCCGGTCACTGACCCAGAAGCAGACGGTCTGGCCGTCGGCACCTGCGGCGACGTCGATCGGGGAGTCAGGTGGGGAGTACTTGCCGGCGTTGGTGACGAGTTCGGTGAGCACGGTGGCCAGGCTCTGCCGATGGCCGATCGCCCTGGGCAACTCGGCCGGCACCTCAAGGGTGGTCCGCCGACGCAGGTCCGTGGGCAGGTCGGCGATCGCGACCCGGAGCGTCTCGGTGAGGTCGAAGGGTGCCGGCGGCCCATCGCCCGGCCACGCCTCGGCCGCGGAGGCGAGCAGCCGGTCGAGCAGCCGGGCCAGTTCGTTGGCCCGCTGGCCGATGACCCGGGCCGCCTGCCGCCGGTCGGTCTCGCTAAGCGATTCCCAGTGGTCGGTGAGGGTGTCCGCGTAGCCCTTGATGACGGTGACCGGGGTACGCAGCTCGTGGCTGGTGACCGCGACGAAGAGATCCCGTTCGTGGTCGTGCCGCTGCTGGTCGGTGGTGTCCCGGAAGGTGACCACCCGCAGGGCGCCGGGGCCCGGCAGCTCACCCGAGGTGATCCGCAGCCAGCGTCCGCTCGGCAGGCGATGATCGAGGACCTGCCCGGACGGCGGCAGCGGGAAGGGCAGCGGCTGGTTGATCGCCTCCGCGGTGGACCGACCGGTCACCTGCGCGGCGGCCGGATTCCAGAGCCGGACCTTGGCGTCCCGGTCGACCACGGCCAGCCCGTCGGCGAGCGCCGCGACCACCGGACCGTCGCCGTGCACCGGCAGGCCGCTCTGGTCGCCGTACATGTGGGCGATGCAGGAGCCGAGGTAACCGACCACGCCGCGTTGCTCGGCGGTGGGTTCCTCGTCGTCGGCGAGGTAGAGGGCGTGCAGGCTGCCGACGGTGTGGCCGCCGATCGAGGCCCGGGAGACGACCATCCGCCGCAGGCCGCGCTGGGCCAGCTCGCTGGTGAGCGGGTTGGTGAACTGGTCGGTACGTACGCACTGCACCCGGGGGCCGGCGAGCAGGCAGATGGTGACCGGATCGTTGGCGGGCAGCGGCCGACCGACGGTCCACTCGGCGGCGCCGGTGGCGGCTATCACCCGGCCACCGCTGGGCGCGAACTCCACGAACGCCATCCCGGCGGCCCCGAGTGCCGGCTGGGCCACCCGGAGCAACTGGTTCAGGACCGGCAGACCCGCGTCACCGGAGTTGATCATCTCGATGACGGCGGTGTGCCCGGCGATGAGAGCCGAGTAGTCGGTGCGGTCCGGCATGACCCCGAGTGTGCCTGCCGTCCGCGTTCCCGGGCACCCCCGAGCGGCTTAGGCCGCGATCACCGATGCAGCCGGGCGAGTGTCTGCGCCGGGCGGTCGGTGATCACGCCGTCCACCCGCGCCGCCAGCACGAGGTCGAGGTCGGCCGGCTCGTTCACGGTCCAGACGTAGACCTGACTGCCGGCCGCCCGCAGCGCCGGCACCAGGGCGGGACGGGCGCGCACCAGCGCGATCCCCGGTCCGGCGATGCCGGCACCGAACGGCAGCCGACCCATCGGCAGCCAGCGGGGCAGCACCTCCAGCAGGAGCACGGTGGGCAGCGCGGGAGCCAGTGCCCGGATCCGGCGTACCGCCAGCGGGGAGAAGGACATCACGGTGACCCGTACGGGGGTGTCCGGGCGCGGCTCGGCCAGATCGTACCGACGTAGCAGGGCGACCAGCCGCCGCTCCACGTTGCCGCCGTAGCGGGACGGATGTTTGGTCTCCACCAGCAGCCGGACCGGCCGTCCGGCGGCCAGCACCGCCTCCAGCAGTCGTTCGAGGGTGAGCAGCCGGGTGTGCGAGTCGTCGAGCACCTCGTCGCCGTTGGCCGGAACACCCCCGGGATGCCAGGAACCGAAGTCCAACTGCTCCAACTCGGCGAGCGTACGCGCGCTGACCAGACCTCGGCCGTTGCTGGTCCGGTCCAGCCGCCGGTCGTGTACGCAGACGAGGTGCCCGTCGCGGGTCAACCGGACGTCGCACTCCAGCCCGTCGGCACCCTCGTCGAGGGCGCGCAGATAGGCGGCGAGGGTGTGCTCGGGCAGGTCGTACGAGGCGCCACGGTGCGCGAAGACGAGGGGGCCGTCCACGGCTCGCGTCCTACAGGACCCGGCCCGGCTGCCCGTCCGAGCCGACCACCGGTCGACCGGCAGCCGCCCAGTCGCCCATCCCGCCGGCGACATTGCTCACCTGCTCCCAACCGTTACGCAGCAGATACGCGACGACCTGAGCGGAGCGACCGCCGGAGCGGCAGATGACGGCCACGTCCCGGTCGGTCGGCACCTCGGCCAGCCGGGCCGGCAGTTCCATCATCGGCAGGTGGTGGGCGCCCGGGGCGTGGCCGGCGCTCCACTCGTCGTCCTCCCGGACGTCGAGCAGGTACGTCTGATCGTTGATCTCGGAAACGGTCACGGTGGGTATCTGAGGTCCGAACACGGGTACCAAGCCTAGAACCTCGTCGCGCGGCCGCCCGCGACCTCCCGGCGGGATGGCTACCGACATCTCTCAGAGCCGGGTCACCCAGCGCGGATGGGCGCCGGCCCACTCCGGCATCCGGCTGCCGCGCACCGCCGCGAACAGCCCGTCACCTTCGTGGTCGAGTCGGACGTAGGACACGTGGTCGATCATCTGGGGGTAGGACGGCACCTGCACGCCGCGTAGCCCGTCGGTGGCCAGTCCGTGCAGCGCGAGCAACAGCTCCTCCACCGGCACGCCGTTGGTGTCCAGCGTCAGCGAGCCGCCCACGGCCCCGATCAGCCGGTGCAGCCGTACCGGGTCGGTGCGTAGTCGGGTCTCACCGGCCTGCTCCAGCATCGCCCCCAGCAACTGCTGCTGGTGGGTCTGCCGGTCGTAGTCGCCGCCCGGCAGGTCGTAGCGCTGGCGCACGTAGTCCAGCGCCTGTTCGCCGTCCATCCGCTGGCAGCCGGGACGGAAGACCCGGTCGGTGTGGATCGACTTCACCTCGTTGCGTACGCACATGTCGACCCCGCCGAGCAGGTCGATCACGTTTCGGAGACCGGCGAAGTCGACAAGTGCGGCACCGTCGAACCGGATGCCGGTGAGCCGGGCCAGGGTGGCCGAGAGCAGGTGCGCACCGGGCCGACCGCCGCCACCGTACTCGTACGCCGTATTGATCTTGTCTTCGCCGCCGGGGTAGCCACCGCCCGGCGGGATGGCCACCAGCAGGTCGCGCGGCACGGAGACCAGGTAGCCCTCGCGTAGCCCGGGTGGCACGTGCACGATCAGGATGGTGTCCGTGCGCTGCTCGGAGCCGGCGTCACCGGGTCGCCGGTCCGAGCCGACGAGCAGGTAGTTGAGGGGGCCGTCCAGGTCGGTGCGGTCGGCGCGGGCGCTCGGGTCGAGCAACTCCGCCCGGGTCATCGTGCGCTCGTACCGGTCGGTGAGCATCCGGAGCCCGACCACGGCGAGCGTGGCCAGCAGCACCGCCGTCAACCCGATGCCGAGCAGTACGCGAGGCCACCGCGGTCCCCGGGTGCGCCCGCCCGGTGCCCGCTCTCCGCTCGTACGCCGCCGCCTGGCCGTGACGTCCCTCCCGCGAACCCAACGTGAATCTGACTCACATCAGGCTACGGAACTGTCACGAAGAGTGACGACGGTTTCGGCTATCGCGATGCCCTGCCGGTCACTTCCGGGAGGAGATCACCTCAGGGTTGTAGAAGACGAACTCGGCGAGCTTGTCCTTCCGAACCGCCTGGAACATGTCCAGGGTCTGCTCGCTGAGCGCCTCGGTGCCGTTGCCCTTGGCGTTGTACGTGCCGCCGTTGGTCTTCAGCATGATCAGTTCGTTTCCGGTCACCCCGCGCATGGTGAAGACGAAATCCTCCACCGGCACACCGCCGGTGTCCAGGATGAACGCCTTACCGGCCGCCTTGATCAACCCGTTCAGCTTCACCGGGTTGGTCAGGCTCCCGTTCTGGGTGGCCTTCTTGGCCATCGCCTTGATCAGCTGCTGCTGGTTCTGCTGACGGTCGTAGTCGCTGTTCTTGAGGCCGTACCGCTGGCGGGAGAAGTCCAGGGCCGCCCAGCCCTCCATCTCCTGGCACCCCTTCTTGTGCACTACCGGGGTACGCGGCTTGCCGGTCTTCTTGGCGTCCGCGTTCCACATCGGCTTGCCGTCGACGTACGACATGTGGATCGAGGTGACCTCCTGCTTCGGGCAGATGCGCACCGAGCCCAGCGAGTCGATGACGTTCTTGAAGCCGCCGAAGTTGATGATCGCGGCCCCGTCGAAGCTGACCCCGGTCATGCCCTTGATGGTCTGCGCCATCAACTGGGCGCCACCCTCCCAACCGCCGCCGTTCTGGGCGCCGGCCTGGAATGCGCCGTTGATTTTGCCGACGCCGCCCGGGTAACCGGTCTTCTCGAACGCCGGGATCCGCGCCTCGGTGTCCCGCGGGATCGAGATCAGGTACGCCTGGTCGTGGGTGGCCGGGATGTGCAGCACGATGATGCTGTCCGCGCGTACGTCGTCTGCCGCCCACCGCTCCCGGGCGTCGACCCCCAGCAGCAGCATGTCGATCGGGCCCTTGAGATCGGCCCCACCCTCCGTGGAGGTCTTGCCGGCGTCGCCGAGCAGGTTGCGCTGGGAGATGCTGCCGGTGGCCTGACTGATCACCGCCTTGCTGCCGACGATCGCCACACCGCTTGTCATCATCAGCGCGGCGCCGAAAATCACGGTGAGCCGGGCCCAGAGCGGATCCTTGCGCCGGGGGCGCTTCTTGCCGGACTTGCCGGAGCCTTCGCCCGTGAGGGTGGGCGGGGCGGCGGACGCGCGCGGCGGCTCAAGCAGGGCGGGGCTGTGAACCGGCATGCGTGCTCCAGCTCGTGTACGCAGAAGGGGGCGGGAACACTTTACGTTCGCATTCCGGTGCTGGCGAGTTCGCGTGGTGTCCAATTCACGTTCTCCACCGCGTCATCCTGCTGAAATGGCCGATCGTCCACTTAGTTGTGGACGATCGGCCGTTCCTGTCGTCGCTCGTGCTCAGCCGTTGCCGGTGGCCGGCTTCTTGTTGGCCTGCATCCAGTCGGCCATCGTGTCCCCGGCCATGGCCCGGTACATGGTCAGCGCCTTCTCCCGGTCGGAGACGACCACCGACTCGCCGTTGATGGTCTGGCTGCCCAGGTGCGGGCTGGTGACGAAGGTCAGGTTCTCGCCCCGCAGATTGCGGAACTGCACCGCCATGTCGGTGAGCGAGAAGCCCTGGTCGACGGTGACCGCTTCGGTGACCGACTGGAGGAAGGCGTTGAGCTTCTTCGGGTTGGTAAGCGTGCCCGTGCTGGCCGCCTTGTCCATCAGCGCCCGCAGGAAATCCTGCTGGTGGCGCATCCGGGCGAAGTCACCGTCCGGGAACTGCTTGCGCTGGCGGATCCAGTCCAGGGCTTCGGTGCCGTTCATGTGGTTGGTGCCCTTGGTGAACTTCCGGTACGGCTTGTGGATCGAGGTGATGGTCCGCTCCACCTCCAGGTCCACCCCGCCGAGGGCGTCGGTGACCTGCTTGAACCCGGCGAAGTCGATGGCCATCACGTGATCGATGTGCACGTCGGTGAAGCACTCGACCGTGCGTACCGCCAGGGGCAGGCCACCGAACGCGAACGCAGCGTTGATCTTGCGACGTTGCCCCGTCTCGCATCCGGCACCGGCGCTCTCCGGGATCGGCACGTACAGGTCCCGTGGGATGGAGACGAGGTACGCCTGCTTGTGGTCGGCGGGGATGTGCATGACGATGATCGTGTCGGCCCGCCACTCGCCGGCCCGGTCCATCGGCGCGTCCGGATCCCGCGAGTCGGTCCCCACCATCAGAATGTTCAGCGCGCCGTTGACCGCCTTGGGTGGCCGGTCACCGGTGATCTCCGAGAACGGGTCGGTCCGGGCCATGTTGTTGTCGAGGCTACGGGCGTAGAACCAGGCACCCGCCCCGCCGATCAGGGCCAGCACCAGCACGGCGACACCGGCCACCAGCGCGATGCGGCGCCAGTGCGGCCGCCGCCGACGCGGCGACGGGCCGCCGCCGGGCCCACCCGGACCCAGCGGACCGCGTGGTCCTCCCGCGCCGCCGGACGGGATCGGCTCATCGTCGTACGCCGGGTGCCACCGGGTGTCGTCGGTCGGCCCGCTGGCCCGGCCCCCGCGCCCCGGGCCCGGCACCGCCGCCCGGCCGGCGCTGCGGTGCAGGTGGAGGGCCGGTAGCGCGGCGGAAATGGTCGCTGACATGTAACTCAATGTACGCAGCGCGAGCCAGTCTCGCCCCTACCGAACCGTGCGCCGTCGGTGTCGACTATCCCAGGCGCTGGCGGAAGTGTTCGATGGTGCGCCGCAGTCCCTCCTCGGGAGCGACGGTGGGCTCGTAGCCGAGCGCGTCGCGGGCGAGGGTGAGATCCGGACGGCGCATCTCCGGGTCGTCGGCACTGCGCGTGACGTAGGTCACCTCGGACCGGCTGCCACAGAGCGAGACGATCGTCTCGGCCAACTCCCGCATGCTCATCTCGTGCTCGGTGCCGCAGTTCACCGGCCCGCTCTCGGTCGAGTCCAGCAGCAGCAGGATGCCCCGGACCAGGTCGGCGACGTAGCAGATGGAACGGGTCTGGTTGCCGGTGCCGTGCACGGTGATCGGCTCGTTGCGCAGCGCCTGGGAGATGAAGGTCGGGATGGCCCGCCCGTCGTCCGGCCGCATCCGCGGCCCATACGTGTTGAAGATGCGCACGATCGCGGTATCCACGCCCCGACTGCGGCGGTACGCCATCGTCGCGGCCTCCGAGAAGCGCTTCGCCTCGTCGTAGACGCTGCGAATGCCGATCGGGTTGACGTTGCCCCAGTACGTCTCCCGCTGCGGGTGCTCCTTCGGGTCGCCGTACGCCTCCGAGGTGGAGGCCATCAGGAACCGGGCGCCGTCGGCGGCGGCCCGCTCCAGCAGGTGCAGGGTGGCCACCGAGCCGACCCGCAGGATCTCCACCGGCAGCTTCTCGAAGTCGGTCGGGCTGGCCGGTGAGGCCATGTGCAGGATCGCGTCGAACCGGGCCGTCAACGCCGGGTGCCTGGGCAGGCCGTCGGAGATGTCGGCCTCCACCAGGGTGAAGTTCGGCGTGTCGAGCAGGTGCGCGACGTTCTCCTTGGACCCGGTGACGAAGTTGTCGAGGACGACGACTGTGCAGCCGCGTTCGATCAGGGAATCCACCAGGTGCGACGGGACGAAACCGGCGCCGCCGGTGACCAGGACCCGGTGACCGGGACCGAAGCGCTGCTCAACCTTCATGACTGGTCAGCCTAAAGGAGCGGTCGGTCCGTAGTAACGGTCAGGCCAGTTCCCGGTAGCGGCCCCGGTGGTGCAGCAGCGGTTCGGCGTCGTCGGCCAACTCCACGCGCTCGATGGTCGCCTCCACCAGTAGGCCCCAGCCGTACTCCCGGGCACCGTCGAGGCGGCAACCGGCCCAGCCACCCGCGTCGCCCGGCACCGGCCCGTACGGCGTGTCGACCCAGGCGCCGGTGGCGAAGAGGCCGCCCGGCGACGGGAACAGACCGGCGAACCGGTCGGCGAGCTGCCGGTGTGGTGGACCGAGCGGCGTCACGGCGAAGCGGCCCGTCTCCTCGACCGCCGCCCACAGCTCCGACTCGGCGTCCACCAGTCCGAGCAGTCGGCCCGGCTCGCCCTCGGCGACCAGGGTCGACGACACCGTCAGCCCGGCCGGCCCGGGCGCCGTCCAGAGGGTCACCGGCGCGGCGAGTCGCCCCCGCAGCCGGCGTACCGGCGAACGTTTGTCGGCCGGCGCGGCGAACGGGTCGGTGTGGTGGATCTGGGCACCCGGCTCATGATTCACGTGAAACATTGTGACCCGCCCGCCTGCCGAACCTTGACCGCAGCCTCGCGAGATGCGGCATGTTGCGGTATCCGGCGGTAGTGATGCCGCAACATGCCGCAGGTGGTGGCGACCGTCAGCGGCGGGGGGTGACCAGGGCGAGCAGTTCGGGTTGGCGGCGGTCCAGCACGTCGCCGGCCAGGTACGCGCCGAGCAGCGCCGCGCCGACGCCGTAGGCCACGCCCAGCGGCAGGCCCAGCCAGAGCCAGGCGTCGCCGAGCAGTGCCGCGGCGAGCACCATCGGTGCGGCGAGCGCGGCGGTGGCCACCATGGCCAGCAGCGTCAGCATCCCCTTCACCACCCCGGCCCCGCTGTTCATCGCGAACGGGTTGCTCGTCTCCGGCAGCGAGTACGCGCCCAGCACGGAGACGAACGAGTTGACCGCCAGCCCGGCACCGTAGGTGGCGACCAGCGCACCCGCCATGAACCCGATCCACGCCGGCTCGCCGAGCACCAGCGCGATCACCACGGCGACCACCGCCAGCATCGGCAGCACGTAGAGCGAGAACGCGGTGATCCGGGCGCGCAACTCCAGCCGACCCGGCACGCCGGCCACCACGTTGGCCGCGTACGCGCTGCCGTCGAAGCCGAACTGGTTGGCCAGCGTCACGGCGGCGAGTAGACCGACGAAGAGCATCGAGAGGCTGACCAGCACCGGTGAGGAGTCCCCGGCGGGGCTGAAGCCCTGCTCGCTGTCGATCGTGAAGCCCTGCCCACCGAAGTTGACCATCACCGGCACGAAGAGACCGACCACCGCGATGGTGATCAGATTGGCGCGTCGACGGGCGTCTCGCCACCAGTAGCGGGCCTCCCGGGCGACCAGAGCACCGAACCGGTCCCGACGCAGCCAGCCGGCGGCCCGGGGAAAGAGCTGGGCCACCACGCCGCCGGTGACTCCGGGCTTTGCCCGGGTGGGTCCGGCGCTCGCCGCGCCCACCATCGCCGACTCCAGTGAGCGTGACCACCAGGCCAGCAGCGCGACGATCGTCAGGACGGTGATCAGCAGCTTCACGGGTGCGGCCCAGGCCCGGCCCTGTGCCACCTCGATACCCGCCGTCCAGGGGGCACCGAAGGGGGTCCAGCCGATCACCGTCGCCACGCCGGTGAGCCGGTCCCAGTCGGTGTCCTGGATCGCGGCCACGCCGGCGAGCTGCAACGGGCCGAGCGACGCGGCGAGCACCGCGAGCAGGACGGCGGCCAGGTCGCGTACCCGGCGGGAGCGCAGCATGGAGGCGAATGCGCTGGTCACCGCTCGGGCAGCGGCGACGCAGAGGAGTAGCCCGCAGACCACCCCGACGGCGGTGACCAGCGCGGCCGACCAGCCGCCGAATACCCCGGCGGTGACCACCAGGCCGGAGAGGGCCAGCAGCACGGCGACCGCGGGTACGCTCACCAGCGCCGCCGCGAACAGCCCGGTCACCAGGGTGCGCCGGGACAGCGGCAGCAGCGCGAACCGGGCCGGGTCGAGGGTCTCGTCGACGCCGAAGAAGACCAGGGGCAGCAGCAGCCAACCGAGCACCGTCAGCCCGCCGGCGAACGCGGCGATCAGCAGGGCGTACCGGTCGTCGCCGACCAGCCCGGGAGCGGCCAGGCCGAAGAAGGCACCGACCGCGAACCAGAGCCCGATCAGCGAGCCGACCAGGAACAGCGCCACCCGCCAGCCCTGACCGCGGAAGTTGTTGCCCATCACCCGCAGCTTGAGCCGGACGAAGTGACGCGCCGAGACCGGCCGCGCCTGGTCCGCCGGCACGGTCACCGGGACAGCCACGCCAGCTCCTCACCGGTGGCGGTACGCCCGCCGACCACCTCGACGAAGACGTCCTCCAGCGAACGGTCGCCGCGTACCTGCTCCAGCGTGCCGACCCGCTTGATGGTGCCCCCGGCGAGGATCGCCACGTGCGAGCAGAGCCGTTGCACGACCTCCATGACGTGGCTGGAGAAGACCACCGTTCCGCCCCCGGCCACGTACCGCTTGAGGATGTCCCGGATCAGTGCCGCCGAGACCGGGTCGACCGCCTCGAACGGCTCGTCCAGCACGAGCAGCCGAGGCCCGTGCAACAACGCGCAGGCCAGACCGATCTTCTTCTTCATGCCGGCGGAGTAGTCGACCACCATCGTCCGGCCGGCATCGGCGAGAGCCAGCACGTCGAGCAGCTCCGCCGCCCGCTGGTCGACCACGGTGGGGTCCATGCCGCGCAGCAGACCGTGGTACGCCAGCAGCTCGGCCCCGCTGAGCCGGTCGAACAGGCGTACCCCGTCCGGCATGACGCCGAGCAACTGCTTCGCGGTGACCGGGTCGGCCCACACGTCGCGGCCGAGCACCCAGGCCCCTCCGGCGTCGGGGCGGAGCAGCCCGACCGCCATGGACAGGGTGGTGGTCTTGCCGGCGCCGTTCGGGCCGAGCAGCCCGTAGAAGGAGCCGGCCGGGACGTCGAGATCCACGCCGGCCACCGCGACCTTGCCGTCGAAGCTCTTGGCCAGGCCGCGCAGCGCCAGCGCCGAATGCTCACCAGTCATGCGCCCGACCGTATCCCGTTCCGACCAGCCCGCCGCCCGACCGAAGGAGGATCCGCAGCTCATCCCCGAGTCGGACCAGCGCCGAGCCGGTGCCGGAGGAGCCTCTCCTCACGAACGGAGGGCGTCGGGGGCGTGCAGGCGGAGCATGGTGCGGCCGATGTCGGCCGGGGCACGGCGGCGGGTGGCCAGCGAGACCGCGATCATCACCGTGAAGGCCAGCGGCACCGTCCACGCTGCCGGCTGGGCGATGAGGGCGGCCGGCCAACCGGTCATGGGCGGGCCGAGGACGGTGATCAGGACCGACGTCACGGCGGCGCCACCGCCGACGAGGATCCCGGCGGCGGCGCCCGCGTCGGTGAGGCCCCGCCACCAGATGCCGAGCACCAGCAGCGGGCAGAAGCTGGACGCGGCGACCGCGAACGCCAGCCCCACCACCTGCGAGACGTCCAGGCCGGAGACGTTGAGGGCGAGGATCGTCGGCACCACCCCGGCGATCACCGTGGCCAGTCGGAAGCCGCGCACCGAGCCTCGACCGAGCACGTCGGTGGAGATCACCCCGGCGACGCTGGTGAGCAGCCCGGACGAGGTGGACAGGAACGCCGCGAACGCCCCGGCGGCGACCAGCGCCGCCAGTAGCCGGCCGGTGGTCCCGGCACCGAGCGCCGCCTCGGGCAGCAGTACCACCACCGCGTCGGTCTGGCCGGTGACCAGCAGCTGCGGTGTGTAGATCCGGCCCAGCACGCCGTAGATGGTGGGCAGCAGGTAGAAGACGCCGACCAGGGCAAGCACCACAAGCGTGGTCCGGCGGGCCGAGGCCCCGTCGGGGTTGGTGTAGAAGCGCACCAGGACGTGCGGCAACCCCATGGTGCCCAGGAAGGTGGCCAGGATCAGCGAGTACGTGCCGAACAGCCCCCGGTCGTCGGATCCCGCGGCGCTGGGCAGCAGCCAGTCGGTCGCCCCGTTCGCCACACCGGAGACCTCCGGGACCGGTTCACCCTCGGCGAAGCTCAGCTCGTCGCCGGGGCGTACCTCCAGGGTCTGGCCGTCGGCGAGGGTGAGCACCGCCCGCTGCTCGACCACGACGGTGGTCGCCGTCCGGAACGTGGATCCGTCCGGCGGTGTCACCGCAGGACGGCCGTCGGACTGCCACTGCAGGGCCAGGAAGATCGCCGGTACGGCGAGCGCGGTCAGCTTGAGCCAGTACTGGAACGCCTGCACGAAGGTGACCGCCCGCATCCCACCCAGGGCCACGTTCGCGGTCACGACGGCGGCCACCACAAGCGCGCCGACCGGGTACGGCGAGCCGGCCAGCGTGGCCAGCGTCAGGCCGGCACCCTGGAGTTGCGGCACCAGGTAGAGCCAGCCGATGAAGATCACGAAGACGGTGGCCAGCGTCCGTAGCCGGCGGGACCCGAGCCGCAGCTCGCAGAAGTCGGGCAGGGTGAACGCGCCGGAGCGGCGCAGCGGCGCGGCCACGAAGAGCAGCAGGGCCAGATATCCGGCGGCGAACCCGACCGGGTACCAGAGCACGTCCACGCCGTACTTGAGGATCAGCCCGGCGACGCCGAGGAAACTCGCCGCCGACAGGTACTCGCCGCCGATCGCGGCAGCGTTCCAGGTGGGGCTGACCACCCGGGAGGCGACCAGGAAGTCGGAGGTGGTGCGGGCCAGCCGCAGCCCGTAGAAGCCGATGGCGACGGTGACCAGGGTGACCGCCACGATCGCCGGTACGACGAGGTCGTTGCCCACGTCAGCGCTCCGGCCGCTGGACCAGGTCGGTGAAGTCCTGCTCGTTGCGTTCGGCCAGGCGGACGTACGTCCACCCGACGGCGACCAGGAACGGGAAGGAGAGCACCCCGAGCAGCAGCCACGGCAGGTTGACGCCGAGCACGGTCATCCGGCCGACCGAGGGCGCGATGGCGAACAGCCAGGGCAGCCCGCCCAGCCCGACCATCACCACCGCCGACAGTTGCAGGGCCAGGGCCAGTTGAGCGCGGACCAGGCCGCGGACGAGTGCCTCACCGACCCGGGTCTGCTGGGTCAGCTCGGTGTGGGTACCCGCGGGCCAGTGCGGCCGGCGGGACACCTCGGCCAACACCACCCGGGTACGCGCGGGCGGCTCGGACCCGACGCGCTGGTCGACGGTCCCGGTCGGATCGGGTCGGCGGGGTGCCGGCAGTGCATCCTCGGCGGCCATCCCGGCAGTCTCGTCCGCCCGACGGGAATGTCAAGCGGCCTGTGGACAACGATGTGGACAACGGGTCCGGCCTGTGGACAACCCGGTGGACAACGTCGCCGATCAGCGGCTCCACTCCTGCTTGGCGGCCCGGACCAACTTGTCCTTCAACTCCCGGGTGTGCCGGCGGCTCACCGGCAGCTCGGTGCCGTCGATGACCACCACGTAGCCGGAGTTGACCAGGCGGAGTTCGGCGATCAGCCGTAGCTGCACCAGGTACGACCGGTGGATCCGGACGAACCCGGCGTCGGCCCACCGTTCGGCGAGCGTGGCCAGCGACACCCGCACCAGGTGCGATCCATCCGCCGTGTGCAGTCGGGCGTAGTCGCCCTGTGCCTCGACCCACCGCACGGCGGACCGGGGCAGCATCCGGGTGGTACCGGCCAGCTCGACCGGGATCGTGGGATCCTCCTCGGCCCGGGCCAACGCGGCGGGATGGGTGGGTACCACCCGCGAGCCGACCACCCGGCGCAGCGCCTCGGCCAGCCGCTCCGCGCGTACCGGCTTGCGCACGTAGTCGGTGGCGCCCACGTCGAAAGCGTCCGCAGCACCGTCGTCGTACGCGGTCACGAAGACGATCGCCGGAGGTCGGGCGAAGCGCCGCAGCACCCGGGCCAGCTCCATGCCGTCCAGGCCGGGCATCCGGATGTCCAGGAAGACCACGTCCACGTCGTCGTCGCGGAGGACCCGCAGCGCCTCGGTGGCGTCGCCGGCCGTGTGCAGCCGGGCCACCCGGGGGTCGGCCCGCAGGTGGTACGCCAACTCGTCAAGCGCCGGTGGCTCGTCGTCGACCGCGAGCACCCGCAGGAAGCCGCTGGCGGCGGCCGGGCCGGAGCCGGTCACGAACCCGCCCGTACGCCGGGGTGGAACTTCGGCACCCGCATGCTCACCCTCGTACCCGAGCCGACACCGGTCTCGACGACCAGGCCGAAGCCGTCACCGAAGACCGAGCGCAGCCGCTCGTCGACGTTCGACAACCCGACGTGCTGGCCCGGGTCGTCCCCCGGGTCGCCGGTCGACCCGGCCAGCTCGGCGATTCCCGCGGTCAGCGTGGCCGGATCCATCCCCACTCCGTCGTCCTCCACCGTTATGTGGCATTCGGCGCCCGCATCCCGGGCCTCGATGCTCACCATGCCCGTGCCCGGCTTGCGCGACAACCCGTGGCGTACCGCGTTCTCGACAAGTGGTTGCAGGCACAGGAACGGCAGGGTCACCGGCAGCACCTCGGGGGCGATCTGGAGCCGCACCTGAAGCCGGTCGCCGAACCGGGCCCGCTCGATGGTCAGGTAGCGGTCGATCGAGCGCAGCTCCTCGGCCAGCGTGGTGAACTCGCCGTGCGCCCGGAACGAGTACCGGGTGAACTCGGCGAACTCCAGGATCAGCTCTCGGGCCCGCTCCGGGTCGGTGCGGACGAAGGAACCGATCGCGGTCAACGCGTTGTAGATGAAATGCGGACTGATCTGGGCGCGCAAAGCGCGTACCTCGGCCCGGGCCAACCGCTCCCGGGACGAGTCCAGCTCCGCCAGAGCCAGCTGGCTGCCGGCCCAGTGGGCGGTCTCCAGGGTGGCCTGGACCAGACCGGGTGCCGGTGCGCCGTCGGTGACGGCGACAAGCGCGCCGGTGATCCGGCCGGACGCCCCACCGAGCGGGGCCACCACCGCGCCCCGGACCGGGCAGTCGATCCGGTCGCAGGTCAGCTCCGCCTCGCCCAGCACGGTGGAACGTTCGGATGTGATCACCCGCCGGGCGGCGGTCCGCAGCTGCTCCCGGTGGTGCGCGCCGCGTCCGTCGAGCGCGAGCAGGTCGTCGGTGTCGGTCAACGCCAGCCCTTCCGCGCCGACCAGGGTGCGCAGGTGGCGGGCGGCCTTCGCCGCGCCGGCCGGGTTCAGCCCGGCCCGCAGCGGTTCGGCGGCCAGCCCGGCGGTGTGCAGCACCTCGTAGGTGGCCCGTTGGCCGGGCGTGGCGATGCCGCGCCGCCCCCGCAGCCGGCCGACCGCGAACAGCGCCCCGGCCAGCACACTGACCAGTGAGAAGACGCCGATCACGGCGGAGAGGTTGCCACCCACGTCGACGATCCTGCTGGTTGCGGACGCTGTGGGAAAGGGGTGGGCACCGGTCAGTACGCGCCCTTGCGCGCCACCACCACGCCGACCGTGCGCCACAGGATGCTCAGGTCGTACGCCAGCGACCAGTTGTCGACGTAGTACAGGTCCAACCGAACGGCCTCGTCCCAGGAGAGATCGGAGCGGCCGGACACCTGCCACAACCCGGTCATACCCGGACGGACCAGCAGCCGGCGTCGGACATCACCCAGGAAGTCGCCGTCGTCGGCGGGCAGCGGGCGCGGCCCGACCAGCGACATCTCACCCTTGAGTACGTTGATCAGCTGCGGCAGCTCGTCCAGCGACGAGGCGCGCAGGAAGCGGCCCACCGGGAAGACCCGGGGATCCTGCTTCATCTTGAACAGCATGCCGTCGGTCTCGTTCTGGTCGACCAGGCTGGCCAGCCGGTCCTCCGCGTCGACGTACATGGTCCGGAACTTCCACACCCGGAACGTGCGTCCCTCATGCCCCACCCGGGGTTGACGAAAGAAGACCGGACCCGGATCGGAGATCCGGATGGCGATGGCGATCGCGATGAAGACCGGGACCAGCGCGAGCAGCCCGAGCCCTGCGGCGACGCGGTCCATCATGTTCTTGGCCAGCAGTGCCGGCCCGGACAGGGTGGGCTCCTCGACGTGCAGCAGCGGCAGGCCCTCGATCGGGCGGATGTGCACCCGGGGCCCGGCGATGTCGGTCAGTTGCGGAGCCACCACCAGGTCTACCCCGGAGCCCTCCAACTGCCAGGCCAGGCGGCGCAGTTCACCGGGCTCAGCGCTGGCCGAGCCACAGACCGCGATGGTGTCCGCGCCCACCTCGCGTACCAGGGCCAGCACGTCGCGGCCCGCGTACACCGGAACCGGGGTCTGCACGCCCTTGGCCGCCGCGTACCCGTCGGTGATGTGGATGGCGACCGGGACGAGCCCGGCGGCCGGGGTACGGGTGACCGCCGTGTACACCTCCAGGCACTCCGGCAGGGTGCCGACCAGCACCATCCGGTGCGCTGCCTGCTGGATGTTGCGCCGGACGGTGTGCAGCACGAAACGGGCCAGGATCCGGCCCAGCAGGATCAGCAGCAGCGCCAGCAGCAGCGCCGTGCCGACGGTGAACCGGGACAGGTCGGTCTTGGTGGCGAAGGCGAGGAACGACAACGCCGCGCAGACGGTCACCCCGGCCCGGATCACCCGCTTGAACTCGTCCGGCCCGAGCCCGAGGCAGCGTCGGTCGTAGGCGCCGTTGAACCAGAGGATGACCAGCCAGCTGAGCGGCAGCAGCAGGAACGCTACCGTGTAGAACCAGGTCGGGTCGTTCTCGTTCTGTGCCTGGTGGAAACCCGCGGTGGCCTGGTCGAAGGTGCGGATCGCGGTGTAGCTGGCGAAGGCCGCGGCGGCGAAGTCGAGCAGCAGCAGGATCGCCGTGTAGGGCCGGTGCCAGCGCGACACGCGTCGTCGGGCCCGGGCCCACGCCGATCGAGGTACGCCGTTCGGCGACGACGGGTTCGGCGGCTGGATCTCGAAGCTGTCGACGTGCCGCACGAGTCTGCTCCGGCCTTCGTTGGTCACCGGGCGCTGGAGGCTAGCCGTCACCTCACCCATGTCCTCCCGCATGACCCGTCGCGTTCACTCGCGGTGACCGCTCGGGTCGCCCACCGTTCCAGTTTCCCACGCGAGTTCCGTTCCGTCGCCGACCCGAGGGACATTGCGCGGCGGCCACCTACCGCCTGGGATCTGGCCGGCCCCGTGCCGTTTGGAAGCCGGGGACCGGGCCACTATACCGATGGATGACGGCCCGGGTAGAGCGCCGGACCGGCGGTTGCGCACCGCGCGTCCGATTCCGCTCCGTAATCAGCGAGTGGCGTTACTCACCGTACAAGCCGGGACAACCGTCGGTCAGCAAGGGGCTTTCCGCCGGTCTGGCACGTCGGGCAGTACTGGAGGCTGGAGTCGGCGAACGAGACCTCCCGAACGATGTCCCCGCAGACCGGACAGGGCAGGCCGGTCCGCGCGTGCACCTTGAGCCCCGAGCGTTTCTCGCCCTTCAACTCCGCGGCCCGCTGCCCGAGCGACCGGGTCACCGCGTCGCCGAGCACCCGACGGGTCGCCGCGTGCAGGGTCGCCATCTGGTCGTCGGTCAGCCGGTCGGTCAACGCGAACGGTGACAGCTTCGCGGCGTGCAGGATCTCGTCCGAGTACGCGTTGCCGACCCCGCCGAGCACCGCCTGGTCGGTGAGCACCCCCTTGACCTGGCCCCGGCGGCCACGCAGGGCGCCGGCGAAGGTGGCGAGGTCGGCCGAGAGCGCGTCCGGCCCGAGCTTGGCCACCCCGGGCACCGCCTGCGGATCAGTCACCAGGTAGGCGGCGAGTTTCTTCTGCGTACCGGCCTCGGTCAGGTCGAAGCCGGAGCCGTCGTCGAGGCGTACCCGGATCGCGATCGGCCCCTTGCCGGGCCGCAACGGAACGGTCGAGGCGAACGCCTCCCGGTAGTGCAGCCAGCCGGCGCGCGCCAGGTGGACCACCAGGTGCAGGCCGCCGTCGAAGACCACGTCGAGGAACTTGCCGTACCGCCGGGCGTCGGTCACCGCCCGGCCCGCGACGGCGGTCGGTGCCGGGTCGTACGTCTTCAGGGCGCTGATCGCGGCGACCTCCAGGCGGTCGACCCGCCGGCCCACCGCGCGCTGTCGCAGGTAACCGGCGAGCGCCTCCACCTCCGGTAGTTCGGGCATCGTCCAACGGTAGCCTTCTTTCCCGTGAGAATCGTGGTGGCGCACAACCGGTACCGGGAAGCTCAGCCCTCCGGTGAGAACACCATCGTCGACGCCGAGATCGCCCAGCTCACCGCCGCCGGGGTGGAGGTGCTGCCGTTCCTGCGCAGCTCCGACGAGATCCCGACAATGCCGAAGACGGCGAAGGCGCTGCTGCCGATCTCCCCGATCTACGCACCACGCGCCCAGCAGGAGTTGGCCCGGCTGCTCACCGAGCATCGCCCGGACGTGCTGCACCTGCACAATCCGTACCCACTGCTGTCGCCCTGGGTGGTGCGGACCGCGCACCGGCACCGGGTGCCCGTGGTCCAGACGGTGCACAACTACCGACAGGTCTGCTCCTCGGGGCTGTACTTCCGGGACGGCATGATCTGCCAGGACTGCCGGGGCCGGGCACTGGGTGTGCCGGCGGTGGTGCATCGCTGCTACCGGGGGTCACGGGCGCAGAGCGCGCTGATGGCCACCACCCTGGCCGTGCACCGGGGTACCTGGAAGTCGGTGGACAGGTTCATCGCCCTGACCACCGCGGTCGCCGATCACCTGCGTGACTACGGCATCCCCGATTCGCGAATCGTCGTGAAACCGAACGGGATCCCCGACCCCGGCGTGCCCGCACCGCTCGGCCAGGGCTTCCTCTTCCTCGGCCGGCTCTCCCCCGAGAAGGGCCTTGACCTGCTTGTGGAGGCCTGGCGGCGACATCCGGACGGCGCGCTGGGCCCGCTTCGCGTCGCCGGGGATGGCGAACTGCGCCCGCTTGTCGAAGCGGTGGCGGCAGAGCGCTCCGACGTCAGCTACCTCGGACCACTGGACCGGGCCGGCGTCCGGCAGGCGCTGGCCGCCAGTGCCGTGGTGCTGGCGACGTCCACCTGGCACGACGTGCTGCCGACCGTGATCATCGAGGCGTTGGCCAGCGGCCGACCGGTGCTCGGCACTGCACTCGGCGGCATTCCCTACCTAATCGGCGCGGACACCCCTCGGGAGCCCGCCGGCACCGGTCCGGCGGCGTCCGCCTCGGCGTCCGCCCCCGCCGTCTCCGGTGCCGTGCCCGGCTCCTCGGCTCCGAACTCCTCCGCCGACGCCGGGTCGGTCGGTGCCGCCACTGGTACCGGGGGAACGTCGGCGGTGCCGGCCGGTGTGGTGACCGGCGAGGCGGGCTGGGTCGTGCCTCCGGACCCGGCAGCCCTGGCCGCCGCCCTGCCGATGGCCGCAGCGGGGGCCGCCGCACTGTCCGCCTCCGCCCGCACCCGCTACGAGCGCACCTTCCACCCCGACGTGGTCACCAACCACCTCCTGGACGTCTACACCTCCCTGACCCACCCCTGACCCCACCCCCGACCCCACCCCCTGACCCTCCCGTTAACCTCATGATCAACGGGAGGGTCAGGGGTGCGGGGTGGGCGGTCAGCGGAGGGAGGCGTGGGCGGAGAAGGCGATGCTGGTTAGGAGGAAGCCGCCGTTGACGACGGTGAAGGCGGTCATGACCCAGAGGGTGAGGGCTGGGGCTAGGGCCAGGACCAGGGCGGCCACGAAGATCACCGCGCCGTAGTCGCGGACCAGCTTGACCAGGCGTACCGGCAGGCTGGTGGAGGTGACCATGCTCGCCGCGTTCGGGCCGGACTGCATCACCGAGGTGACCAGGTTGACCATCCAGGTGCCGGCGAACGTCGCCACCAGCCAGGTCGGCGTTGCCGGTTGCTGCGCCACGGCGGTGGCGGACAGGGCGGCGACCAGGGCGATCTGGGCGGCCACGTCACAGAGCACGTCGACTCGGGCACCGGCCACGCTGCCCTGCCCGGTCACCCGGGCCAGTTGACCGTCGGCGCAGTCCAGGGCGTACGCGATCTGCCAGCCGAACAGCGCGACCAGCCCGACCACCGGAGCCGGCACGTCCCCGGCGGCGACCGGGCCGGCGAGGGCGACCACGGTGACCGAGGTGGCCAGCCCGAGCAGCAGGTTGGTGATGGTCAGCGCGGTCGGTCGGAGCCCGACACGCTGGGCGACAAGCGCGAAGACCGCGCCGATCCACTGACTGACCGACTCGCTGAACAGACCACCGCCCCGGTTCACCCGGTGGAAGTCGGCGACCGTGGGGTGGGACGGCTCAGCCAAGGTGCTCACGGAGGGCGTCAACGTAGTCTCCCAGCCGGGTACGAAGGTCGTCGGCGGACAGCGCCAGGTGTTCGAGGATCGTGTAACGGTCGGGCCGGGTGTGCGGGGCGAAGGCCACCGCCTCGACGAACTGCTCGTCGGTGAGCCCGAGGTCGGCGGGTCGGGTGGACAGCCCGTGTCGGTGCAGGCAGCGGGCGAGCTGGCCGAACCGTTCCAGGTCGCCCCGGAGGAAGGTGCAGAACAGCGCACCGAGCCCGGCCTGCTCGCCGTGCGAGGCGGTGCTCGGGAAGAGGTGGTCGATGGCGTGCGAGATCTCGTGGTCGCCGCCGCTGGCCGGCCGGCTGGAACCGCAGATCGACATCGAGATGCCGCCCAGGATCAGCGCCTCGGCCAGCGTGGTCAGGAACCCGTCGTCGGTGATCTTGCCGGGATGGTTGACCAGGGCCTCCGCCCCGGTGCGGGCCAGCGTCACGGCGAGGCCGTCGATCGGCTCGCCGCGCACCTCGTGGGCCAGCTCCCAGTCGGCGCAGGCGCTGAGATTGCTCACCGCGTCGCCGATGCCGGCCTGGGTCTGCCGGTCCGGCCCGTTCTCCACGAAGTCGAGATCGACAAGTACGGCGATCGGGATGTGCACCCCGTACGAGCCCTTGCCGCCCTCGTGGGTCAGCGACGCCACCGGAGAGGCGATCCCGTCGTTGGCGAGGCTTGTCGCCACGGTGACCATCGGGATGCCGTAGCGGGTGGCGGCGTACTTGGCCGTGTCGATGGTCTTCCCGCCGCCGATGCCGACGACCGCGTCGTAGCTGCGGCGGCGTAGCTGGTCGCCGAGCTCGATGGCGGAGTCGACGCTGCCACCGGCGACGGTGAACACGTCGGCCGACCCGAGCGAGGGCCGGCACAGCTCGACGATCTTCTCGCCCTGACCCGGGCCGACCACCACCGCGACGTCGCCGCCGCTGGAGATCCGGCGGTCGGCCAGCAGCGAGCCGAGGTCGGCCACGGCACCCCGGCGGACCTCGATCGACAGCGGCGTCGCGACGGTACGGGCTAGTAGCGGCACGCGATCTCCCGCGCCCGGGTCAGGTCGGCGTGGTTGTCGACCTCGACCCACGCCACGTCGCCGATCGGCGCGGCCCGGACCTCGCCGCCACGGTCGGCGAACTCCTGGTACCCGTCCTCGTAGTACAGGTTCGGGTCGCGCCGCCAGGTCGCCTCCAGGGCGTCGGCGAGCGCCTCGGCCACCTGCGGCTCGATGAGCGTGGCCCCGATGTACTCGCCGTACGCCTCGCCCGGGTCCATCAGCTTGGTGATCCGGGTGAGCTGGCCGGCGGCGTCGAAGGTGGTCTTCATCTCCTCCTCGGCCAGCGGCTTGAGAGTGTCGATCGCCAGCAGCACGCCGGGCCCCCGCTCGGCCAGCAGGGTCTTCTCGATGCTCACCGGGTGCACGGTGTCACCGTTGACCAGCAGGACGCCCCGGGAGAACCAGTCACGCGCCAGCCAGAGGGAGTACGCGTTGTTCCACTCCTCGGCCTTGTCGTTGGGGACCAGGGTGATCGTGACGCCGTACCGGCTCTCCAACTCGGCCTGGCGTTCGCGGACGGCGTCGGCGGCGTAGCCGACCACCACCACGACCTCGGTGAGCCCCACCTCGGCCAGGTTGCGCAACGCGATGTCGAGGATGGTGATCTCGCCATCCACCGGCACCAGCGCCTTGGGCAGCGTGTCGGTGTACGGGCGCAGCCGGCGGCCTGCGCCCGCTGCCAGCACCATTCCGACCATGCCGGCATCGTTTCCTGTTCTCGCGGCGTTCACCGAAGGAGGATAGCGCCGCCCGTGGCGGCGCTGCCGCCGGTCAGCGGTGAGCAGCCGGCGGGCACCTCGGTCAGCCGGGCAGAGCCGCCAGGTCAGCGAGCATCGTCAGCCGCTCCTCGGCGGTCAGCACGGCGTACGGTCCGGCCGCTCGGCGGTCGGTCTCCAGCTCGATGGCCTGGCGCTGCGGTCCGTCGGGCAGCGCCACGATGCTCGTCGCGGTGTGCCCGGCGGCGTGCCACGCGTCGGCGTGCGCGTCGGCGCGGTGGTACCGCAGGGCGCCGAGCCGGTTGAGCAGCAGCACAACGGGTGGGATGCCGTCCGGCTCGTACGGGGGCGCCACCGCGTGGAACGCCCCGCCGCCCTCCGCGACGGCCAGCAGCCGACCGGCGACCTGCACCAGTCGCAGCACCCGGTCGTGGTGGCCGGCCCACAACTCCTCGGTCACCTCGGCGTGCACCTGGTACAGCTCGGCGAGGAAGGCCAGACCCCGCTCGGTGGCGGTGAGCCCGCCGTCCGGCCGGCGGTGGACCATTCCGTACGCGACGTGCCGATCAAGACTCCGCCGGCAGGCGGTCGGGTCCCGGTAGCGGGTCACCGCGGCGAACCCCGGGCCGTCGACCGTGCCACCCGGCGCGGCCAGCCGGGTACGCAGTTCCACCAGGAAGCCGGTGGCGGGCGGTCCGCCGTACCGCTGGCTCAGCTCGGCTGCGCCACCGTGCCCACCGGCCTGCATTGCCGCGGTGAAGACCCGGTCCACGGCGGGCGCCACCAACGCCGCGTACCGGTGCGGAGCAAGCCCGACCGTGTCGCTCACGAACCGATGGACCGCAGGACGGCGAAGGCCCGCTCGGCGATGTGCCGAATCAACCCGTCGTTGACCTCACGGTGCTCGTCGAGCAGATCGAGATCGTCGGGGCCGAGCCAGCGGTACTCGGTGTGCTTGCCTGTCTCCAGCACGGGTGCGGTCAGCTCGCCGTCGACCCGGACCAGCCAGTCGCTCTCGATCCGGGCCAGGCCGTCGTCCCCGACGTAGCGGTACTCGCCGATTTCGGCGATCACCTCGGACACGCGCCAGCCGGTCTCCTCGGTGACCTCCCGGTGCAGCGCGTCCTGCACGGACTCGCCCGGTTCGAGGTGCCCGCCGACGATGTCCCAGCAGTTGGGGAAGAGCCGCCGGTGCGGCGAGCGGCGTTGGAAGAACAGGCGTCCGTCGGGGGCGACGATCAGCGCTCCCGCGCAGCGCAGCGGCTCGGTGGACACGTCAAGAACAGTAGCCGTGACCGTCCCGCCGCGACGATGTCCGGTCTTGTCCTGGAAACCTACGGGGCTCACCATTGCGGGTAACCGGGTGCAGCCGTCCCAAAGGGGTGATGTGTCATGCAGGTTCGGGAAGCTATGTCCAGTGAGATCCTCGTGGTCGGTCCGGAGCACACGCTGCGGCAGGCGGCGCGGATGATGTCGGAGCGCGGCATCGGGTCGGCGGTGGTGATCGACCCGGATTCCGAGGGCATCGGGATCATGACCGAGCGCGACGTGCTCAACGCGATCGGTGCCGGTCTTGACTGCGACGTCGAGCGGACCGGAGCCCATCTGACCTGGGACGTCGTCTATGCCGGGCCGGAATGGACGATCGAGGAAGCCGCGGCGGCGATGGCCCGGGGTGGCTTCCGGCACCTCGTCGTCCTCGACGGTCGTGAGGTCGCCGGCGTCATCTCCGTACGCGACATCATGCGGGTGTGGGCGGCCAGCCGGATGGTCGGCACCGGCTGACCGACGCCGATCGGCGGTCGGTCGATCCGTCCGGGTTGGGCGGGCTGGTCGGCGGGTAGTACCCCTGCTGCGGGCACGGGCCGACCGTGCCCCGCGGGGAGGCGTGATGCGTGGCGCGGACCGGTTGATCCAGCAGCAGTACGAGATGCTGCTGCGGCGCGACGTGGCTCGCCTGCCGGAGCTGTACGCGCCGGACGCCCGTTACGCCATGCCCGGCGTCACGGTGCGTCCGACCGAGTTGCCGGCCCTGCTGCGTACCTGGACGGGTGCCTTTCCCGACCTGCGGGTCGATCCGCTCGGTGCGGTGCGCACGGCCGGCGGCGCGGCGGTCGAGCACCTGCTGACCGGCACCCACACCGGCGTGCTGCACACCCCTTTCGGGACCGTCGCGCCCACCGGACGGGACGTCGCCTGGGAAGTGGTGGACGTGGTCCGGGTGCGTCGGGGCCGGATCGCCGCCTGGCGGTCCTACTTCGACTGGGGGGAGCTGATGACGCTGCTGGGCCTGCGGGTCGCGGGGACGTCGCGCCGGCCGCAGGACGAACCGGTAGGCCTTCCGGCCTGACCTGCCACACAGTCGGCGGGTACGGGTCGGCCCCGGACGCGACCGTTCACCCGACCCGGTGGCTCAGGATGCGGACATCGCCGTGCCTTCCGCGCACGCCCCACCTCCGCCCGTACGCTGAACAGCCATGACCGCCGAGCAGCTGATCTCCTTTGCCCGTGGCGCCCCCTCACTGGACATCGTCGATGTCGAGGGGCTCAAGGCCGCCGCCGTCCGCGCCTTCGACGCCGACCCCGCCGGGGTGACGGCGTACGGCACCTCCGTCGGTTACGTCCCGCTCCGGAAGTGGATCGCCGAGAAGCACGGTGTCGAGGCGGAGCAGGTGCTGGTCACCAACGGCTCGTTGCAGGCCGACGCCTTTCTCTTCGATCACCTGGTCCGTCCCGGCGACGCGGTGGTGGTGGAGCGTCCCACCTACGACCGCACCCTGCTGAACCTGCGGAACCTGGGCAGTGAGCTGCACGCTGTCACCATCCAGCCGGACGGCCTGGACACCGCCGAGCTGCGCAAGCTGCTGGAGTCCGGGGTACGCCCCCGGCTGGCCCACGTCATCCCGAACTACCAGAACCCGGCCGGCGTGACGTTGTCCCTGGAAAAGCGGCGCGAACTGCTGGACCTGGCCGCGGAGTTCGGTTTCACGATCTTCGAGGACGACCCGTACGCGGACATCCGGTTCCGGGGCGAGGCGCTGCCATCGATGCTGTCGATGGACACCCGCAACGTGGTCGTGCACGCCTCCAGCTTCACCAAGACCGTCTGCCCTGGCGTTCGGGTGGGCTACCTGGTGGGCCCGGCGGACCTGATCGGCGACATCGCGAAGAAGGCGACCAGCCTCTACATCTCTCCCGGCATGGTGTCCCAGGCCATCGTGCACCAGTTCTGCGTGTCGGGGGACATCGGGCGTTCGATCGAGACGGTCCGGGCGGCCCTCGGTGAGCGCGCCACCGTGCTCGCCGAGTCGCTGCGCCGGCACATTCCGGAGGCCCGGTTCGTGGAGCCGGACGGCGGCTACTTCCTCTGGGTCGAGTTGCCGGAGGACGTAGCGGTCGACCGGCTCGCCCCGGCGGCGGCCGAGCGTGGCGTCGCGGTGGTCAAGGGCAGCGACTTCGTGGTCGACGGCGGCCGACACGCGCTGCGGCTCGCCTATTCGGCGGTCACCGCGGATCGGATCGACGAGGGAGTTCGGCGGCTGGCCGAGGCGATGAAGGCGGTGCGTGGCTGAGTTTCTGTCGGCTTTCCGACAGAACGGCGATACCGGCCGGCCCGGGTCTCCCGCTGAAGCGACTCGGGGCCCACAATGCTGCGAGCGTCACTCAGCACGCGTACCAGGAGATCGGGGCGACCGCACCCGTCGCGATTCCGGTACCGGCGCGGCCCGGCCGCCCACGCGCTGGTGTGACGCGACAGCACAACCCCCCGCCCCCACGGCGCCGGGCGGGCCGGATCGCCCCTCACCCCCCGATGCGGTCCGGTCCGTCCGGCGCCACCCCTGCCGCCCGGCCATGATCGCGGCGGCGGCGTAACCTGCAAACCGCAGCCGACGGGGGGAGGGCGTGATGACGGAGCGGACGCAGCCTGCGGGGACGACCTCCGCGGACGGCCCGGCCGCCGCTGGCACCCGGAGTGCGAGCGCCAACGGGAGCCGCGCTCTGCGGCCTCGGAACTGGTCACCCGTGCGGGCCGTGACGCGCCGGCTCAGCCCGGACGGATCGCAGGCCGATCAGACGTCGGCCGCCCAGCGACGCAACGCGGTGGTCGACTGCGCGCTCTATCTCGACGGTAAGCGGCAGGCCGGAGACTGGGACTACGCCGACGCGCTGGCCGCGGCTCGCGGCGCCGAAGCAGGTTTCGTCTGGCTCGGCCTGCACGAGCCGGAGCTCGCCGAGATGACCGAGATCGCCACCACGTACGGGCTGCACGAGCTGGCCGTTGAGGACGCGGTGAAGGCCCAGCAGCGTCCGAAGCTGGAACGTTTCGGCGAGGTCAGCTTCCTGGTGCTGCGCACCGCCCGCTACTGCGAGCACACCGAGCTGACGGAGAACTCCGAGGTGGTGGAGACCGGGCAGGTGATGCTCTTCATCGGCCCACAGTTCGTGATCAGTGTCCGGCACGGCGACGCCTGCCGGCTCGCGCCCGTACGCGAGGAGTTGGAGGCTCGCCAGGAACTGCTGCTCAACGGTCCCTGGGCGGTCGCGTACGCGATCACGGACCGAGTCGTCGATCTCTACCTGGAGGTTGCCGACCAGCTTGAGGACGACATGGACGTGCTGGAGACGGAGGTGTTCGACCGCCAGACCAGCGGCCGGATCCAGCGGATCTACCAGATGAAGCGGGAACTGGTCGAGTTCAAGCGGGCGGTGATGCCGTTGCAGCGTCCACTGCTGTCGCTGACCACGCAGATGAACCGGGACGTGCCCAAGGAGGTGCGCCGCTACTTCCGCGACGTGCAGGATCACCTCAGCCGCACCGTCGAGCTGGTCAACTCCTACGACGACCTGCTCAATTCGATCCTCCAGGCGCGACTGGCCCAGGTGACGGTCGACCAGAACAACGACATGCGCAAGATCGCGGCCTGGGCGGCCATCGCCGCCGTGTGGACCGCGATCGCCGGCATCTACGGCATGAACTTCGACTTCATGCCGGAGCTGAGGGTGACCTACGGCTACCCCGTGGTGCTGGCGCTGATGCTCAGCATCTCGCTGGCCCTCTACCGCTGGTTCCGCCGCAACGACTGGCTCTGACCCCACCCACCCCCTCCCCACCCACCGCCCGCTTCTCGGTCTGCGTTGACCATGAAGTTGTTGCCACGACACACCGGTGTGCGCGGCAACAACTTCATGATCAACTCGGGCGAGGGTGGGGGTTGGGGGTGGGGTGGGGTTAGGCGCGGGTGTTGGATTTGTGGTTGGTGGCCTTGCTCAGGTCGTCGGCGGGGCGTCCGGTACTGGTGCGGGCACCCTCGGCCACCGAGGGGACCTTCCCGGTGGCGGCTACCCCGGACGGTGCGGTCGCGGTGGGGGTGGTGGAGGCGCTGTCGCCGCCGGCCACCGCCGAGCTGCCCGCTCCGGTCGAGACCTTGCCGGCACCGGCCGGGCCGGTCGTACGCACCTCGATGGTCTCCACCTCCTCGTGCATCGGCTCGAGCGCGGCACCCGCGTCGTACTCTGCCCACTCCTGCTGCTCGCGGTGCCGCCGCAGGGCCATCGCGCCGGCCAGCCCGGCCACCGTGCCGGCGGCGAGCAGGCCGATCATGGTCCCGCTCCGGCGGGACTTCTTCTTCGCCTTCATCTTCTTCGCCTTCCTGCTGACCGCGGCCTGCTTGGCAACTGCGGCCTTCTTCCCCTTGACGGCCCGATCGGCCGCGTCGGACTGCGCATGACGTACGGCCAGAGCAAGCGGCGCGAGGGCGGCGGCCGTCGACGCGAGGCCGCTCGATGCCCGGTCCCGGACCACGACGGCGGTCGGTGCCACCGCACCGCGGGCGGTCTGGAATCGTGGACCGACCGTGTCGCCGGCTCCCCTCGCCGCATGCGTGGCGGCCTGCCTCAGGTGACCGATGCTGCGGTTCAATTCGGCCCGGGCCAACTGCGCCTGGGTCTTGCGCCGCCAGTTTCCAAACACGGTCCCACCTCCTGGGAGTTTGCTCTGTCTCATCCTCCACCTTCGGATGCCTCCGCATGTCCAGATCGGGCACATGGGAGGATCCGCATGGAACTGACCAACGAGTAAGGAGTACCCGTGGCCGAGGCTGTCTACGCCACCCTGCACACCAACGCCGGCCCGATCCGGCTGGAGCTCTTCGGCAACCACGCCCCGAAGACCGTCCGCAACTTCGTCGAGTTGGCCGAGGGCACCCGCGAGTACACCGACCCGCGGACCGGGCAGCCGGGCAGTGGTCCGTACTACGACGGCACCATCTCGCACCGGGTGATCAGCGGGTTCATGATTCAGATGGGTGACCCGACGGGAACCGGCCGGGGCGGGCCGGGCTACACCTTCGCCGACGAGTTCCACCCCGAGCTGCGGTTCGACCGGCCGTACCTGCTGGCGATGGCGAACGCGGGACCCGGCACCAACGGCTCGCAGTTCTTCATCACCGTCTCGCCGACGCCGCACCTGAACAACCGGCACACCATCTTCGGGCAGGTCGCCGACGAGCAGTCCGCGAAGATCGTCGAGGCGATCGCCAACACCCCGACCGGCCCCAGCGACCGGCCGCTCCAGGACGTCGTCATCGAGCGCGTCGAGATCGAGCGCTCGGCCTGACCGGGCGTCCGCGCACGGTGCCGAAGGCCCTCGCCGGCCTGCGGTTTCATGGTCTGGTCGACCGGCTCGCCGAGGGCCAGTTCGGGCACGCCGACGGGACCGGACGGCGACCGGCGGCGTTGCAGACCGGTCCGGATACCCCACCGGTATCCGGACCGGTCTTCGCTCTGCCGGCGGGCCGCCAGCACTCCGCCCCGGCCGCCAGCACTCCGCCACGGTCGGCCGCCAGCACTCCGCCACGGCTGGACGAAGATCCGACGCGTCCCCGGGCCCGCCGGCCGAGGTCGACCGCGGTGAGCCGGATTGGCGGGGTACGCCTCGACCCGCCTGAGTGATGGCTCGGGGTACCTTTGCTCGCATGACTGAGCGCTCGGGTGTCTGGGGCCAGCGATGAGCGAGTCCCCGCCGACCACGCCGGCCTGCTACCGCCACCCCGGCCGGGAAACGTACGTCCGCTGCACCCGCTGCGACCGTTCGATCTGCCCGGACTGCATGAACGAGGCGTCGGTCGGGTTCCAGTGCCCGGAGTGCGTGTCGGAGGGACGCCGCAGCGTGCGGCCGGCGCGTACCGCCTTCGGTGGCGGGGTGGTCGGCCGACACGGTTACGTGACCAAGACTCTGATCGCCCTCAACCTGCTGGTGATGCTGATCTCGATCGCCTCCGACCGGGGCGGGGATGCGGCGGCTGGCGGTAACGGCTTCGGCGGGCTGATGGGCGGCAGCACCCCGTTGACCGAGTGGGGTGCGGTGTTGGGCCGGGCGATGTTCCTCGACGGCACCGTCGGCGGTGTCGCCGAGGGCCAGTGGTACCGCCTGGTCACCGCGATGTTCCTGCACTACGGCGTGGTGCACCTGCTGCTGAACATGTGGGCGCTCTGGGTGCTCGGCCGCTCGCTGGAGGCGGTGCTCGGGCCGCTGCGGTTCGCCGTCCTGTATTTCATCGCCGGCTTCGGCGGCAACGTCGCGGTCTACGTGTTCAGCGCGCCCAACCAGATGTCGGCGGGAGCGTCGACCGCCATCTTCGGCCTCTTCGCGGCGATCTTCGTGATCATGCGGCGACTGGGTCGGGACACCTCGGCCATCCTCCCCATCCTGGTGATCAATCTGATCTTCACCTTCACCGTGCCGCAGATCTCGATCGCCGGTCACCTGGGCGGTCTGGTGTTCGGCGCGCTGATGGCTCTGGTGCTGGCCTACGCGCCGCGGTCGCGCCGGACGCTTGTGCAGTTCGGCGGTGGCGCGATCATCGTGGTGGCGCTGCTCGGGATGGCCCTGGTCCGCACGGCCGCGCTGCTGGGCTGACCGCTGCCCGGCCCGGCACCGGCGACGCAGACCCGGTCACGTCGCCGGCGCAGGGCGTGGATCAACTGGTGCCGCCGGGACTTCCCGCCCGGGCGGTACGCAACGCGTCGGCGACCTCGGCCGGATCCGCGTTGAGATCGAGTCGGCTGAACAGGTGCAGTGAATCGCCCGCATCGATCTCCAGGGTCGGGCCGGCCAGTCCGCGCCCGGACCGACGGTGCACCTGGACGGTCTCCACCATCGGCCAGGGCAGGTGCCGCCGGCTCAGCAACCCGGCCGGTACGGTGATGCCGGTCGCGTCCACCGCCAACCGCACCGGCGCGACCAGATCCCGCAGGCCCCACCCGGTGAGGACCGCCGCGGCCAACCCGCCGAGCACCGGTCGGAGCGGGTCACCCTCGGCGAGCAGGATCCCCAGGGCGAGCAAGCTGGCTGCGGCGGCCAGCTTGAGGACCGGTAGGGCCAGGGGCACCCGCCATTGCTGTGCGATGGTGTCGTACGCCACGGCACCAGCATGCCAGCGCCGCCGGTCACCGGCATCCGCCCCGAAGCGTCGGCCGGCGGGGGCGTGGCGGTCGGCCGGGGTGGGCGTAGGATCGGAGCAGCCCAAGTTACCGGGGAGTAGATATGAGTGACGCGGTTATCGTCGGTGCGGTGCGCACCCCGGTCGGGCGACGCAAGGGCAGCCTGGCCACGGTGCACCCGGTGGATCTGTCCGCGCACGTACTGCGCGCCCTCGCCGAACGCACCGGAATCGATCCGGCTCAGGTGGACGACGTGGTCTGGGGCTGCGTCTCCCAGGTCGGCGAGCAGTCGTGGAACGTCGCCCGGAACGCCGTACTGGCCGCCGGCTGGCCCGAGTCGGTGCCCGGCACCACCCTGGACCGGCAGTGCGGTTCCAGCCAGCAGGCCCTGCACTTCGCCGCGGCCACCGTGCTCTCCGGCCAGGCGGACCTGGTCGTCGCGGGCGGCGTCGAGTCGATGACCCGGGTGCCGATGGGCTCCAGCGTGGCCGGTGGGATGCCGTTCAGCGAGCAGATCCTGACCCGCTACCGGGGGGTCGAGGGAGTCGCCGAGGACTCCCCGCTCCCCTTCAACCAGGGCGTCGGGGCGGAGCTGATCGCCCAGCGGTGGCGCCTGTCCCGCACTCAGCTCGACGAGTTCGCGCTGGCCAGCCACGAGAAGGCCGCCGCCGCGCAGGACGCGGGCGCGTTCGAGGCCGAACTCGCCCCGGTGGCGCTCGCCGACGGCGGAAAGTTCGCGGTGGACGAGGGCATCCGGCGCGACACCTCGCTGGAGAAACTGGGCGAGCTGCCCACTCCGTTCCGGCCCGACGGTGTGGTCACCGCCGGTTCGGCCTCGCAGATCTCCGACGGTGCCGCCGCACTCGCGGTCACCACGAGCGAGTGGGCCAGCCGGCACGGGCTGCGTCCGCTGGCCCGGGTCCACACCGCCGTGGTCGCGGCCGACGACCCGGTGGCGATGCTGACCGCGCCGATCCCGGCCACCGCGAAGGCGCTGCGTCGCGCGGGGCTGGGCATCGAGGAGATCGGGGTGTACGAGGTGAACGAGGCGTTCGCCCCCGTACCACTGGCCTGGTTGGCGGAGACCGAGGCGGACCCGGAGCGGCTCAATCCGCGCGGCGGTGCGATCGCCCTGGGGCATCCGCTCGGCGGCTCCGGTGCCCGGATCATGACCACGATGCTCGCCCACATGCGTGACAACAACATCCGCTACGGCCTGCAAACCATGTGCGAGGGCGGTGGAATGGCCAACACCACCATCCTCGAACTCCTCTGACCCCCTGAAGAAGTCGATCAAGAAGTTTTGGTCTCCTGGGCGCCGGTCAGAGACCAAAACTTCTTGATCAACTCTTCGGGTTCGGGGGTGGGGTTGGGCGGGGTGGAAATTGCAGAAAGCATGTCCATGGGCCATGTCACCGTGGGGGCAGGGTCGTTGGGCAGGTCATGGACGTCTTCTCCCGAACGTTCCTTCCGGCCGCCGCCGAGGCCGGGCTGGCGGTGCAGACCGCCAGCCGGCACATGCCGGTGTTTCGTCGCTGCGTGGGTTCCGGCGACGCCACCATCCTGGTCACCCGGTGCAGCCGGCCCGACCGGCAGGTGAACGGGGAGTATCTGCTGCTGCTCACCCACCGGCGGCTGGTGGTCACCCGGCAGACCCGGGTGCTGCATCGGCTTCGCCTGCATCTCAACACGGAACTCCGCGAGTTGAGCCACGTCACCTGGAGCCCCGACCCGCGACTGCACTGCGTGGAGCTGGCCGCTACCGCGATCGACGGTATCCGCGAGCGCTTCCTGATCCGCACCCAGCACCCGAAGCAGGTGTGGCAGCTGGACGCGCTGCTCAATCACGCCTTCCGCGCCCGGGTACGCAGCGCACAGCCGCGGATCGTGGCCACCGTCGCCGAGGCGCCCGCCGCCAGACCTGGCACCTTCCAGCCCGTCGTGGCCCACTGACCGGGTCTTCTTACCGAATCCGAACAAAGCCTGACGCTGCCGGATCCCGTCGATCGGCAATCATGGCCCAGTGACCGCCGAGAACCCGCAACGCGGGCTGGTCCTCGTGGTGGAGGACGAACCGAGCATCGCCGACCTGGTCCGGCTCTACCTCAGCCGGGACGGCTTCGGCGTACACGTCGAACGGGACGGCAGCGCCGGCCTCGCGGCCGCCCGCCGGTTGCGTCCGGTGGCCTGCGTGCTCGACATCGCATTACCCGGGCTGGCCGGCACCGAGATCTGCCGTCGGTTGCGCGAGGCCGGCGACTGGACGCCGGTCATCTTCCTCACCGCTCGCGACGACGAGGTGGACCGCGTCGTCGGCCTGGAACTGGGGGCCGACGACTACGTCACCAAACCGTTCAGCCCCCGCGAACTCGTCGCCCGGCTGCGGGCGGTGTTGCGCCGGGCCGCCGGCCCGCCGGGCGGTGCCGGGCAACCCGTCGTGCTCGGCCGGGTCACCGTCGACCCCGACCGCAGGTCGGTCACCGCCGACGGTGCCCAGGTGCAGCTGACCTCCACCGAGTTCGACCTGCTGGCTCACCTGATGAGTCGGCCGGGTCGGGTCTTCTCGCGGGAGGAACTGCTGGCCGCGGTCTGGGGATACGCGGCGCACGCCGGCACCCGTACCGTCGACGTGCACGTGGCGCAGGTCCGGGCGAAGCTCGGCGCTGCGAGCGTGATCCGGACCCATCGCGGAGTCGGGTACGCCGCCGATGGCTGATCGTCCCGGCCGCACGCTGACCGCCCGCGCGGTGCTGGTGACCTGCGCGGTGGCACTGGTGTCGGTGCTGGTCACCGCGGTGGTGGCGGTGCCGGTGGCGGTCCGCGCCGCCGAGCGGCGGGACCGGCAGGCGCTCGCCGCGCAGGCGCAGGTCGCCGCCGAGCTGCTGCGGGCGCGGCCCGGCCGGGTCCGGGAACTGGCCGGCGAGCGGTTGATCCGCCAACTCGGCAACCAGGGCACCACCATCTACCTGATCTCGGGCGGTGACGTCGACCGTGCCGGCCTGCCTGCCCAGGTGGTGAAGCGGGTGTCCAACGGCCGGAATTTCTCCGGCCGGCGGCTGGTCGACGGGGAACGGGCACTCGTCGAGGGCCGGGCACTGCCCGGCGGCGACGGGGTGGTGCTGACCCGCCCGCTCGGGGCCGGAGTGTGGCGTCAGGTGCTGCGCGGCCTCTGGCTGCCACTGCTGGCGGGGTTGGCCGCGGGCGCGGTCGCGGGCTCGCTGCTCGCCCGGCGGCTGGCCCGGCCGATCCGCCGGGCGGCCCTCGTCGCAACCCGGCTGCGGGCGGGCGACCGCACCGTCCGGGTGCCGGTCGAGTCGCCGGCCGAGGTGGCCGACCTGGCGTACGCGCTGAACGGGCTGGCCGCCGCGCTGGCCACGAGTGAGGGACGACAGCGGGAGTTCCTGCTCTCCGTCTCGCACGAACTGCGCACCCCGCTGACCGCGATCCGTGGCTACGCCGAGGCGCTGGCCGACGGGGTGGTCGGACCGTCGGCGGCGGCCGAGACCGGCCGGACCATGCTCGCCGAGGCGGAGCACCTGGACCGGTTGGTCGCCGACCTGCTCGCCCTGGCCCGCCTGGAGGCGGTCGACTTCCCCCTCGAACCGGTGCCGGTGGATCTGGCCGGCCTGGCCGCTGACGCCGGCCGGACCTGGGCAGACCGATGCTCCTCGGTGGGGGTGACGTTCCGGATGGAGCTGCCGGGGCAGCCGGTGCCGGCGTACACCGACCCGGGGCGGATCCGGCAGGTGATCGACGGCCTCCTGGAGAACGCGCTGCGGGTGGTGCCACCGGGTGCACCGGTGGTGCTGGTGGTCCGGCCGGCCGGTGCCGAGCCGGCCGCGGGTGGCGTGATCGAGGTCCGCGACGGCGGACCGGGGCTGACCGACGACGACCTGACGGTGGCCTTCGAGCGCGGTGCGCTGCACCAACGCTACCGAGGGCTACGCAAGGTCGGCAGCGGGCTCGGACTCGCGCTCGCCGCCGGCCTGGTCCGCCGGCTCGGCGGTGAGATAACCGCCGGGCACGCTCCCGAGGGCGGGGCCGCGTTCACCATCCGGCTGCCGGGATTCCTTACCTGACCCGAACATCGGCCTGACGGTCGGCTCATCCGGTCGGTCCAGGCTGGATACCCGGATCTCCGCCCGGCCTCGTCTCGGCCTGACGGAATCCGGCAGACCAGCACCGACGAGAGGACGAGGCATGGCACGCAGGAGATCCTTCACCGCCACCGGGGCGCTGCTGGTGACGGTCGCGTTGGCCGCCGCCGGCTGCGGGGTGGGCCGGGCCGAGCGGGACGCGATGCAGGAGGGTGCGGTCGAGGTGGTGGCCGCGATGGGCGCGGAGGGTCAGGCACTTGCCGCGCTCGGTCTCGACCCCGAGAAACTGGACGCCGACCCGAGCACGGCCGCGCCGGTGGAGCCGACCCCGAGCGCGGCCAACAAGCGCAAGGAGCGGGTCGAGGAGTGGCGCAAGCGTCGGGCGGCCCGGGTGCTGCTGCGCAAGAACACCCTGCACGGCGACGTCGTGGTGCAGACCAAGGACGGCGGCACGAAGACCGTCTCGGTGCAGCGCGGCGAGGTGACCGCCCTCGCCGACGACAAGATCACGGTCAAGTCGACCGACGGCTTCACCCGGACCTGGACCTTCGCCGACGACCTGCGGGTGATCGAACGGCGGAAGTCGATCGCGTCCACGGACATCAAGGTCGGCACCAAGCTGGGCGTGGCCGGCACCATGAACGGCGAGCAGCCGCAGGCCCGTCTGATCGTCGTTCCGGTCAACCAGAAGTGACCGTGGGCCCGCCGGGCCAGGTGGGGTGATCAAGCTCGATCACCCGGTGCCGGGCCCGGCGGGCCTGCCGTCCCAGGTGTCAGTAGACCCGGGAGCCGATGAAGTCGTCCCGTCCGTAGCCGACGGGCTGGGCGAACGACCGCGACTCGAACGACCACTGCTGTCGGGAACTGCTGGAACAGGTGGCCAGCCGCAGTCGGGGCGTACCGAGCAGCGGGTTGTCGAAGGCCAGGCAGAGGTTGGTGTCACCGGCGGCGCGGAGCTGGTTGCCGGCGAAGGTGAACTTCTGGTTGGTGCCGCCGTGGCAGTCGTGGATGTTGACCGCCGTGCCCGACCGCAGCGAACCACCGGCCACGTCGAGGCAGCGGTCGTGGGAGAGCTCGGAGTGCAGCGACTGCCGGGTCGGGTCGTACCAGAAGCCCTGGTTGCGTCCGCCGTGGCAGCGGTACGACTGCTGGACGGTGCCGTTGCGCGAGTTGTAGCCCTTGCCGTCCACGCAGGTGCCGGTGGCGGCGTTGCGCAGCTGCTTGAACTCCATCAGCCCCGGGTAGAGCACCCCGTTGCCGGTGCTGGCCGGATCGACGCAGGTGCCCTGCTGCTGGCCGGACGTGTGGAACTGGGTGATGCACTGGGCGAACATGCCGTGCCCCCGGTAGTTCGGGTGGAACGACTGTCGGGCCGCGTTCTCGTCCCAGATCCCCACCTCGATGTACAGCCCCCGTACCGAGGTGTTGTCGGTGCACACCTCGTGGCCGTGGAAGAGGCGGCTGGCGTCGAGGTAGCGGGTGCCGGTGTTCGCCGCCGCCGCCCGCAGCGCCGACTCGAACAGCGGCACCGCCTTGTTCCGGGCGAACGCGGCGTCGGCGAGGTAGAGCAGGCACCCGCCGGAGTACCAGCCGGGGAAGTTCGGATTGTCCTCCACGTCCGGGCTGGCCGGGCTGGAGTACGACATGAACACCAGCTCGTAGTCCGAGCTGAGGTAGCCGGCGTTCGTCATGGTCCGGCGGATGTCGGTGAGTGCCTCCTCGACGGCCCGGCGGCTGCCGTCGGTGCGTACCGTCCACTGTTCGGTGTAGGTGGGCCAGCAGGGGCCCTGGAAGAAGACGCGGCGGACCGCGCAGTCGGTGGCGACCGGGCCGAACTGGATCGTGCCGTCGCCGTTGGCACCGGCCACCACCCAGATCAGCTTGATGTGCGTGTTGCGTGCCTTGATCGCGAGGTGGTCGCCCTGGTTCAGCTCGTTGTGCTGGGTGGGACCGCCGGCGATCAGATTCCACGGCGTGGCGCCCGAGCAGGCGATGTTGTAGCGCTCGTCGGCGGCGATACCGGTGCGGAAGACCGCCTGGTCGTACGAGCGGTCGCACCAGTTGCCCGGCTGGTGGGTGCCGGGCACGTAGTTGCCGACCCCCTCACCGGAGATCTGGCTGTCGCCCATGGTGATCAGCGCGGTCCGGCGCTGGTCGAGCGGGCGGATGCCGGGGGCGCCGTAGAGCGCGGTGGCCTCGGCGGCGCGGATGGATTCGAGGTGGGCGGGGAGCGGCTGGACGGCGGGACGGTCGGCCGCGGCGGCGGGTGAGGCCGTGGCCAGCATCGGCAGGACGAGAGCGGTGGCGAGGACGGCGACCTCGGCAAGTCGCCGTCGAGGTGTCCGTTCACGCCTGGCGTGGGTACCAGACATCGACGCACTCCTTTCGGCCCGATCGCGGGACGTCGATCGGGTTACCGGACGGTAACGCGTGCGATGCAGGTATGTGAATACGTCTCGGGATACTTACGTGCTGCGCCGAACCGGGCCAATGGTGCTTTTTCCGCCCGGACCGCTCGGCGCCCTGCGGTCACCGGTCACCGCTGCTCGGGCAGGGCGTAGCCGACGTAGCTGCGGAACTCCAGCCGCCAGCCGGCGGGCAGCAGGTCGGCGCAGAGTTTCCGGCTGCCGACACAGAGGATCGCGTCGACCGAGGCCGGGTCGGCCGGTGGTCGATCGTCAAGCACCGACTGGAGCGCGAGCAGTTCGGGCTGCCTACCGTCCGCGTCGCGGAGCAGCAACCACCAGGGGTACTCCCAGTCGTCGTTGCGCTGGGACAGCCCGATCCGGCGCGCGTCGGCAGCCCGGACCGCGTCGGCCGCCCACCGGTACTCCGCCGCCCACTGCGGACGCCGGACGAAACGGCTCTCCCAGTCGGAGGTGGTGAAGACCGAGCCCGCCCCGACCAGCCGGCGCGGGAAGCCGTACGACAGCGACAACACTCCGGCCAGCGCGCAGGTGGCCAGCACCGTCACCGCGAGCCCGGCGGCGACCGGCCGCCTGCCGCCGCCACCCGCCGGGCCACCGCGTCGTTCGCGGACGCGGGACGCGACCTGACCCGAGCGACGGAAGAGGGCGTCGAGCCAGAGACCGGCCAGTGGCACCGAAGCCGCCAGGGCGTAGAGGATCAGGCGGTTCCCCCACGGCTGCCACTTGATCGTCGCGGTGTGCAGCACCATGGCGACGACCACCACCAGGGCGTACGCGCGCAGCGCCCCCGCCGCACCCGGGCTGACCCGGGCGGGGCGGCGCAGCGCCGCCACCGCACCGACAAGCGCCAGCGCACCGGCCAGCGGGAAGGCGACCCGGTCCTCGTCGGGATACCAGGACGCGACCGGGAAGATCTCCCGGCCGAACGTGATCGCGCGGTCCTGCGGGTCGACCCCGATCAGTCCGGCCACCCCGATGATCGCCTCGGCGGACACCTCGCGCAGCGGTGCCAGCGGAGTGTCCAGCGCGGTGTGCCCGATCCGGAGCGCGTTCACCAGCACCGACGGCGGGTCATGCCGTTCCATCGGAACCGACTCGCGCAGCCGCTCCGGTCCGAGCGGGTGGCCGAACTCGGCGTACACCCGGCCCAGGAAGGGGCCGACCACCGCGGCGGCGACCAGCAGGATCAGGACGGAAGCGCCGACGGTGCGGGTGATCCCGCCGACCGGGGCCCGACGGTGTGTGGCCGGCCGGTCGACGTACGCCAGGCGTAGCTGGCCGAGCCCCCAGAGCACCAGCAGCGGACCGACCGCCAGCAGCCCGCTGGTCTTGGTGACCGCGGTCAGCCCGGTGGCCGCCCCGAGCACGAGCAGGTCACCCAGGTGCGCACGTCGGCGCAGCCCGTCCAGCGCGAGCGTGCCGGCGCAGAGCACCCAGGCGGCGCAGACCAGGTCGGTCTGGGTGCTGGTCGCCTGTAGGGCCACCATCGGCGTGCTGGCCAGCACGAACACGGTGAGCAACTGGGCTCGCCGGCCACCGCCGAGTTGCGCGGTCACCCGGGCGACCGCGAGCAGGCAGACCAGTCCGGCGGCCCACTGCACCAGGTGGTGCAGCGCGTCGCCGCCGGTGAGCAGTCGCAGGTGCAGCAGCAGGTACTCGGCGCCCGGCGGGATGGTGACCTGGCGGTGGATCGCGGTTGCCCAGAACGTCAGGTCGCCCTGGGCCACCCAGCGTTCCACCTTGGGCAGGTGGTAGGTCTGCGAGTCGAAGTTGTTCGGTGCGGCCAGCAGGGCGATAAGCAGTTCGACCAGGAGCAGCCCGGCGACCGTACCGGCGAGCAGCCGTTCGCCTCGGCTCGCCGTACGCCAGAAACCGCTGGCGGCGTTGCGCCAGCCGCCGGTCGCGGGGGTGCCCGGCGTGGTGTCCGAAGCGGAAGGTACCGCCGGACGATCCGGCCCCGCGACGACCGTCGCGGTGGCCGCCCCCCTCGACGCTTCACCGAGGACCTCCGCCATCGGTTCCGGCGCGTCGGCGCGGGCGGGGCCGGGCAGCGACTGTGGCGTGGGACCGCCGACCGCTGCGGTGCCCCGGCGCCCGGTCGCGTCATGCTCGCGGAGCCGGGTGTCGACCCGCCGACGCCACGCCACAGCCACTGCCGCCACGGCGAGAAAGAGCAGCCAGGCCAGGCCGAAGGCGGGCGCGGTGAGCAGCCGCAACGCGCCCAGCGCCTCGACGGTCGCCACCGCGAAGGCACCGACGACGAGGGCCGCCCGGAGCACTGCGAGTCGCCGTGGTGCCACGACGTCCACCTTGCGTGGCCGTAGTGCCACGCTGAGCAGAACGAGCGCGGCGACGGGAACCAGGACGAACGGGAAGCCGGCGGCCGACATGGCCGGAAGTAAACACCATCATCCTGGGTGTCCGACCGTGGATCGCCGTCGGTGGTCGTCGCCACCTGACTGAGCTGCCGGGCTAGGCTATGGCCGACACATTACCCGCCCTCGTGGAGATTCCCGTGAAGCTGTCGATCCTCATGCCGGTCTACAACGAGGAGGAACGCATCGCGGATGCCCTCAAGCAGGCGCTGGCGGTCGAATACCCGTGCGAGATCGAGCTCGTGGTGGTCGACGACGGCAGCCGCGACGGCACCGGGGAGATCCTCGGGCGTGCCGACGACGCCCGGCTGCGGGTCATCACGCACCAGCGCAACGCGGGCAAGGGCGCGGCCATTCGCACGGCGGTGGCCAACGCCGAGGGCGAGTACATGGTCATCCTCGACGCCGATCTGGAGTACGACCCACAGGACATCCCCAAGCTGCTGGCCCCGGTGCTGGACGGGCGGGCGACGGTGGTCTACGGCAACCGCACATTCGGCAGCCACAGCGCCTACAGCTTCTGGTACGTGATCGGCAACAAGGGCGTCACCATGGCGGCGAACGTGCTGTTCAACTCCTACATCGGAGACCTGGAGACCTGTTTCAAGCTGATGCCGGTCGCGCTCTACCGCTCGTTGGACGTCCGTTCCCGAGGGTTCGGCATGGAGGCCGAGGTGACCGGCAAGCTGCTGCGTCGCCGCATCCGGCCCTACGAGGTGCCGATCAGCTACCGGGCCCGGGGCCGCGAGGAAGGCAAGAAGATCACCTGGCGGGACGGCGTCGAGGCACTCTGGATCCTCGGCCGCGAGCGCACCCGTCGAAACCCCGACGCCTCGCCCCGCTGACCGCCCCGCTGACCGCCCCGCCGATGACACGGCGCCGGTTGCGGCATGCCGGCCGTATCACGGCCCCGGAAACCGCGACATGCCGCGAACCGGCGAGCGATCAGACCAGCGCCGGAGACAGGAACTCGGTGATCGAGTGGCGTAGTCCGGCCGCGTCCAGCCCGTGCCACCGCGCGTGGTCCGCCGCCGAACCGTACCGGCGCAGCTCCTCGCGACGGACCCCGAGCGCCAACAACCGGTGCGGCCGGTCGGTCAGCGCGGCCGAGACCAGCCGGGCCGAGGTGCCCGCCAGGTACGGCTCGACCAGGATCACCTCACTGTCCACGAGCGCCCGCAGGCCGGTGGTGTCGAACGGGCGTGGCCGGTGGGTGTACGCCACGGTGACCGGCAGGTCCGAGGTCGCGTCGAGGACCGCGTCCACCGTGGGACCGACCGCGACCAGCAGCGCCGCCCCCGGTCCGGCGTCCCGGAGTACCCGCAGACCGCCCGCCTCCGGGTACGCCTGCGCGTTGCTCTGGATGGAGAGCCGCACGTATGCCGAGTCCCGGCCGCAGACCACGTCGCGCAGCAGCCCGGGGATCTCGTCCCGATGGCCGGGTACGTGCACCGTCCAGTCCTGCAGGGTGTCGATCAGTGCGACGTCCGCCGGGCCGAGGTGGGTGCGGCCCGCTGCCGCGCGGTCGTACGACGCCCCGACGCTTACCAGCACCGCTCCCACCCCTTGGTGGTCGAGGTCCAGCTTGATCTGCTCGTACGTCCGCTCGACGAGGAACGGCGCATAGCTGTGCACGATGGGGCGCAGCCCGGTCAGTGCCAGGCCCCCGGCCACCCCCAACATGAGCTGCTCCCGGATACCGACGTTGAGCACCCGGTCGGGATGCCGGGCAGCGGCCGGAGCGAACGCCGCGGCGGAGATGTCGGCCAGCACGACGACGGTCCGTGGGTCGCCCAGGAACGCGGTCGTGGTGGCCACGAAGGTGTCCCGCACGATCACTCACCGTCCCTGATGAGCGCGACGACGGCGTGCGGCCGGTGGCCGTGGTGTCCGGTCAGTGCCGGGTGGAGGGCGTCCCGGTCCCGCCCGTCGACCGTCGCGGCGGTCCACCCGTTGACGGTGAACCGGGTGGCCACTCCGCCCGGCCAGCCGTGGGTGGCGGAGGAGTTGTCCACCACGATCGCGGTCAGGTTGCCCAGGCCGACCGCTCCGGCGTACGCGATCGCCTCGTGGTTGGAGCCCTCGTCCAGTTCGGCGTCGCCGAGCAGCACGTACACCCGTGGTTCGTGCCGGCCCTGGGCACGTAGCCCGAGTGCGGTGCCGACGCCCAGCCCCAGGCCGTGCCCGAGCGAGCCGGAGCCGATCTCCACGCCGGGGATCAGGGTGCGGTCCGGGTGGTCGCCGAGTCGACTCCCCGGCCCGCCCTGGTCGTCCAGCCAGTCGGGCGGGATGAAGCCCTTCGCGGCGAGCAGCGCGTAGTAGCCGGCCACTGCGTGGCCCTTGGAGAGCAGGAAGCGGTCGCGGTCGGGGTCGTCGACGGTCTCCGGGGTGATCCGCAGCACCCGGTCGTAGAGCACCTGAAGCACGTCGAGGGTCGACAGGACGTTCGCACCGAACTGCCGACCGGCGCGAACGCGCTCCAGCAGCGGTGCGACCGGATCGCGCCCGTCGAGCGGCGCGGCGGCCTCGGCGACCCGGGCCGTGGTGGCGAGTGTGGTCATACGGATAGCCTGCAAGTTGAAGCGAGGTTCAACTCAAGGCGACGTGATGCAGGAAGCATTGACCATCGGCCAACTCTCCGCCCGCAGCGGGGTGGCGCAGTCCGCCCTGCGCTACTACGAGCGGCTGGGGCTCATCCGGGCCGAGCGGACGAGCGGCAACCAGCGCCGCTACCACCGCGGCGAGCTGCGGCGGGTGGCGTTCATCCGGATCGCCCAGCAGGTCGGCATCTCGCTGGAGGAGATCCGTGCCGCGCTCGACTCGCTGCCCGCCGCCCGTACCCCCACCGCCGAGGACTGGGCCGAGCTCTCGACGACCTGGCGTGCTCGACTGGACGAGAAGATCCGGCTGATGAGCCGGCTCCGCGACGACCTGGACGCCTGCATCGGCTGCGGCTGCCTCTCGCTGCGCCGCTGCACCCTCTACAACCCGGAGGACAACCTGGGCGGTGAGGGCCCCGGAGCCCGCCTCGTGCTGCCCGGCTAGCTTCCCGCCCTGTTGCCCGGTTGCCCGGTTGCCCGGTTGCCCGGTTGCCTGGCTGCCCGGCTGCCGGTGGCGGGTATGTCGCCGGGGCTCAGCCGACGGTGAGCAGCACCTTGCCGACGTGCTCGTTCGACTCCACGAGCCGATGCGCCTGCGCCGCATCGGTGATCGGCAGCCGTCGGTCGATCACCGGACGCACCCGGCCCGCCTCGACAAGCGGCCAGACCTGCTCGCGTACCCCGCGTACGATCGCCGCCTTCTGCTCCAGCGGCCGGGAGCGCAGCGCGGTGGCCGCGACCGTGCCGCGCTTGGCCAACAGCGCACCCAGGTCCAACTCACCCTTACGACCGCCCTGCATGCCGATCACCACAAGCCGACCGTCGGCGGCCAGGGCGGCCACGTTCCGGCCCAGGTACGACGCGCCCATGATGTCCAGGACGACGTCTGCGCCCCGGCCGTCGGTGGCCCGACGGATCTCCTCGACGAAATCCTGCTCCCGGTAGTCGACAAGCAGATCGGCGCCCAACTCGCGCAGCCGCTCGTGCTTGCTGGCCCGGGCGGTCGCCACCACTGTCGCGCCGAGCGCCGCAGCGAGCTGGATCGCGAACGTGCCGATTCCGCTGCCACCGCCGTGCACCAGCAACGTCTCTCCCGCCGCCAGGCGGGCCACCTGCACCACGTTCGACCACACCGTGCACGCCACCTCCGGCAACCCGGCGGCGTCGACCAGGTCGACGCCGGCCGGCACCGGCAGCAACTGCCCGGCGGGCACGGCCACCCGTTCGGCGTACCCGCCGCCGACCAGCAGCGCGCAGACCTGGTCACCCACCCGCACGCCGACCACGTCGGGGCCCGTCGCGCTCACCACCCCGGAGCATTCCAACCCGGGGTACGCGGGCGCGCCCGGCGGGGGCGGGTAGTGCCCCTGCCGCTGCAACAGGTCGGCCCGATTCACCGCGGTGGCCCGTACGTCCACGACGACCTCACCCGGACCCGGCCGCGGGTCCGGCACCTCGCTCCAGGCCAGTACGTCGGGTCCGCCGGGCTCCGCAATGGTGATCGCTCGCATGGCCCAGTCTTACCCGATCCCGGGCCGGCTCCACGTCGGTGCCCCGGGTCACCACCCAGCGTCAGTGGTCCCGGGGCACCGGGTAGCTCGGCCGTTCACCGATGTACGCGGCGTGGCAGACTAGGCACGGCCGCGCACCGCGTGGTCCGGGAGGGTTCGCCTAGTGGCCGATGGCGCTGGTCTTGAAAACCGGTAAGGCAGCGATGTCTTCGTGGGTTCGAATCCCACACCCTCCGCGCGTACTGGAAGCGCACTTCTGGCCGATTGCTATGTCTGTCCGGGGTGCCGGCCTTGAGGGCCGATCCTGTCGCTGGGAGCGGCAAGCGGGGCAAGTTCGGCGCCCTCACTGCGGCGGAGACGCCACGAAGGATCCCTTGCCCTGATGGGTCTCGATCAGGCCGCGTTCGCCGAGGATCCGTAGGGCGAATTTGATCATAGTGTTGGAGATGCCGTACTGGACGGTGAGCTGGGCGATCGACGGCAGCTTGTCGCCGGGCTTGAGCGTCCCGGCCTGGATTGAAGTGGTGATGTCGTCCACGACCTGTTCGTACAGCGGCTTGCGGCGGTGGTTCATGGCGGGCCACCTCTCGTCGGCCCTTTCAGGTTGCCAGCCCGACACTCGCACTGTGTCGGCTGTGTTGACTGAGGTTGCTGAGTACCTAAGTTTGCTCTATCGGGGCCACTCGTCGGCTAGCGAGGCCCCGGACGGTGCGGAGGTGGTCCCCCTTCCCGTCTCCGCACCGGCACCCCCTCCTGCCGCCGAGGAGGCACCGATGCAAAACGAGCGCGGACCCGACGGTACGCATCCGATCCACGGCGGCCGGCCGCCTATCCCGGACGGCGATCCGCTACCCGATGCCAGCCCCATCTCAACCCATCGTCCGCAGGCAACTGGTTGTCGGCTGGATCGCCGCCGGCATCGTTCTGGTCCTACTGGTGGCCGGGATCGCTGGGTGTATCCCGTGACATCCAGGTACGACGAGGCCGGGATGCGGGAGGTGGCACTGGCGGCGGGCGTCGTCCTGAGCCGGCATCGCGACGGTCAGTGCGAGGTGTGCGGGCCGGCCGGATGCCCGGATCTGGAGTGGGCAGGGCCGGTGGTGGACGCGTGGGAGCGGGAGTGGGCGAGGGTCGCCCACGACGCGGCGCGGTCGATGTGCACGCCACCCGCCTCAGGTGTTCTCCGGGGGGCGTTTCCGCTGCTCCTCGCGGATCTTCTCGTCGGCGAGCCGGTCCAGTGCCCGGCGGCGTTCGTCGCTGAGGGCCGCCTCGTCACGGCGACGCACGGCATCGATGACGGCGGTGATGAAGTCACGCCAGACCCCGGCCAAGAGACTCCTTCGCTAGATGTTGCAGGGTGACAACCGCTGTGAGGTGCTCTCGGTTACGGCGGACTTGGGGCCGGTTCTGTCGAATGTCAGCGCGTCACAGGGTATGAAAGGGGCGCAGAACACCACTTCCACCGGAAGGACCTGTGTCGATGACCCTGGAACGTCCCATCGCTCCGGACCCGTACGAGCTGCTGCCGACCGTCGCCTCCTTCACGCTGACCAGTGACGATGTACAGAACGGTGAGCCGATGGACGCCGCTCACGCGCACGGCAGCACCGGTGGCGACAACGTCTCGCCGCATCTGGCCTGGTCGGGCTTCCCGGCGGAGACCAAGGGTTTCGTGGTGACCTGTTTCGACCCGGACGCACCGACCGGCAGTGGTTTCTGGCACTGGGTGCTTGTCAACCTGCCGGCCGATGTGACGGAGTTGCCGCGCGGCGCGACCGAGAACGATCTGAAGGGCGCGTTCACCGTACGCAACGACTACGGGGAGCACGGCTTCGGCGGCGCCGCGCCGCCGCCCGGTGACCGTCCGCACCGGTACGTCTTCGCGGTGCACGCCCTCGACGTCGAACGTCTCGACGTCACACCGGAGGCGACCCCCGCCTACGTCGGCTTCAACCTGGCCTTCCACACCCTGGCCCGAGCCACCACCCGCCCCACCTACCAGATCACCGGCTGACCCACCCCGGTCCCGGCCCCCATCCTCGGTCGATCATGAGGTTAGCGGCGGACTCGATCTTCAAAAGTGCCGCTAACCTCATGATCAACGGGGCGGGTTCGGGGGTGGGGAGCGGGTTCAGGCGGGGGTGCGGGCTACGGCGAAGACGGACTGGCCGAAGGGCGGGCGGACGAGCTGCTCGGCGGCCTTGGTGGCGGGGAGGACCAGGGTGTCGTAGACCTTCACCATCGGGCCCTCCTTCGGCATCAGGCGGAAGACCTTGGTGGCCATGAAGTAGCCGATCAGGCCGAGCGCGTTCGCGTAGTGGATCTTCTCCACCCGCAGGCCCGCCTCGGTCATCGCGTCGGCGAGGGTCTTCTTCGTGTACCGCCGGACGTGGCCGGTGGCGATGTCCGCCGGGCTCATCGCGAACTGGAACGCCGGCACGATGATGACGACGGCTCCGCCGGGCCGGACCAACTGGCCCATGCTGCGCAGCGCTCCGATGTGGTCCTCGATGTGCTCCAGCACGTTGTACGAGACCGCGGCGCTGTAGTCACCCCGCTCCGGGTTGGGCAGCAGCATCTGGCGTACCTCGATCGAGGGCCGGTCGGCGAGGCGCTCCTTGAGGGCGATGAGGCGGTCCGGGTCGGCCTCGGTGGCGGTGAACCGGGGGAAGTTCTCGCTCCACTCCAGGGCGTAGTCGCCGAGGCCGCTACCGATCTCGATGGGGTTGTCACCCAGGTAGGGCACGGCCAGCTCGACGAACCAGCGCCGGTGATTGACCGCCGTGGCGAGGCCCTCCAGGACCTCGGACTGCACGCGCTGATCCCCAGTGATTTCTGCCATGCGTCGATTCCTCACGATACGACTCGACCCGCGCCGGGACCGACTGAGTGAACCATCCGCCCGGACGGCGGGGATATCGGGGCCCGCGATAGCCGATTAACGGTCGGGGTAGGTGCACGATCGGTGGTGGCCAGCGAACTCGACCGATACTACGCCAGTGGCCGGAACCCCGCACGCTGGCGACATTGGCCGACTACGCTCCGAATTGTTATGACTACTCCCGATTCGGGCCGACCTGACGCGCAGTCCGAGGCGGGGAGTGCTGCGGGCCGACCGGGGCGCGTGTCCGGCGGGCGTGGCTGGTGGAAGGACGCCGTGGCGGTGGCGAGCTTCGCCGCATTCGGCTTCTGGATCACCGCCAGGATGTGGCTCAATCCCGACGACGGCATTCGGGACAATCCGACCGACATGGCGCAGTTCGAATGGATGCTCGCGCACGGTGCTCGGGTTGTCACGGAATTCGCCTACCCGTTCTCGTCGGACCGGATGAATGTGCCGGAATCGGTCAATCTGATGGCGAATACGTCGGTTCTGTCCGTCTCGCTGCCGATGACACCGATAACAGTGCTGTTCGGCACCCGTGCCGCGTTCCTGCTCTTTCTCACCCTCGGCATGATCGCCACTGCCACCGCCTGGTATTTCCTGCTCTCCCGCGTGGTGGTGCCCGGTTCGCGCTGGCCGGCCTGGCTGGGCGCGACGTTCTGCGCGTACGCGCCAGCCATGGTCTCCCACGCCAACGCGCATCCGAACATCGTGTCGCAGTACGTGGTGCCGCTGATCATCTGGCGTACCCTGCGGCTCGCCGAACCCGGGCGTTGGCTGCGCAACGGTCTGCTGCTGGCCCTGGTGATCGTCTGGCAGGCGTTCCTGAACCTGGAGATCCTGCTGATGACCGCGATCGGCCTCGCCGTGGTGATCGTCGCGATGGTGATCGGTCGGCCCGAGCTGCGGGCCGGGGTCCGGCCGTTCTCCGCCGGGCTCGGCATCGCCGCCTTCGTCTCCGCCGTGCTGCTGGCCTACCCGCTGTACGTGCAGTTCTTCGGTCCCGGCGCCTACCACGGGCTGCCTCGGCTGATCCGCGGCTACTCCACGGACCTGGCCTCGTTCTTCGCCTACTCCCGCGAGTCGTTGGCCGGTGACGCCCGCGGCGCCGCCGGACTGGCCAAGAACCCGACCGAGGAGAACGCCTTCTTCGGCTGGCCGCTGGTGATCCTCGTGATGGCGCTGGTGTGGTGGCTGCGGCGCAACGCCGTGGTGATCGGCCTGGCCGTCCTCGGGCTGCTCTTCGCGGTGCTCTCGCTCGGCCGGGAGATCCGCTTCGACCGCCGCGGAACCGGCGTACCCGGGCCGTGGGCGCTGCTGGAGGACCTGCCGGTGCTGCACTCGGTGGTGCCGACCCGCTGGGCGCTGGCCATCACCCCGATCATCGGGCTGATTCTGGCGTACGGCGCGGAGAAGGTCCGCGAGTTGGCGGCCCGGCATCCGGACCGCCGGTCGCAGATCCGCTTCGCCGCGGTGACCGGGCTGGCGATGGCGCTGGTACCGGTGCTGCCCACGCCGCTGCCGACGAAACAGCTCGAACCGGTCCCCGAGTTCGTCACCTCCGGCGCCTGGCGTCCCTACCTGGCCGGCGGGCGCAGCGTGGTGACCCTGCCGCTGCCCGACACCGAGTACGCCGAACCGCTGCGCTGGTCCGCCCGTACCCGGCAGGAGATGCCGATCGCCCGTGGCTACTTCCTCGGCCCGGACACCCGGCCGGGCCGGGACCGGGTCGCCCTGTTCTCCGCGCCCCCTCGGCCCACCAGCAACTTCTTCGGCACCATCCGGCGCACCGGTGAGGTGCCGCCGATCAGCGAGCGGACCCGCCGGGAGGCGGTGGAGGACCTGCGGTACTGGCGGGCCGGCGTGGTGATCCTCGGGCCGCACGAGCACGCCGACGCGTTGCGTACGGGGATGACCGAGCTGACCGGCATCGAGCCCGGGTACGCCGGCGGCGTCTGGATCTGGGATGTGCGCCCGCTGACAGGATGAGCGACGGGCAGCTCAACTGCGGATGCAGCAGCCCTGGCAGACTTTCGGCTTGGGCAGGGTGAAGGCCAGGCAGCAGGTGCGGCGCTGGACGATCGGCTCGCCGTTCGGCCCGGGCACCAGCTCCACCAGGTCGGCCAGGCCGAGCGCGTCGAGCAGTGTGTCGATCGCCCCGACCGTGGAACCGGGCAAGCCGTCGGCGGCACGGAGCAGCCCGTGGGCGATGCCGGAGGCCACCGAGCCGAGGAGGGTACGCGCACCGATCCGGACCTCGCCCTGGATCGCGGAGACCACCGGCGACAGGTGCCCGTCCAGGAGCGTGGCGCGCAGTGCGGCGAGCAGCTCCCGCTCGTCGGCCACCACTCGGACCTGGGGCAGCCCGGCGAGCGCCAGCGGATCGTTGGGCAGCACCGCGACCGGGATCGACTCGCGTAGTCCGACGGTCACCAGGGCGCGTCGGTCGGCGAAGTGGATCAGCGTCTCGGTGTGGTCGAGCAACGGCACCCGCCGAGCGGCGGCCCAGCCGAGCGCCACCGGCAGCGCCGCCCAGTAGCTGTACGCCTTCCAGGCGAGCGCGGCGGAGGCATGTGGGGTGCCACCCCAGAGCCGGGCGGCCGAGTCGAGCAGTTCCGGCAGTCGCGTACCGGTCAGGGTGGTCGCCGGGGCCCAACCGGCCTCGTCGACGACCAGCAGGCCCGCCGCCAGCCCGGGGAGATCGTCGGTGCCGAACATGGCCCGCAGGGTCGCGGTGACCGGGGCCAGGGGTGTGGTGGCCGGGTCCTGGAGGGGCAGCACCGCTGTCACCTGATCCACCCCCGCGTCACCTGACCCACCCGATCCCGAAGCTTCCATGGCTTGCACTAAGGCTAGCCTAACCACACTTTGGGCGCAGCGGAACCCGACGGTGGGATGAGGTGGGCGACCCGGGTCACGGGCAGCATGAAAACTACGCACGGTGTCGACCTGGGGACTCGGGGCAGTATCGGTATGAATCACTCAACAGTCAAGGTTCCTGTCGACTAGGTGCCAGATGTGTGTGCGGCCGGCGACTCAACGTGAAACTTGGTACTCCCGGCCACGAGGAAGCTGATGACGACCTCACCGCTCGATCGGGCTGCCGACTCCTTCGCCGCCGAACTCGCCCGGCACCGGACGGAGCGGGGGCTGTCCAAGAAACAACTCGCCACCCTGATGGGATTCGACCCCTCGTACGTCAGTCACGTCGAGGGACGCCGGCACCGACCGACGGAGGACTTCGCCCGCCGCGCCGAGGCCGTCCTGGAGGCCAGCGGCGCGATCTGGCAGCGCTTCCGGGAGTACGACGACCTTCGCCACGCCCGCAGCGAACGCAGCCACCGGGAAGCCAGCCTGCCCGGCCAGTGGATGCCCCCCGGCACCGGTCTGATCGTCGAACGCGAAACAGCCGTCCTCACCCACACCGACGACGCCTACCGCTGCGTGATCCGCCGTGAGCTGTACAACGCCGGTGTCGAGCCGGTCACCCGTTATCTGATCCGCGTCGCCGTGGACCGTTACCCCAGCGATCCGGGCCGTTCCAACCGCCACCACCGGGAACACCCGCTCAGCTTCGCCGAGCTGCAACTGGTCGCGTGCCGCGAGGAGTCCGGCGAGCGCGAGGCCATGCACTGGCGTGCCAAGCACGACCGGGACGCGTTCAAGGAGATCTGGCTGCTCTTCGAGAACGGCGAACGCCGCTTCCCGCTCTACCCCGGCCGCCGCGCCACCATCGAGTACGCGTACACCGTCGGGCAGGACAAGTGGGGGCCGTGGTTCCAGCGCGCGGTGCGCGTACCGACCCGGCACCTCGCCGTACGCCTGGACCTGCCGGTGGCACTGGATCCACAGGTCTGGGGCGCGGAGACCTCGCTCTCGGCGGAGGAGGGCCCGCTGCGGACGGCGGTGACCCGTAGCGACGAGGGTGATCGGGCGATCTTCGACTGGGCGACCGACGAGCCGCCGCTTAACGCCCGGTACCGGTTGCAGTGGCGATTCCGGACGCAACCGGAGCCCGACGCCGACAGTGGCCGTGTCCGACCGTCGGACCGGATGCGTGGGCTCGGCATCGTGCAGCGCGGCGCCGACCTGCTGCGGCAGCCGGCTCGCCCGTTCGACCTGCCACGCGAGGAACCGGTCGCCCGGGAGGTCGTCGACCGGCTGGTCACCGCGCTGGCCCGGCTGGACGAACTGCACCCCTTCACCAAGGGGGTGGGGATCGCCGCCCCGCAGCTCGACATCGACCGGGCTGCCGCGGTGGTCCGCCCGCCGGACCGCACCGCCGAACCGGTCGTACTGCTCAACCCCCGGGTGGTCGACGCGGCGCCACACACCGACGAGCAGTACGAGGGGTGCCTCTCCTTCTTCGACCATCGCGGTCTGGTGCCGCGACCGCTGCGACTGGACGTCGAACACGCGCAGTTCGACGGTGGTCGGATCATCACGTCCTTCGAGTTCGGCATGGCGCGGCTGGTCGCGCACGAGATCGACCACCTGGAAGGCCGGCTCTACGTCGACCGGATGGCACCCGGAGTGCCGCTGGTGCCAATCGAGGAGTACCGCGAATCCGGCCACCCGTGGCGCTACTGACCGGGCTCGACGCCGGTGCGCGACCCCGCCCGCCCGGGTGGGAACGACGGCCGGACGGGCGAGGTGGCGCGGGGCGGTGCCGGGCCGCCCGATCGGGGGGACCGGGGCGCGTGCCCCAGGGGGCAGGGGCACGCGCCCCGGTTCGGGGGGAACAAAGCTCTACAGGTTGCCGAACGTGTCGTACCGGGTCCGCTGCGGCGGTACGTCGTCGGCGGCGAGCACTCGGAGCGTGGCGCGCACCATCGATGCCGATCCGGAGACGAAGCAGTCGTGCGTCGTCCATGGCCCGTACCGGGCCACCACGTCGGAGATGTCGCCCTGCTCGCCGTCGAAGTCCGGGTCGTCGCTGCAGGCCGGAGTCACCGAGAGCCACGGGTGGGCGGCGACCAGCTCCCGCAGCCGGTCCAGACCGTAGAGGTCCGCCTCGGTCCGGGCGCCGTAGAAGACGTGCACCCAGCGGGCCCGGTTGTAACCGGCCAACTCCTCGACGAGCGCCTTGATCGGGGCGAGCCCGACGCCACCGGCGACGCAGAGAATGTCCCGCTCCGAGGAGCGGTCCACCGTCATCGAACCCATCGGCGCGGCCACCCGAAGCAGGTCGCCCGGCCCGGTCCGGCGGACCAACGCGCCGGAGACCCAACCGGCGGCGTCGGCCGGCGTACGGATGTGGAACTCCAGCACGTTGTCGTCGTTCGGCGCGTTGGCGATCGAGTACGTCCGCCACACCCGGGGGTGGTGACGCGGCGCCTCCACGCTTACGTACTGACCCGCCTTCCAGGTCAGCGGGTGTTGCAGCGCGCGGCAGGTGAGGACGGCCGTGTCCGGGCCGTACCGCTTGTGGGTCAGCACCTCGGCGTGCCAGAACGGCGGGTCGTTGTCCGCCGCCGCCCCGGCGAGCATCCTCTCGGCGATCGCCGCGTACGCGTCCCGCCACGCCTGGTCGTACTCCAGGTTCCAGCCGTCGCCGGCAGTGCTGCGTAACGCGTCCAACAGCGCCACGCCCATCGTGTCGTAGTGGGCCGCCTCGACGTGGTACTTGCGGTGGTCCCGGCCGAGCGCACGGAGGAACTCGTCGAAGCCCTCCGGATCGTCCACCGTGTGGATCGCCGCGATGATCGCTTCGAGCAGCCGGTCACCCTGGCCGGTCATCTGCACCGGGAAGAGCTTGCGCAACTCGGGGTCGAGGAGGAATAGCCGGGCGTAGAAGTGACCGCTCAGCCGGACCCGGTCCTCCTCGACCAGGGTCCAGCTCTCCTTCAGCAGCCGCGCGAAGTTGTCCACCGGGGGCGCTCCTTCTTCTGACGGCGGATCGGGCCCAGACAGAATCTCCACGGAGCGTGTATGAAGGTCGCACAGAATGTGCGATCGCATCGTGAGGGCTGCTCGCCGGAGGGCGGATGCCACCAGGGGCGTCCGGTCGGGCAGAGTGGTCCGGTGACAGTTGAGCTCACCCGTCCGGTGTCCCGCCGGACGCTCGGCACCGAGACGATGCTGGTACTCGGCCTCTCACTCGGCCAGTCGGCCGTCTACGCCACTGTGTCGATCATCGCGAAGTTGACCGCGGAGGGTGGCCTGTCGCGGCAGACCGCCGCGTTGAACACCTCCGCATCGGCCCGTCCCTACCTGGACCTGACGTACCAGCTGCTCGGCATCGTCTTCGCGCTGCTGCCGGTGCTGCTCGCCGTACACCTGCTGGCGCGGGACCCCGACGATCCGGTGCGGACCCTCGGCCTGGACGCCGGACGGCCCGGGTCCGACCTGGCCCGGGGCGCCGGGCTGGCGGCGCTGATCGGACTCCCCGGCCTGGCACTGTTCTGGGCGGCGGCCCAGCTCGGCATCAACGCCACCCTGGTGCCGGCGGCCCTGCCCGACCTGTGGTGGACGGTGCCGGTGCTGATCCTCGCCGCGTTCCAGAACAGCATCCTGGAGGAGGTGATCGTGGTCGGCTACCTGATGACCCGGCTGCGCCAGCTCCAGTGGCGGGTCGGCGCGATCATCGCCACCAGCGCGCTACTGCGCGCCTCGTACCACCTCTACCAGGGGTTCGGCGCGTTCATCGGCAACGCGGTGATGGGGGTCGTGTTCAGCCTCTTCTACCTGCGTACCCGCCGGGTGATGCCACTGATCGTGGCCCACGCCCTGCTCGACATAGTCGCCTTCCTCGGTTACGCCCTGCTACCCCGAGAATGGTTCACCTGGCTCTGACCGGCCCCTGGCCGCCCGCGCTTCGCCGCAGCTCCCGGCACCCTCGGTCCCGCCAGCCCCCCGTGCAGCCCCTCGTGCAGCCCTCGGCAGCCCTCGTGCGGCCCCTCGTAGTCGATCAAGAGGTTTGCGTCTGCCCGACCGGCGTGTCGTGACGAAAGCTCCTTGGTCAACCGGCTCTCGTCGGCGGCTCACGGCTCACGGCTCACGGGCAGTCGGTCAGTGGGCTGAGGTGGGCGTTTCGCTGACGGGGCGGCGGGGTGGGCGGTAGAGGGTGGCGGCTCGGGCGGCCAGGCGTTCGGCCCCCGCCGAGTTGCCGGCCGCCGCGGTCAACGCCGCCGTACCCGGCAGCAGCCGGGAGACCAGCCGCAGCGCCAGCCAACCACCCGCCTGAGCAGCCAGCGGGGCCGCCAGTCGCCAGGCCGCCTCGACCGCCCGGAGTCCGGGCTCCTCCTCCGGTCCCTGCGCCGCCCGTGCCGCCGCCACCGCCGACCCCGCGCTCGCCACGTCCGGGTGCACCTGGGTCAGCGTCAGCAACTCCGCCGCCCGATCCGGATGCGCCGGATCGTGGCCGTACGCCGCCGCCAGGTGCAGCACCAGGTTCGCCTGCGACCAGAGCACCGCTGCCAGTTCGATCACCGGCGCGAAGATCCCGGTCAACGCGGCCGTCGCCCCACCGACGCCGGCCTGCCGGACGAAGCGCCGGGTGGCCAGCCGGGCCAGCCCGTCCGCACCCGCCCCCGGGTACAACTCCCGCAGCCGCCGGACCCATGCGGCCGCACCGGGTCCGAGGACCTCCACCGCGGTCAGGGCCAGCAGCTCCGGAGCGAAGCCCGGGTGGTCGACCACCCGCGCCACGAGCACCCCCAGCTCCGATTCGGGCGTACGCCCCGAAATGCCGCGCCCGGTGCCGTCGCTGAGCGGTACGGCCCCGGCCGCAGGCACCACGACGACACTGCCCGGCACTCCGGACCCGGGCTCACCGGCCGCCCTGTCCGTGGCCGTCCCGCTCGTGGTGGTTCCGCTCGTGGTGGTTCCGCTCGTGGTCGTGTCGCCGGTGACCGGTCCGCTCGTGGTCGTGTCGCTGTTGGTCGTGTCGCTGGTGGCTGTCGCGCTGGTGACCGGTTCAGTGGTGGCCGTTCTACGGGCAGCCTTCTTCGTGGCTTTCCGGGCCGCCTTGACCGGTACTGTCTCGGTAGCGGCCGCCGCCGTCTCGGTAGCGGCCGGAGCAGCCTCGCCCGGGCGGGTAGCCGCGCTGGTTGCCGTTCGCCGCGTGGCCTTCCGCGTCGGTTTTTTGACGCCGGTCGCCTCACTGGTCGGCACCGATGCCTTCTCGTCGCTCGCCCCGGCCCTTCTTCGCGCCGCTGTCGTCCTGGCAGCCGCTTTCCGCGCCGGAGCCTTTCCGGGGTCGGCCGCTGCGGGGTCGGCCGCTTCGCCGTCCATCTGCTCGGCGTCAGCCTTGCCAGTGTCGACGGGGCGGGTATCGCTTGTCCCGACGGTCGTTTCGCTGTCGGTAGTCCCGGTGTTCGTCTTCACGGTGTCGACGGGCCGGTCGTCGACCGTCGAATCTTCGATACCGGAACCGGCAGATCCAACCGTGGGCTCGGAAGCCCTCACCTGCGTCGGCAGTGCCTTGTTCGTGGTCGACGTCCGGCGGGCGGGTCGGGCGTCAGCCGGAGCCACGTCCGCTTCAGCGGAGTCCGAACCCGCTGCCGCCGCCCGGCCGGGGTGACCACGGCGACGCGACGCAGGTATCGACGTCGCGTCGCCCTTCCCGGCGGCCGGCGACGCCGGGCGCTCGCTCGGCCCCGTCGCCCCGGTGCCGCCAGTGAAAGGCGGCACCGGGGCGGTCGAAGGCCCGGATGCGGCCGGCCCGGACCGGCGCGGTAACGGCTGCTCTGGCGTCGGTGGCGGCTGAAAGAGCACGCTCGGTGCCGCCTTCGACCGTCGAGGACGGGACCCCACGGGGTCCTCCTGTTCCTCCGGGGGCGGCGGTGCCGGCGCCGGAGGCGGCGTGAAGGTCGCCTTCGGGGAGCGTCGGCGGGCTCCCTCAGCAGGCTCACGGCGGTTCTGCTCGCTGGGCGGCTGCTCCTGCATGTCGATGGAGCGTAGTCCTGATCACAGCAACGCACAGCGGGAGACGTCCCGGACCCTCGCTGCGGCTCGTTCCGGTAGTCGCTTTGCTCCCGGCCGGGCGCGGCCTGTATCCTCGGGCGCGGTGGTCTGCGGGCCACCTGGGAGACTTCGCCTAGTCTGGTCTATGGCGCCGCACTGCTAATGCGGTTGGGGTCTTAAAGCCCCTCCCGGGTTCGAATCCCGGAGTCTCCGCGCGAAGGCCGGGTGTGTAGACTGGCCGAGCACCAGCGCCCGTAGCTCAACGGATAGAGCATCTGACTACGGATCAGAAGGTTAGGGGTTCGAGTCCCTTCGGGCGCGCAAGATCATAGAAGGCCTGGCCTGCCGGAACGCGGGTCAGGCCCTTTGTGCTGTCCGGCCATGTGGACGGTGGGTGTCACGTGGGTGCGATGTGGGTGCGGCCCCGGAAGCGGCCTGCTCGCGGGTTTGTCGGGATGTGACCTGCGGCTTCGCGGCCTGCTTGCGCTTCGCCGGGGTCGGAGCACCTGTTTTCGGTTTCGTCGGTGCCGGGGTGCCGGCTTTGGGGCCGCGGTCGGGCCGGTTCTTGCGGGCCTTGGTCTTGATCTTTTTGCGGGTGCGGCGGGCGGCGTTGAGGATCAGTTGGGCGGTGGCGTCGGCGCAGCGGCGCTGGATCTGCGGCAGGACGCTGGTGTAGGTGTCGGCGGTGACCACGATGCTGGAGTGCCCGAGGAGGTCCTGCAGGGTCTTCAGGTCGGCGCCGGCTTCGTGGGCGAGGGACGCGGCGCCGTGGCGCAGGTCGTGCAGGCGTACCGGGGGCAACCCGGCCCGGCGCACGAGGATCCGGAAGCGGGTGGTGGCGTAGTTCGGGTTGATTGGCTTGCCGTCGGAGCGGGTGAACACGTATCCGCTGTCGGTCCAGGGCCTGCCGTTCTCCGCCGCCTCCGCCTTTCGGTCCTGCTCGTAGCGGCGGTGCACGCGCAGGATCTGCACGCTGCGTTTGTCGAGGGCGACCGTTCGCCGTCCGGCCGGGGTCTTGGGCGCGCCCTCAACGACGTGGTAGCCGGCGGTGGTGCGGTTCCGCTCGATGGTCAGGGTGCCGCGGTCGAGGTCGATGTCGGACCACCGCAGCCCGCACAGCTCACCGCGGCGCAGTCCGCGTAGGCCGGCGAGCCACCAGAGGGCGAACAGGGGGTCGTCGTTCACGGCGCTGAGGAACTCGGCGAGCTGGTCGGCGGTCCAGACGGCCACGGCGGGTCGGGCGCCGGTCTGTTCCCAGGAGGCGACGCGGGCGTCGGTCCAGACCGTGGCGTGGGGTTGCTGGTAGCCGGTGATCTCGATGTGCCGGGCCGGGTTGCAGTCCAGGACGCCTTCCTTGACCGCGAGGTTGAGGGCGGCCCGCAGGGTGGTGCGCAGGTGGTGCATCGCCGAGGCGGACTGGGGGCGGCCCTTGCTGTTCCTGGTGGTCGCTATGTGCGCGAACACGGTGCGCAGGAGCGGGGCGTCGAGGTCGGCCAGGCGGTAGTGGCCGAGCTGCGGGATGAGGACGGTGTCGACGTCGCGATTGTAGTGGAAGCGGGTGGTGGGTCGGATCTTCGTGCGGTTGTCGAGCCAGTGACGCAGCCACCGCTCGACCGTCCAGCCCTGTGTCGTCCGGTCCGCCTCGGTGCTGTTCAGCCATTCGTCGCGGGCGTGGCGGGCGGCGGCCTGCGAGGGGTAGCCACCACGACGGGCCCGCTCCCGCTGGCCGAGCAGATTCGTGGCGGAGCAGTGGAAGTACCAGGTGCCGTGGCCACGTTCGCCCAATCGGGGGCAGGACTGCTCCAATCGCCGCCGCTGGTCGTCCCGGCACCCGCACCGTTTGAAAATCACCTCTGACCTCGCCATGACCGTGCCCTTCTTGTGGAGTCACCTGTTCCACCGACGCCGACCAACCTGCCGATACGGGCCTATCGACCGGCGCTCGCCACATGTGCTTCCGGCGATCCGCCGGCTGGCGGGGCGGCGGACCACCCGAGGGCTGGGTAGTGGCTGCCGTCGAAGGCCGGAGCCCGGCTGCTGGGCATCTCCAGTGCGTCGAGGTCAGAGTCGATGGGCCATTGCTCCGGGCTCGCGGTCCACCATCTCGGATTTCTGGATCGCGATGCGAATACGGAAAGCGACGCGCCTGTTTCCACAGTCAGCGGCCACGGCTTGTTGCGCATCGAAGGAGACCTTGGCGGCTCGACCAACTGAATACTGCAGGCTCCCTCGCAAGCGAACGGCTTGGCTGAGAGGCCGTTGGTGCCGGCGTCGCTGAACTCGCCGTTGGCCGCTTCGACGTGGACGTTCAGATGCGGGCGCCCCCAACGCGGTCCAGGACCGCCTACCGTTACTGAACGGCCGCCATGAACGTAAGGATCTCGTTCACGTAGTCGGTCAGTACTGCTTCGGTTGCTGTCTTTTCGGGAACCGCTGGCGCGTGGACTGTAAGAGTCACCCCCACCTTCGCGGTTCCGTGGACTGTTGCGAGGCGGTCGATGCGGGTGGTGATCTGGCCCCCCAGGTGTTCGTTCGGGCCTGTGACGGGCTCCCCGAACTGGATCCGCGCCTGGTCTCCTAGGCCGTCAATTGGCTGCGAGGATCCGGGCAGGGCGGCCTGGCCGTCCGATGGCGTTGAGGTGTCAATTTGCACTTGGATCAGGGTGCGCCGATCTTTGTCGAGTGCCGTGGTGAAACACCGTCGATGGTCCTTGCCAGCAGGTAGCGATGGGATTGATCTGTGCCTGGGGGGCGTTGTGGCGAGGTCGGTCATCCAGCTGTGGTCGAGGCGCTCGCACAGGTCGTCGACCAGTTGGTAGGTCGGGGGTGTCGGCTTGGCCTGCACCGGGGCGGCCTGGTTGGCGCAGCCAGTCAGCAGGAGCGTAAGGGCGAGCGCGGAGGCGTTCCGCCGGGCAGCTGGTGTGGACACGCGCGAATCATGGCATGGCGTCGTCCGATGGGTGGCCCCGTCTCAGGGGTGTGACTGCTTCGCGTTGGCCGCGCCGGTGGCGCGTGTACTCGGTCTCGCCAACACCGTGCGAGGGACTCCTTGCGGTGCCCTCCACGCCAGCTGGCACGTTGGTGCCCAGGCGCGGCGGTGTCCGGCCTGCCTGATTGGCCTGCTTGGTGGCTCACGCCCTGTCGCTCGTGAGGGATGCCGGGGGCTGGCGACCTCGACGGCACGGGCTAGTACTCCAGCCGCACCTGGTGGAGTTGGAGTCTTCGCTGGTAGTGGGCTGTTCTGGCGCGGTATTGGTGTCGGCGCCGCTGATGGTCATGGTTGAGCGCCCCGGTTGATGTCAAAATGGATGTCAGCCGTAAGGATGTATGCGAATTAAAGGATGACAAGTGTCCGATCTCGACAGTGCGTACGCCTGCCCGTTGCCTCGGCGCGTCAGCGTCGTTGGCGTCGATCCCCGGAACCGGCCCTACGGATCAGAAGGTTAGGGGTTCGAGTCCCTTCGGGCGCGCAAGATCATAGAAGGCCTGGCCTGCCGGAACGCGGGTCAGGCCCTTTGTGCTGTCCGGCCATGTGGACGGTGGGTGTCACGTGGGTGCGATGTGGGTGCGGCCCCGGAAGCGGCCTGCTCGCGGGTTTGTCGGGATGTGACCTGCGGCTTCGCGGCCTGCTTGCGCTTCGCCGGGGTCGGAGCACCTGTTTTCGGTTTCGTCGGTGCCGGGGTGCCGGCTTTGGGGCCGCGGTCGGGCCGGTTCTTGCGGGCCTTGGTCTTGATCTTTTTGCGGGTGCGGCGGGCGGCGTTGAGGACCAGTTGGGCGGTGGCGTCGGCGCAGCGGCGAGCCTCTGATCGGAGCGCACCGCGCGGAGGAACGCGCGCACGGCCCGCTCGGCGTTCTTCGCCGGGTCGGTCCGACCCGCGTGCACCACGAGCGGGTCGTTGCCAACCCACTCCGCTACGCCGTCCGGCAATCGGGGCTGGCGGCCCCGCAGGTGAGCGGACTGTAGCCGAGGGGCATTGTCCGCACCCCGCATTGGTTGCCGCGCCATCGCACCACCCCGCCGTCCCGGTCGACCTTGGCGTCTGGCAGCAGGTCGGCGACGCAGTCGAGGAAGTTGCAGGACCCGCCAGTAGTCCGGTGAAGGCCACGGGATGTGGACAAAGAGCAGCACCGGCGCGTCCGGCCGGCGCTCGCGGAGCAGCGCCGGCACACCGAGGAGTTGGTAGTCGTGCACGAGGTACACCGGGTCAGCGACTTTGTCGGAGGCGTCTAGCAGTGCCGTCGAAAAGTCCTTGTTGAACGCGGCGAAGTGGTCCATCGCCGTGTAGGTCCGCTCGGTGAAGGTGGGCGTCGTCCAGCGGTCCCAGCCGTAGTTGTTGGCCGCCCACAGCAGCTCGGCGGTGACGAAATCCTGCACCACGCCGAACGTCTCTTGGTCGTGGCGCAGCAGCCGGATGGTGACGCCGCCGCCGGATGGTAGTTGCACCTCCAGACCGTCCGGGTGCTCGGCGGCCACTTGGCGATCGCCCTTGGTGTTCGGCGCTGGCGATCCGGGAGACGCCGAGCACACCGGCTTGGTCGGCCACTACCTTTCCGGTGCCGCCGGGGGCCAACGCGGGGCGCAGCTCGCCGGTGTCGGGGTCGGGCGCGAAGCTCACGGCGGCCCGTTTACTTGCCAAAAACAGGTGACGCTGACTCATGCCGATTCCTCCCGTGCCGATTGGACGGATGCTGGCGGAAAGGACGTGGGGTCGTGCTCCTATCCGCGACGTTCGGTGTGCGCGTAGTCGCGAGGGGGTTCGGTTTGCGTGCGCCGGCCGCGGTCCTCGCGGCGCCGGGCGGCGGCCGCAGCGAGTGCGACCGGCGCCATGAGCATCGCGACAACCCCGATGAACCCGACGGCGACCGACAGGTTCGTCAGTTCCGCCACCCCGCCGATCATGGGCGGGCCGATGAGAAACCCCGAGTAGGCGATGGCCGTGACGAACCCGATCTCCCGTTCGCCGCCGGTACCGTCGCTGCGCCGTCCGACGGCACCGGCCAGATCGATCACCACCGGGAAAGCGAACGCGACGCCACCGCCGGCCAGCGCGTAGCCGGCGTAAGTGAGCCAGGCCACCGGCACGATGGCCGCCGTCAGCAGACCGACGCCGGCGAGCACCGAGCCGGCTACCAGGATCCGGATGGCACCGAAGCGGCGTTGGATCCGTTCGCCGAAGAGCCGCATCATTCCCATGGCAAGGCAGAAGACGGAGTACATGAGCGCGCCGGCTGCCTCGGACATGCCTCGCTCGCGGACCGCGAACAATGCCGACCAGTCGGCGTTGGAGCCCTCGACAACGGCGGAGAGGAATGCGACGCCGCCGAGAAGCCACAGCACCGGGCGGCGCAGCATGCTTCGGTCGAGTCCGCCGCGCTCCAGGGGGTTGCCGGTGGTCGGTTTTTCCGTCGGCACGAACCGGATCACGGCAGCGGTGATGGCGCACGAGACGAGCGCGACCACGGCGAAGTATGTAAGCAGGTCCACGCGGTGCCCGGCGGCGATCGCGGCGGCCAGCGAGCCGCCCAACGCGCCGAAGCTGAACGCGGCGTGGAAGACCGCCATGAGCGGCCGCTCCACGCGACGGATGACGGTCACGGCGGCCACGTTCATCGACACGTCGAACACACCGAAGGACGCGCCGAGCAACACCAGAACGAGACCGAGTTGCACCGGCGAGCTGACCAGCGCGAGGACGGGAAGCAGACCCGCGGCCGCGACGGCCGACACCAGGATCATCACCCGGGCACCGAAGCGGGCACACAACCGGCCCGCGACCGAGGCCGCCGCCGCCAGCCCGACGCTCGCACCCAGCAGGACGAGACCGAGCACCCCCGGACCGGCGCCGATCTGTTCGGCGAGGCTCGGCATACGGGGCGCCCACGAGCCGGCGATGATCCCGTTGAGCAGGAAGACGATGAACACCGGAACTGCCCTCGTACGCACCTGTCGGCCCCTCTCCGGCGGGAGATAGACGTGATCGTCGATCGCCCGCTACGTCGGCTCCACCGCTTGGTCCTGCCCTTGCTGGTAGTCGGCCTGCTGGCGCAGCCGGTTGGCAATCGCCGTACAGGTGCCCATCGGTGGCCACGAACGTGAATTCGCAGTCGTCCTCCGCTGAACCGGCGGCAATGCTGCCGCTGGTGTCAGGCCCGGTGCCGGTCGGGGCGACTGGCGGGCGATGTCGGGTCGGCTGGTGTCACTGTGGTTGTGCGGGGTCAGACTCGGTCGGCCGACAGGTCTCATGGCGTACCCGTGGGCAGGGTGGCCCGATTGTCGCGGAGGGGTCCCGGCCCTCGGTGACGCCGTCGATGCGACTGGCCGGGGCGACGATGAGGTCGTGCATCCGCCAGTCGAAGGTCCGGGCGAAAGTCCCCAGGTCCTCAATTCGTTGGACCAGGCGGTCGGTGTCGGGCACTGGGACGACGAGCAGTTCACCGACGAACACGTGGCCCTCTTCTCGGAGGCGTAGCCACGCGTCGGCGACCCAGTCGTGGTCGAGTACGGCGGTCAGCAGGTCGTCCCGCAGCGGGTGGGGGCGGCTACCGTCGACGACGCGGGGGCGGTTGTCCATCAGGTTGGCCACCGCGCTGCGGGAGGTGCGGAGACCGTCGCGGACGATGTCCGCGCCGATGACCAGCGCGGCGACGGCGTCGGCCCACCACAGCCCGGCGCCGATGCCGAGAATGCCGAGGATCGCCGCACTGGCGGTCAACCAGTCGGCACGGTTCATCTCGGCGTCCGCGTAGAGCACCTTGTCGTGCAGCTGCTGGGCGAGGCGCTGCTTGGCCCGGCCGAGCAGGATCGCCGGCACCATCGTCACGCACAGCGCGGCGATCATTACCCAGCCCAGCCACACCTGGTGACCGAGGACCTCGATCAATCCGATCGGTGGGCGTTCCCGGGTGAGCAACCGGACGAGGGAGTCGTAGACGACGTAGCCGCCGAGGCCGAGCAGCGCGACCGCGCCGGCCAGGAACGCGACGCTGACCGAACGGTGATAGCCGTACGGGAACCGGTCGTTCGGCCGGCGGTTTCGGTACCGGGCGGCGATCAGGAACGCCGCCGGCGGCACCAGGCCGAGCATGTCCTCGATCCAGGCGGCCTTCATCGCCTGCGACTGTCCGAGAGTGAGCGCGAGCAGGGCGACCGCCGCGACGAAGAATCCGATCGTCCACCACTCCAGCCGGATCGCCTGCCGGTGCAGTGCGGCCTTGTCCGCAGGCAACTCGAACCGGTCGTACACCCTCATGCGGTCGCCTCCGCCCGCTCGGCGTCGGCCAGCAGTTGCTCGATCTCGGGGTGTGACAGGGCCAGCAGGAACCGTTCCACCTCGACCTGCCACCCGTTTTCACCCGCCGGCACCGCCCACACGTGATCGTGGACGGCAAGTTCGTGCCCGGTCTCCCGCAGCCCCAGTTCCGCAAGTCGCCACTGGCCCACCACCACGGGCAGCCCTTCCCGACCGCTCACCTCCGGCACCGGCACCGGCAGTGCGCCCTCGCCGCGCAGCGCGGCCACCTCGGCGGTACCGGCCCGTACCGCAACCCGTACCCCGGACAACTCACCTGGGGCGGAAACGCCGGTGGGCACCGCCACGACCGTCCGCATGGTGACGTACGAGCGGGTCAATGCGGCCTGCGTCGTCCACGGCGCCTTCGCGTCGAGCCCGCCGACAACCAGATCAAGAACTCGGCCGTGCAACGCCGCCATCAGCTCCGACTCCGAGCCCGGAAACCACTCCACCCGAGCGTCGAGCCGCCGCGCCAGACGCCGCACCAGCTCCGCCTCGGCCCCGGTCACCGCTCCCTCGTCGGCGACCCGCGTCCACGGCGGCGCCTCACTCACCCCCACCCGCAACACGCCGCCATGAACATCGTCTCTGGTCGTGCCGACATCCCGCGGCCATCCGCAACCGGTCGCCAGCATCAGCACCACAACCAAGACCACCATTCGGCGCATCCGGACCTCCTGCGGTTTGCACACCTCCTACCCCGGCAGTCACTCGCCGACACGCACCGGTCGTCGAGTGGCCGCGTTCTGGACGATGGCAGCGGAGCACGCTTCGGAGACCGATCCGGCGTGGGCGCCGAGCCTCGCCGCGCAGTGGGCCGTGCAGGCGGTGGTGAAGGCGGGCACCGTCGGCGTCATCGGCGTCTACCCGCAGACCGTCACGACCTGGCCGTTCGGCGAGGCGATGATGAAGAACCTGACCGTTCGTAGCGGCAACTGCCACCACCGTCGCTACATTCCGGAGCTGTTGCGGCTGGTCACCAATGGCACGGTCGACCCGGCCCAGCTGCTGACCAAGCACGAACCGATGACCGACGTACTGCAGGCGTACCGCGAGTTTCAGGACCGTGACCCCGGCTGGCTGAAGGTTGCCCTGACCACCTGAACCACCTACCACCTCGCGTGACGCCGACCCCGGTGGGCGTCGCGCCCTCCGAACCGAAGGAGGAGACCAGTGGCGCGAACTGATGTCGCCCCCGGGACCATCGTGATCTACACCGATCGTGCGACATCCCGGCGCGAGTAACCGAACTGCGGTCGACGCGCTACTCACCCGGGTTCGCGTCGATGAACTCGCCGCCTCGAATGTCGAGGTGGAACACCGGCGCGGCGACCAACCGTCGCCCCGAGGGGGCTCTGGCGGAACGCCGGGGTCGGCGGTGTCGTGTCGTGCGGCGCCGTGACGGTGATCGCCGATGTATCCGAGACCCGCTCCGTCCCAGGCCCCCGACGGTGACGACTACGTTCCGACAGCCAACAGGGACGCGCCGCCCGCCACCGAGGCGGCCCGCCTCCTGAGGATAACCAGCGCCCATCCTGGGTACGGGAGTCGACGTGTCGCCGCCGCGTGTACTGGTGATGGGTCAACTGGCCCGGGACGTGGTACTGACCGTGAACCGGCTTCCCGGACCGCATCAGGCGACTGACGTGGGGCGGCGCCGTGAAGTACTCGGCGGCAAGGGCGCCAACCAGGCGGTCGCGCTGAGCCAACTGGGAGCCGCGGCGACGCTACTCGCGGTGGCAGGCGACGACGATGTCGGCGATGATCTGCTGGCTCGGGCACGCCGGGACGGTATCGACGTCACCTATGTCGTCCGGCGCAGCGGGATACCGACCGGGCTGATCATCGAAGTGCTGGAGCCGCAGGGACGATGGCGTTATCTCCAGCATCTGCCAGAGGCGACGCTGCTCACCGAGGCCGACATCGCAGCCGCAGCCAATGCCTTCCAGCGGATGGACGCGGTGCTGGTGCAGTTGCAGCAGCGACCTGCGGCGGCGCTGGCCGCCGCACGTCAGGGACAGACAGCAGGCTCCCTGGTGGTGCTCGACGGTGCTCCCGCCGACGACGAACACCGGCGATCCCTACTCGCGGCAGCCGACGTGGTACGGGCCGACGACCGGGAGACAGAGCTGCTGACCGGAGTCCGCAGCGACAATCCGGACATGGTCCGAAAGGCGGCCATGGATATGCTCGACACAGGTCCGGCACTGATCGTGCTCGGGCTGGGACCGATCGGAAACCTTTTCGTCTGGCGGCATCAGCACTGGGGTTCGGGAAGCCTCCTGACCCCGCTGAGCAGCGACGAGGCGGTCGACACCACGGGTGCCGGCGACGCCCTCACCGCCGCGCTGACAGTAGCGCTGCTACGCGGTGACACACCGGCGTCCGCCGCGTCGTACGCAGTGGCCGCTGCCGGCGCGACCGTTGGGCATCCCGGCGGCCGGCCCGCGCTGACCGACGAGATGTTGCGAGCCCGGATCAGAGACGGCGTGGCCCCAACGAATTGAGCGCACGTCTGATCCAGGCGATTGACTTAGGCAACCAGAATGCGCAGCCGAATCCGCGCAACCATCCCGAGCGAGCCCCGACCAGTCTGCTGGAGCCAAAACGCGGACCGGCTGAGCGGATGCGTTTCGGCGATCCGGCACGCAGGTAAAACACCTGTATGCGGGACGGAAGAGCCGGGACACCGAACAGCGCGGCGCAGACGCATCTGAGGGTCATGACCCTCAACCTGCTCTCGCCGGATCACGGCGACTGGAACCGACGGCGCTTGGTGATACGAGCAGGGATCGCAAGGTGGCGCCCAGACCTGGTCGCGCTGCAGGAGACGGTGAAGGACGCTGGTTACGACCAGGTTCCGGATGTGCTCGGCCCGGCCTACCACGTCGTTCATCACTCGCGCCGCTCCAGAGACGGTGTGGGAGCCACCTTCGCCAGTCGATGGCCCATCGATACCGTGCACGAGGTTGATCTGCGTGTCACCGATCGGGTCGACCTGCCGTGGAGCGCGGCCGTCGTCGGTGAGATCGAGGCACCACCACCGATCGGGCCACTGCTGTTCGTCCACCACAAGCCCACCTGGCAGATAGGTTATGCCCACGAACGTGAGCTGCAAGCAGTCGCCTGCGCCCGGTTCGTCGAGAACGAGGTCGCTGGCCGCCACGTGCATGTGGTGCTGGCTGGGGATTTCGACGACACCCCCGACTCTGCCAGCATCCGGTTCTGGACCGGCAAGCAGTCGCTGCACGGCACCAGCGTCGCCTACCGAGACACCTGGGCGGCGATGCATCCGGAGGACCCCGGGCATACCTTCACGCCAACGAACCCACTCGAACGAGCCGGCGAGATGTCGTTGGAGCTGGGACGTCGGATCGACTACGTCATGATTCGCTGTGGAGTCCATGGCCCGACTCTTGAGGTCGTCAACTGCCAGTTGGCCTTCGACGAGCCGGTGAACGGAGTATGGGCAAGTGATCATTTCGGGGTGGTGGCCGAGCTGGCGGCGCCCCGGCACCCGCCCGGCGCTTGGGCCACCTCATCCACTTCAGAGCGAGAGCCCAGCAGCGAACATCCGCCGCGACCCGGGCAGCAGGTTGCGTCATAGATGCCGGAGCGGGACTGGTGGAAGCTGTTCGTTTCCGACACACCGCTGTGGGAGATCGCGCTGCGCGGCAGCGTGATCTACCTGGCGGTCTTCTTCCTGCAGCGGGTGCCGCTCGAACGGGAGAGCGGCAGCACCGGTGTCACAGATTTGCTGGTCATCGTGCTGATCGCCGACGCCGCCCAGAACGCGATGGCCGACGACTACACCTCGGTCGCCGACGGGGTGCTGCTGGTCGCGGTGATCATTGTGTGGGCGTACGTGCTAGATGTGCTGGCCTACCGGTGGCCTGCCGCCGCCCGGATCATTCACCCGGGGTCCCTGGTACTGGGACGGCCGTACCTTGCGCCGTAATATGCGCCGCGAGTTGATCAATCATTGAGGATGATTGTACAGCCAACTCCGCGGGCAGGGCGTCGAGCGTCTGGACGATGTCAGGGAGGTCCGGATGGAGTCCGAGGGCCACTTCAGCGTCATCACCCGCAACGCCGACAAGAACCCGGGACCCGGTGCCCGCTGACTCCGTTTGCCTCCGCCGCGACCCGGGAACGCCGCAGGCGACATGGCGCGCGGATCAGCGGCGCCATCGAATCCACGGGGAGGTCGACATGGGTGACCGGGAGAAGCTGCACGATTTGCGTCAGCAGGCCCACGACGCGGGTATCGAGGGCAACTCCAAGATGACCGAGGAGCAGCTCCGCGACGCCCTGCGCAAGATCGGCAAGGGGGAGCAGCCTCAGATGGCTAAGCACGAGGCCAAGCGGTGAATGCGCGGTGCCGGCACCCTCTCGGGTGCCGGCGCCGCCCGCATGTGCTCAGCTGATCGTGTCGAGCAGGTCCCGGCACGCCTGCTCGCAGGCGCGGCAGGCTTCGGCGCAGATCCGGCAGTGCTCGTGCTTGTCGGCGTGAGCGGCGCATTCGTCCCCGCAGGACTTGCAGGCGGTGGCGCACGCCTCCAGCAGTGTGCGGCTGATGTTCGCGTCGTAGCCGGTGTGCCGGGACAGCACCCGGGCGGTGGTCGCGCAGATGTCGGCGCAGTCCAGGTTCGTCCGGACGCACTTGGTCAGGTCCGCGACCATGTCCTCGCTGAGGCAGGCATCGGCACACGCGGTGCAGGCCTGCGCGCAGTCGTTGAGGGCGTCGATCGCCGCCGCGAGCTTCGTCCGATCCAGGTTGATTGACTTCGGGTACGTCTCCAGCATGGGCATCGTGGTGCTCGGCATCGGGAAGTCCCTCTCTCGCTGAGTTTGCTCTACCTACCGTCGACTTCTGCCCGGTCTGCCGGGGAGTACGCACGGCGGGTCCGGCCGATGCGGCGCGGAGGCGGTCGGCGAGGGTGTCGGTAGAAGTCGAGGAAGCCGTCGGGGTCGGGGTGGGGCCGACGGCGAACTGTTGCCGGATGTCATCCTCGGTGACTGACCGTGTGGGAGGCGGCGTCGAAGTTGACCGGATTGGGCAGTTCGCTCGTCACTTTTCCAGTGCCTCCGCAATCGCTTCGCGAGGGTGACCGCGGCCTGCGCGATGATGGCCGGGTGAAGTGGTCGCTCATCTCGACCAAAGTCGAAGCCGACCTCCTCGACCCGGACCGTCTGCCGGATGATCTCCCTCGGCACGCATCCTCACTGGCCAGCTTGTAGCCGACCCGCATCAATGTCCCGATTCTCGAGGAAGCGTCTATGTCGTCACCTTTCCACGCTCGCGCCCCAAACCCTCGAATGGGAACGGCAGCCGCGCGCTGGCGAACGGCGGTGTTTGGCGCGGCGACTAGGGGGCACGGTCAACGACGAGAAGCTACGAGAGGAGCGACGATGCCGGCGCGGAAGGACATGCCCACCACCCTGAAGCGGTCACCGAAGAAGGCACAGGACACCTACGCGGAGGCGCACGACTCGGCGGTCGACTCGTACGGTGAGGGCGAGCGCGCCCACCGGACGGCGTTCGCGGCCGTCAAGCACTCCTTCGAGAAGGTGGGCGACCACTGGGAGCCGAAGGCGAGGAAGGGGCCGAGTGACAAGAAGGCCGCCGGCGGCCGCGGCTCGTCGGGCCGGACAGCCGGTGGGGTCGACGCCAACGCCAGCAAGGAACACCTGATGGACCTGGCCAAGAAGCTCGACGTCCGTGGCCGGTCACGGATGAACAAGGCGGACCTCGTCGAGGCCATCCGCAAGGCCAACAACGGCAGCACCCGCAAGGCCCGCGAAAAGTAGACGGGTTCAGCCTTCGGGTGCTCCGGCTGCCCGGTTGACGAGGGCCTGGGCCACGTCGCGGACCTTGCGATTGGAGTCCTGCGACACCTTCGCCAGGATGTCGAACGCCTCGGCGGCGGTGCAGCGGCGTTCGGCCATGATGATGCCCTTGGCCTGCTCGATGACCGCGCGGCTGGCCATCGCCTCCTGCATCTGCTGGGCCAGAGTGGCGGTGCTGTCGTACTTCCCGGCCGACGTGGCGCTGCCCAGTACCTACATCAACGACGTGTGCTTCGACCTGCGCCGCGGTGAGGCCGGCGTCGCCTACATCACCGACTCCTCCGACTCCGGCCCGGACGGGATCATCGTGGTCGACCTGGCCAGCGGCCAGTCGTGGCGGCGGCTGCACGAGCACCCGTCGACGAAGGCGGAACCCCTGCAGGCGTTCCAACCCGTGGTCGAGGGTCGGCCGTTCCTGCAACGCCCCGCCGACGGCGATCCGACACCGGTGGTCATGGGCTGCGACGGCATCGCCATCGCCGCCGACGGCTCCCGCCTCTACTACTGTCCTCTGGCCTCGCGTCGTTGGTACAGCGTCGCCGCCGACGCCCTGACCGACCAGAGGCTCGGCGACGACGAGGTCGCCGCGACGGTGATCGACGAGGGCGACAAGGGCGGCGGCTCCGACGGCCTGGAGACCGACGACACCGGCCGGCTCTACCTCAGCTCCTACGAACACAACGCGGTGCTGCGCCGACGCGCCGACGGCGAGTACGAGACCGTGGTCCACGACTCGCGACCGCTCTGGCCAAACACGATGTCGGTGGGCCGTCGACGGGTACCTCTGTACGTCACCGCCGACCAGCTGCACCGGCAAGCCGCCTACCAGCGGGACAGGACCTGCGGCGCAAGCCGTACCTTCTGTTCCGGACCCGGATCGACACGGGCCCGGTCCTGCTGCGCTGAGCCCGTCGCCATCCCCCGACCGGTCGACCATTCACGGCGACGCTAGCGTCACCGAAAGTCGTCGAAGCTCTCGGTGGCCACTCCCGGCGCAGGTGCGCCAGCGTCCGCTGGCTCAGGTTGGACTCCTCCTGGCTCAACGCCTGACACCGGGTGGGGACCCTGCTCGTCCGGCTGCGCGGGTGGCAGCAGCGGGACCGCCGAATCGAAGGTCACCGCCAGCATCAGGCTCTTTCACACTCGCTTGGTGTCAGCGGCGCACGCCATGGGTAAGGTCGGCTGCGGGTCAAGACGCGCGCCCAGGTCCGCCACCCGCGCCTTGCTGCTGCGGGAGGATCCGACTCACCGATGCACCAGATCGGGAGGCGACATGCCCATCCTCACCAGGCCCGCTCGACAGCGTGCTCAACCCGCCGAACCGATCATGACACTGTTCCTCGACAGTGAGGGACCAGTGCCGTCGATCACCGTCCGTGGCGAGGTCGACATGAGCACCGCACACCTCATCAGCGAGCTGGCCGAACACGTGATCACCCGGCGTCCCGTACGGGTGATACTCGACCTCTCTCAGGTGACCTTCTTCAGCGCACACGGCATCAGCGCCCTGCTGCGAGCGGAGCACGCCGCCACCCGCGCCAAAGTCACGCTGATCCTGCGCGATGCCGCCCGTGCGTCACCTATCTGTTGGCGGCCACCGAGACCCGATTGGCTGTGGACGCTCCGACAGTCGCCACAACTCGGTGATCCCCTTGGGACCTGATCGAGCGGCTCGCTCGGGAAGTCCCTAACAGTTCGGTTGTCCAGATGCCGCGGTGCGGGTGTGTCGAACCGTAGGTGCCAGATGGACATTTCATGTCTTTTGGGAAGTTGCCGATCTTCGGTGTGGCCCCGGAGGCACGGGGTAGAGAGGGTTCTATGCGTGTTCTCGGGATCAATGCGATCTTTCACGATCCGGCGGCCGCCCTGGTCATCGACGGCCGGGTGGTGGTCGCCGCGGAGGAGGAACGGTTCAGCCGGCGTAAGCACGGCAAGCGTCCGGTGCCCTTCTCGGCGTGGGAGCTCCCCGAGCTGTCCGCCGCCTGGTGTCTGCGGCAGGCCGGCATCGATGCCGGCAGCCTCGACGCGATCGCCTACTCCTTCGACCCTGGACTGTGCCGAGACGCCGCCGAGTTGGGCCTGGCGGATCCGTGGGACTGGCTGCGGGTCGAGTACGCGAAGAGGGCACCGCAGTTCCTCGCCGAGGCGTTGCCGGGTCTTGACCCGGGCATCGTGCGGTTCGTGCCACACCACGTTGCGCACGCCGCCTCCGCCGGGCTCGCCGCGCCACCGGAGGCAAGCGGTACGACGGCCTCCGCCGTGTTGGTGCTGGATGGGCGGGGTGAGACGGCCAGCCACCTGGGTGGTGTCTACGTCGAGGGACGGCTGCGGCAACTGGCCGCGCAGCAGTTGCCGCATTCGTTGGGCCTGCTCTACGAGGACCTCACCCGGCACCTGGGCTTCCTGCACTCCAGCGACGAGTACAAGGTGATGGCGCTGGCCTCGTACGGCCAACCACGCCACCTGGGGCTGTTGCGCGACCTTGTCCGCACCACTGACGACGGCGGGTTCACCGTGGACCAGATCGACTGGTCCTCACTGGCCAAGCCGCGTGCCGCGGACGGGGAGATGACGGCAGACCACGCGGATCTCGCCGCCAGTGTGCAGGTCCGGGTGGAGGAGACGATCCTCGAACTGGCCCGATGGTTGTACGAGGCAGCCGATGGACCGGCCACCCTGACCATGGCCGGCGGGGTCGCCTTGAACTGCGTCGCCAACGCCCGGATCGCTGCGGAGGGCCCCTACCGGCGGGTGTGGGTGCAACCGGCGGCAGGTGACGCGGGTACGGCGCTCGGCGCGGCCCTGCACCTGGCCACCGTGCTCGGTGACACCACCGCCCCGATGCCCGGCGTCGATCTGGGCCGCGGATGGACCGACGACGCACTGGAGGCCGAGTTGCGCCGGGCGGCGCTGCCATACCGGCGGCCGGACTCGATCGCCGCCGAGGCGGCCCGGGTGCTGGCCGGCAACGGTGTCGTCGCCTGGTTCCAGGGCCGCAGCGAGTACGGACCTCGGGCACTGGGCCACCGGTCGTTGCTGGCGCACCCCGGAGATCCGGACACCACCCGGCGGATGAACGACATCAAGGGCCGTGAACAGTTCCGGCCGATCGCCCCGATGGTACGTGCCGAGCGCGCCGCCGAGATTTTCGAAGGCGTACTGCCCAGCCCGTACATGCTCTTCGTACACCGGGTCGCACCGGCCTGGCGGGATCGGATCCCGGCGGTGGTGCACGTCGACGGCACAGCGCGGCTGCAGACCGTCGACCCGACCGCCGAGCCGTTGGTGGCTGAGATGCTTGCCGAGTTCGATCGGCTCACGGGTCTGCCGGTCGTGGTCAACACCTCGCTGAACACCGCGGGCCGGCCGATGGTCGACACGCCGCGGGAGGCGATGGAGCTGTTCGGGTCCGCGCCGGTGGACCTGCTCGCCATCGGCCCCTACGCGGTGCATCGGGCCGATCCGGGGGCAGCGCGATGATCAGCATCGTCGTGCCGACCCTGGGTCGGGACAGCCTCGGCGACCTGCTGGCCGCGCTCGCCGCTCAGGTCGACGGCCGGGAAGGGCTCGAGATCCTGCTGGTCGACGACCGGTCCACCGGCGGCGGCGAGCTGCCCGTACCGGGAGCGCTGACGGCGTGTACGAAAGTGTTGCGTGGTCGCGGCGTTGGTCCGGCGGCAGCGCGCAACCTCGGCTGGCGGGCAGCCCGGTTCTCCTGGGTGGCGTTCCTGGACGATGACGTGGTGACGGCGTCGGACTGGCTCGACCGGCTTGTCGCTGATCTCGCGGTGCCCGACCGGGTCGGTGGCGTGCAGGGTGTCGTGCGGGTGCCGCTGCCGGCCGACCGACGGCCGACCGACTGGGAACGGGCGACCGCCGGCCTGGCCGAGGGCGAGTGGATCACCGCCGACATGACCTACCGACGGGCCGCGCTCGCCGCCGTGGGCGGCTTCGACGAGCGGTTCCCCCGCGCCTACCGGGAGGATGCGGAGCTGGCCCACCGGATCCGGCTCACCGGGTGGCGCTTGGTCCACGGCAACCGCACCGTCACCCACCCGGTGCGTGCCGAGGGTCCGTGGGTCAGCCTACGTAGCCAGCGGGGCAACGCCGACGACGCTCTGCTACGCCGGCTGTACGGTTCCGGCTGGCGTGAGGAACTGGGCGTGCCGGCGGGGCGTCGCCACCGGCACGCCGCAACCACCGCGGCCGGGGCTGTGGCGGTCGCCGCGCTGGCCGCCCGGTTGGCCGCCTCAGGTTCGCGTGCCGCCCGCCCCTTTGCCGGTGCGGCGGCGTTGGCCGGCGCAGTCTGGCTGGCCGGTACGGCCCGGTTCGCCTACGAGCGGATCGCGCCGGGACCGCGTACCCGCGCCGAGGTCACCGCGATGGCGGTGACCAGTGCGACGATCCCGCCGCTCGCCGTGACCTACTGGTTGCGTGGCTGGTGGCACGGCCGTCACGAGGCGCCTTGCCAGCTCGTGCGCCACCGCGACGGTGTGCGATGACCGACGGGCAGGACCGTACCGTCACCCGCCTCTTCGACGCCGTACTCCTCGACCGGGACGGCACCCTGATCGAGGACGTGCCGTACAACGGTGACCCGGACAAGGTTCGCCCGATGCCCGGCGCGCGGGCGGCGCTCGACCGGCTCCGCGCCGCCGGCCTGCGGTTGGGCGTGGTGACCAACCAGTCCGGGCTAGCCCGCGGCCTGTTCACCGCGGCCGACATGAACGCGGTGCACGCTCGCGTCGACACGCTGCTCGGCCCCTTCGACACCTGGCAGGTCTGCTCGCACGGGGAAGAGGCGGACTGCCGGTGCCGCAAGCCGGCACCCGGGCTGGTCGAGGCTGCCGCCCGGGCGCTCGGCACCGAGCCGAGCCGCTGTGCGGTGATCGGCGACATCGGCCGGGACATGGTCGCCGCCGTGGCGGCCGGCGCCGCCGGCATTCTGGTGCCGACAGCGGTCACCCGTCCGGAGGAGATCGCCGCCGCGCCTGCGGTCGCCGTCGACCTGGCAGACGCCGTCGACCAGGTGCTCCGTCGTCAGGCGCTGGTACGCGCCGAGCTGGCACCTCAGCCGGGGCATGAGGTCCACGGGCGCCCGCGCACGGTGCTGGTGGCGCGCAGCGACTCGGCCGGTGATGTGCTGGTCACCGGGCCGGCGATCCGGGCGGTGGCGGCCGGTGCTGACCGGGTCGTGTTGTTGTGCGGCCCGCGCGGCCGGGCGGCCGCCGGGCTGCTGCCGGGTGTGGACGAGCTGATCGAGTGGCCGCTGCCGTGGATCGACCCGTCACCGGCGCCGGTGGAGGCGGACCCGATGCGGGAGCTGATCACCCGGCTTACGGCCGTCGGTGCTGACCAGGCGCTGATCTTCACGTCGTTCCACCAGTCCGCGCTGCCGCTGGCGCTGCTGCTGCGGATGGCCGGCGTGCCGCAGGTCGCTGCCATCAGCGACGACTACCCCGGCAGCCTGCTCGACCTGCGCCACCGTGTGCCCGCGGGGATACCGGAGGTGGAGCGGGCGTTGTCGCTGGCCGCTGCGGCCGGATTCGGACTGTCCGCCGGCGACGAATCGACGCTGCGGCTGGATCCCGAATCGCTGCCGACCCGTCCACCGGTTGATCTGCCGGCCGGCTACGTGGTCGTCCACCCCGGGGCGTCGGTGCCAGCCAGGGCCTGCCCGCCGCAGCGCTGTGCCGACATCGTCGCCGCTCTCGCCCGCGCCGGTCACCGGGTCGTGGTCACCGGCAGCCCGGACGAGCGTGAGCTGACCGCTGAGGTGGCGGCGGCCGGCGGTGTCGACGTCGGCGGTCGTACCTCGCTCGCCGAGCTGGCCTCGGTGTTGGCGCGGGCCGATTGTGTGGTGGTCGGTAACACCGGGCCGGCGCACCTGGCCGCCGCGGTCGGCACTCCGGTGGTCAGCCTGTTCGCTCCCACCGTCTCATTCGGGCAGTGGGCGCCCTACCGGGTTCCGCTGATGCGGGTCGGTGACGCCGGGGTCGCCTGCCGGGACACCCGAGCCGTGGTCTGCCCGGTGCCGGGCCATCCCTGCCTAACCGATGTCGACCCGGCCGAGGTGGTGGCCGCCGTCCGGATACTCACCGCACGAACTGCCGCCCGGCCAGCGCGAGGAGAGCGATGAACATCTTGGTGTGGCACGTCCACGGTGCGTGGACCACGGCGTTCGTGCACGGCAAGCACCGCTACCTGGTTCCGGTCACGGCGGACCGGGGACCGTACGGTCTCGGTCGGGCGCGGACCTACGACTGGCCGGCGACGGTTGAGGAAATCGCGCCGGCCCGGCTCGCCAGCGAACCGGTCGACCTGGTGATCCTGCAACGGCCCGAGGAACTGGGTCTGGCCGAGACATGGCTGGGCCGGCGTCCCGGGCGGGACCTACCGGCGATCTACGTCGAGCACAACACCCCGAAGGGTGACGTGCCGAATACCCGCCACCCGATGGCCGATCGCGACGACCTGCTCGTCGCCCACGTCACCCATTTCAACGACCTGTTCTGGGACACCGGCGCCACCCGCACCACCGTCGTCGAGCACGGCATCGTCCCACCTCGGGCCAGGTATGACGGCAGCATGAAGCGATTGGCGGTGGTGACCAACGACCCGGTCCGACGCTGGCGGGTCACCGGCACCGACCTGATGCCGCACTTCGCCGCGGTCGCCCCGCTGGACGTCTTCGGTATGGGCGTCGACGCACTCCCGCAGGCGGTCGGGCTGCCCGCCGACCGCCTCGGCGCCTACGAGTTGCCCCAGGCGCGGTTGCACGAGCAGATCGCGCGACGCCGCGCCTACCTGCACCTGTGCCGCTGGACCTCGCTCGGACTCAGCCTGCTGGAGGCGATGACCATCGGCATGCCGGTCATCGCGCTGGCCACCACGGAAGCGGTCGCGGCCGTTCCACCCGAGGCGGGCGTGCTGTCTACCAATCTCGACACGCTGCGGGAGGCCGCCGCCTGGTTGATCGACGACCCAAGTGCGGCACGGGCCATGGGCGAGCACGCCCGCCGCGCCGCTGTCGGCCGGTACGGCCTCGACCGGTTCCTCGCCGACTGGGATCAACTACTTCAGGAGGAACAGTGCGCGTAGCGATAATCTCCGAACACGCGAGCCCGCTCGCCGCACTCGGTGGCCCTGACACCGGCGGGCAGAACACCCACGTGGCTGAACTCGCCGCCGCTCTCGGCGACCAGGGACACGACGTACGCGTCTACACCCGACGCGACGAGCCGCTTGCCGAAACCATGGTCGAGCTGCGGCAGCAAGTGACTGTGGTCCATGTGCCGGCCGGACCGGCCGAGCCGGTCCCCAAGGACGAACTGCTGCCTTACATGCCGGAGTTCGGCCGGTGGCTCACCCGGCACTGGCAGGACGGACTGTGGCGACCGGACGTTGCCCACGCACACTTCTGGATGAGCGGACTCGCGGCCCTGGCCGCCGGCCGGCAGACCGGCGTACCGGTGGTGCAGACCTACCACGCGCTCGGCACCGTCAAGCGCCGCCACCAAGGCTCGGCCGACACCAGCCCGCCGCGCCGGATCAGGTACGAACGGATGCTCGGCGACAGCGTCGACCGCGTCATCGCCCAGTGCGCCGACGAGGTGAACGAGCTGACCCGGATGGGCGTCGCCCGCTCCGCCATCACCGTCGTACCCTCCGGCGTCAACCAGCGAATCTTCACCCCGGACGGCCCCGCCGCCCGCCGTGACCCGGGCCGGCTCCGATTACTGGGCGTGGGCCGGCTGGTGGAACGTAAGGGCTTCCAGGACGCCGTTCGCGCGCTGCGGGCGGTACCCGGGGCGGAGTACGTCCTTCTCGGCGGCCCCCCGGCGGCACGACTGTCCGACGACGGGTTCGCCCGACGGCTTTGTGCCCTGGCCGAGGCCGAGGGCGTCGCCGACCGGGTACACCTCGTCGGCGCCGTACCCCGCGCAGACATGCCCCGCTGGTACCGCTCGGCCGACCTGCTCGTGGCCACCCCCTGGTACGAACCGTTCGGACTGACTCCGCTGGAAGCCATGGCCTGCGGGACCCCGGTGGTCGGCACGGCCGTCGGCGGACTGACCGACACCGTCGTGCCCGGCGTCACCGGCGACCTCGTGCCACCCCGCGACCCGCAGGCGCTGGGCGTCGCACTACGCCGTCTCCTCGACGACCCGGACCGGCGCCACCGCTACAGCCTCGCCGCCGTCGACCGGATCCGTACCGGCTACTCCTGGACCCGAACGGCGGCCCGACTTGACGCCGTCTACACCGCCGTGCGCGGCGCGCCCCAGACCAGCGGAGCGGTGGCCTGATGACCGAACAGTTACTTCTCGACGCACACCTGACCCAGCTCTCCCAGGCGCTACCCGGCTACCGCCATGCCGCTCGGCGACTGAGCCGCTGGGGCACCCAGCTCGCCCGGACCCTGATCGGCGGCGGCCGGCTGCTCGCCGCCGGGAACGGCGGCAGCGCCGCCGAAGCCCAGCACCTCACCGCCGAACTCGTCGGCAAGCTCCGCGACGACCGCATCCCGCTGTCGGCGATCGCACTGACCGCCGAGACGTCGTCGTTGACCGCGATCGGTAACGACTACGGCTTCGACGAGATGTTCGCCCGGCAGGTACGGGCCCACGGCCGACCCGGCGACATCCTGCTGCTGATGTCGACCAGCGGCCGCAGCGAGAACCTACTCACGGCAGCGGAGGCTGGACGGCACACGGGCCTGACCTGCTGGGCGTTCACCGGACCGGCGCCCAACCCGCTCGCCGACTCCTGCACCGAGGTGCTGGCCGTGCCGTCTTCCGAACCGCAGGTGGTACAGGAACTGCACCTGGTCTCCACCCACCTGCTCTGCTCCTACCTCGACCAGGCCCTGACGCAGCTACGGCACACCCGACCGGGTCGGCCGCACCGCGCCGACGACGGCGGGGCACCGCTGCCGTCGCGGAACGGGCGCGCACCGGCCGGGGCGCGGCGGCTGCTGGCCGTGGCGCCCGGTGAGGAGGCGCCATCATGAACGGCCCACTGGTCGTACTCGGAGACACCCTGCTGGACCGGGACATCGACGGCACCGTCGAGCGGCTCTGCCCGGACGCCCCGGTGCCGGTCCTGGACGAAAGGTCGGCCACCGACCGGCCGGGCGGGGCCGGGTTGGCCGCCCTGTTCGCCGCCGCCGACGGACACGACGTGGTCCTGGTCACCGCGCTGGCCGACGACGCTGCCGGGGCGCGGCTCACCGCCCTGCTCACCGCCGCTGGAGTGCGCCTCTACCCGATACCGCTGCCCGGCAGCACGCCGGAGAAGATCCGGTTGCGGGCCAGTGGACAGACCCTGCTCCGGCTGGACCGTGGCGGCCGGGCCCAGCCCTGCGGCGAGCCGCCGGCCGCGACGCTGGAGGTGCTGGCCGAGGCGGGAGCCATCCTGGTCAGCGACTACGGGCGCGGCGTGGCCCGGCAGCCGACGCTGCGCCGGATGCTCGCCGCCACGCCAGCACCCGTGGTCTGGGATCCGCACCCGCACGGGCCGGCGGCCGTACCCGGCACGCGCCTGGTGACCCCGAACGAGGGGGAACTGTTCCGGCTCACTGGCGACACGGCCACCGGAGCGCGACTGTCCAGGGTGGCCCAGGCCGCGCGCACGCTACGGGACCGTTGGCACGCCGCCGCAGTCGCGGTGACCATGGGCGGTGACGGCAGCCTGCTCTGCCACAACGGCGGCGCACCCCTGGTGGTGCCGGCGCCAGCGGCGAGCGGAGGTGACACCTGCGGCGCCGGTGACCGGTTCGCCGGCGCCGCCACTGCCGCCCTGGCCAATGGGGCACTGGTATCAGAAGCGGTCGAGGAAGCGGTCAGGCTCGCCTCCATCTACGTCCGCTCCGGCGGCCCGGCCCGGCTTCCCGCCCCGGCCTGCGCTGGCCCGGACAACCGCGCCGCCCCGGGCACCACGATCACCGATGGACACCAGTCCAGCGCGTCCGGTGGCGACGGTCGAGAGGCCGCCGCCGGCGTGCTGGCCCGGGTACGCGCCGACGGCGGGACGCTCGTCGCCACCGGCGGCTGCTTCGATCTTCTGCACGCCGGACACCTGGCCACCTTGGAGGCCGCCCGTCGGCTCGGTGACTGCCTAATCGTCTGCCTCAACTCCGACCGCAGCGTCGCCGACCTGAAGGGGCCCGGCCGCCCGGTCACCCCGCAGGCCGACCGGGCCCGGCTGCTCGCCGCGCTGGACTGCGTCGACGCGGTCGTCATCTTCGACGAGCCGACCCCGCAGACGGTGCTCTCCTGGCTCCGTCCCGATATCTGGGTCAAGGGCGGTGACTACGCCCGAGGCGCCGACCCCGACCATCCCGACCTACCCGAAGCCGCACAGATAGGTAAGTGGGGCGGACAGACCGTGCTCGTGCCCTACCTCGACGGATGCTCCACCTCCAACACCATCGCCGCCGCCCGTGCCGGCGGCCGACACCTCACGAGAGGACGACGATGAACGTCTCGATGAACGGCAAGGCGATCCTGGTCACCGGCGGCGCCAGCGGACTCGGTGCCGCCGTCGTGACCGCCCTGCAGAAGACCGGGGCACGGCCGTACGTGCTGGACCGCCATGCCCCCGCCGACGGCGTGCCCTGGATCGAATGCGACCTGGCCGACACCCGCGCCGCCGAACACGCCACCCGCCAACTCACCGAGCAGGCCGGCGCACTCGACGGCGTCGTCACCGCCGCCGGCACCGACACGCCGGGCCGCCTCGCCGACATTCCCGCCGAAACCTGGGAGCGAGTCGTAACCGTCGACCTGCTCGCCACCGCCGCAGTCATCCGCGCTGCCCTGCCCGCGCTGGAACGCTCCCGTGGCACGGTCGTCACCGTCGCCTCCACGCTAGGCGTCAAGGCGCTCAGCGACGCCACCGCCTACTGCGCCGCCAAGTTCGGGGTCGTCGGCTTCACCCGCGCACTCGCCGCCGAACTCGCCGGCTCCATCGGCGTCACCCTGCTCATCCCGGGCGGCATGCGAACCGCGTTCTTCGACGGCCGCGACGAACAGTACCGACCAGGGGCGGACGCGGCACTCAACGATCCCACCCACGTCGCCGAGGCGGTGCTCTTCGCGTTGTCCCAACCAGCCGGCTGCGCAGTCCGGGAGTTGGTCGTCTGCGCCGACCGGGAAAGCTCCTACCCGTGATCCTCGTCCTGCGGGCCCTCGGCATCGGCGATTTCGCCACCGCCGTGCCGGCCCTGCGGGCGCTCCGGGCAGCCACCATGGGCCACCGGCTGGCGCTGGCCGCACCAGGCTGGCTCGCTCCGATGCTCGACCTGATCGGCGGAATCGACCAACTGATCGAGGTCAACGGGCTGGGGCCACATCGATGGCCATCGCTGATGCCGAACTGGGCGGTGAACCTGCACGGCCGGGGACCACAGTCGCACCGGCTGTTGCGCACCGCCCGGCCCCGCCGAATGATGGCGTTCGCGTGCGCCGAAGCAGAACATCACGCCGGACCGGTGTGGCGGCCCGACGAACACGAGGTTCACCGCTGGTGCCGCCTGCTGGCCTGGTACGGCATCCCCGCAGACCCGAACGATCTGGCGCTGCGCCGACCACCACCGCAGAACCTGCCGGTCGGCGTGACGATCGTGCACCCCGGAGCGAAGGCCCCTGAGCGGCGATGGCCGGTCGACCGGTTCGCCGCCGTAGCCGAGGAACTAACCCGTCAGGGACACCGGGTTGTGGTCACCGGGTCGGCAGGCGAGCGTCACCTCGCCGCCGAGATCGCAGCGCGGGCCGGACTACCCGATTCGGCGGTACTGGCTGGGCGTACCGGGGTAGGGGAGCTTGCCGCCCTGGTCGCTCACGGTCGGCTGGTGGTCGCCGGCGACACCGGCATCGGCCACCTCGCCACCGCCTACACCACCCCATCTGTCCTGCTCTTCGGACCGGTGCCGCCGACGTTGTGGGGCCCTCCCGCCAACCGCCCCTGGCACCGCGCGCTCTGGGCCGGTCCATTCCCCCCGGGCCAACCCCCGACGCACGTCATTCCCGCAGCCCGGCCACAGCCAGCGACAACACCCGACTCGTCGGGACCGGCCCTGCCGCCGGACCGGAAACCACACACGCCAGCAGCCCACCCCCACCCGGCGTTGGCGGCGCTTCACGTGGCGCAGGTCCTGGAGGCTGTCGAGGAAGTCGAACAGGTGGCATACGAGATGTCCGCCGCGCGTGTCGGACGATCAACAGGTGCTTGGTTAGGGGTTTGAGCCCCTTCGAGACGCTCCTCGATGGGACCATCCACCGCCCTGACACGCTCCTGCTGAGCTAGCGAAACGATGGGCGAGTGGGTTGGCCGGGAAGTCGTGCCACTACGCGTCCGCGCGGTCTGTCCACCGAAGCAGGTGTCGGCGCGGACGCGTTGCCGGTACCGGCGCCGAACGGATCATCAAGATCACCGCAGCAACCCCAGGCACGGCCGGTGCGCCCGCCGCCGACGCCTCGCCCACGAACGGCGATCGGCCCTATGGATCAGAAGGGTTTGGGGGTTCGACGTGACCTGCGGCCTTGCGGCCTGCTTGCACTTCGTTGGGGCCGGAGCACCTGTTTTCGGTTTCGTCGGTACCGGGGTGCCGGCTTTGGGGCCGCGGTCGGGCCGGTTCTTACGGGCGCTGGCTTTGACTTTGCGGGTGCGGCTCAACTGGGCAGGGTTTCGATCGGCTGGCCGGTGAGCGTGGCGATGAGGTCGAAATCCTTGTCGACGGCCAGGACGGTCAGTCCGGTCTTTTCGGCGGTTGCGGCGATCAGCAGGTCGGGGATTGACGGGGCACGGTGTTGGTCGCGGTCGGCGAGCAGCATCTGAACTTCCAGTGCCCGGTCTTCGATTGCGGGTGTGAGGTGTTCGACCGGCATCAGTGACAGCGGTGGGGCAGCGAACTGTCGGCGTCCCGCTTCTCCGGAGCGCACGGAGTAGCCGAGTTCGAGGCGCGTGATGGTGGAGAGGCGGACGAGTCCTCGGCTGATGCGCGCGCTCCACTCGTCGCGGTTAGCCGTTCGACCGAGCTGGAGGCGTACGTACGCGGACTTGTCGATCAGCCAGTTCGTCACCGCCACGCGGCCTCCATGACTGTGGGGTCGGCGAGGTCGGGGAAGGCCTCTGCGGACCGTTGCCAGTCTTCGGCGGTAATCGTCCGGTCGCCAGCGGGGCTGATGTTCTCCTCGAACTTGCGGCGTAGGTACTCATTGCGGGACAGCCCGAGGTCGGCGGCTGCGGCGTCGATGCGGTCCACGGCTTCTTGACTGAGATCACGGACGAGGATGTTGGGCATGTAGCACCTCCCTTGCGGTCTGATATCACGATATCATGCCGGCGATGACGTGAACGCGGGTCCGGAGCGGTTGCCGCACATGCCTCGTTGGTCTACAGACGGGTCGAGCGGCCCCGGCTGGCGCGAGCCCACGGTCACCTGCCGTGATGGTGCTCCGTTGGTGCTCGGATGTCCGGTACTTGATCGGCACGAACTGATCGGAATCGGCAACGGACGCCTCGCTCACCCGACCATTTTACGCCTGATCTTGACCCTTCATCCGATGTAGCGCCCAGACCAGCAGATACTCAGCCGCTTGTTTTGGCACGCAGCACCACTCGGCGGCACACATGAAGCGGCGGTTACGCAGCGTGGAGAGCATCTGGTGGGTTCGGACTACGGATCAGAAGGTTAGGGGTTCAAGTCCCTTCGGACGCGCCACACGATCAAGGCCGTGAACAGCGAAAACGTTGGTTGCGGCCTTGGCGCTTTCCCGGCATGTGTCGTGTTCTTCCACCATGTGGGAACTTGGTGCTCCGTTGGTGCTCCGATGTCTGTGCGCCGTCTGAGGGGCGGTTCGTGCGCGTGGGTGTTGGCCGGTGCGGTTGCGTGCCGCCCCGTCTGGATCGTGGCTGAGGTGTCCGTCGGCCGATCGTGAACGAGTGTCCACTGTGATTGATCGTGTGGATCTTAGTGGTGGGGGTTACTGCGGGTGTCGCGGTCGATGCTGAGCTGGGTCGGTGCCGTGGCGTGGGCGGGGCGGCACGGCGGGCTTGGGGCGGGTGGTAGGTGGTGACGATCGTGTCGTCCGCGCATCTGATTGCGGCGCGGCTGATCTGGTTGGCGTGGTGAGGAAGAGGCATCCGATCGAGAAGGGTTGAACTGTGGCGCGGGCAGCCGGAGCCGACCCGCGTCACGGCGAGCGGGTTGCTTGATCGAGGCCCCGCGTGCGGTGACTGCGGCACGCGACACGGCGCGGACCGTAAGAGTCGGTCGGGCCAACGCCCCGGGTCGCCGGCCGGCGCGGCACCGAGTCGGCCAGCGGCCTACCCGCGAACGCTGTCCGCGTTGCCACCAGCTCATGGCGGCGTTCGACCGCGCACGCTCATGCCGATGAGCGGATGTCTCGATGCCGGCGCAGGGTGCGATGATCAACGCGGCGATAGCCGGATCAGCGGAGACAACACGCAGGGAGTATGCGCATGAATCGGCCGTGGCCATTTCAAGGGATCGTGATGCAGGACCCAAGGCGAACTGAACCGCTGCGGGAAATGCGCGGTGACGTACTCGATGCGGGCCAGCTTGGTATCGGGCGAGTGGGGCATGCTGGATTCGACGATTCAGCTCCATGAGGAGATGTGACGGTGAGTATCGATTCACGGCGGGAGGTCGCGCCGAGCCGGTCCCTGGGTGAGCGGTTGCGGCTGGCGCGTGCCCGCGCCTTCGTCGGTCGGGAGGAGCAGGTGGCCGCGTTCAGCGCCGCGCTCCGCAACGACCCGACCGCCGCGCTCGTCTTCTATCTGCACGGTCCCGGCGGGGTCGGCAAGTCGACGCTGGTCCGACACCTGGCGGACGAGGCGCGGCACGCGAACCGCCTGATCACCGAGCTGGACGGCCGGTTCGTCGGCCGTTCGCCGGACGACTTCGAGCAGGCCGCCCACGCGTTGTTCGACCGGCCCGACGCGGTGTTGGTGGTCGACTCGTTCGAGCACTGCCAGTGGCTGGAGACGTGGCTGTGGCAGCGTTTCCTGCCGCGGATCGCCGATGGCGCGCTGGTGGTGCTGGCCGGTCGGCAGGCGCCGGCGATCGAGTGGGCGGCGGATCCCGGATGGGCGGCCGCGCTGCACGTCGCTGAGCTGGGGCCGCTGAGTGAGGAGCAGGCGCGGCGGTTGCTGGCCGCCAACGGCGTACAGCCGGAGAACACCGACGCGCTCCTGCGGTTCGCCGGCGGTAACCCACTGGCTCTGTCCCTGGCCGCGGCGGTCGATTCGGCGAGCCCCGGTTCGGCACAGGAGTGGTCCCCGTCGGCCGAAACCTTGGGTACGTTGATCGTCGGCCTGATCGGTGAGGTGCCGTCACCGGATCACCGGCGGGCGCTTGAGGTGGCTGCGCAGGCGTACAACACCACCGAGCAGCTGCTGCAGGCGGCGCTGCCCGAGCTGGACGCCCATGAGCTGTTCGCCTGGCTGCGCGGCCTGCCGTTCATGGAGAGCACCGCGCACGGCTGCTATCCGCACGACGCGGTCCGGGAGTCGGTGGTGGCCGACTTGCGGTGGCGGGCGCCCGAGGCGTTCCAGGCCATGAAGCGCCGGCTGTCCGCCGAATATCTGCGCCAGATCCGGGAGCTGCCGGAGCAGCAGGCGCTCGGTGTCATGAGCCAGCTGTATTACCTGTTCCGCGACCAGAAGAACATCCGGGACGTGTTCCGGTGGGGACGTACCGGTCAGGTGCAGGACGACCCGCTGCGCCCGGAGGACGTCGAGACGGTGATACGAATGGCCGCCGGCACGGAGGGGCCGGAGTCGGCCGAGCTTGTACGGTACTGGATCGGCAAGCAGCCGGCGGGCTTCAGCGTCTACCGCTCGATCGACACCGGAGAAGTGGTGGCGTTCGGTGGGCGGATCGACCTGCCGGCGCCGCCGGATCCGGAGGACATCGCGGTCGACCCGGTCGTCGCGGCGGCCTGGGAACACTGTCTCAGCACGACGCCGCCCGCACCGGACGAGTACATCACGATCACCCGGTTCCTGATCTACCCGGAGGCGTACCAGGTCCCGTCACCGGTGACTAACCTGCATCACTCCCGGGTGCAGGCGACGGCGGCACGTAGCCGTGGCATGGCGCAGGGGATGATCGTGCTGCATGACACGGAGCTGTGGGCCCGGCTGCTGCGGGGAGCTCTCACGGACGTCGGCGTGCGGCCACGTGTGGGAGACCGGACGTACGGGCTGTTCGTCACGGACTGGCGGCAGGTGCCGTTCGAGATGTGGCTCGACAACATCCTCGCCGCGACCGATGTGCCCGTGGCAACGACGCAGACCGCCCGGGCCGATTTCGACCAGTCGGTTCGCGAGACCCTGCAGAACTGGCGTTCACGGCGCGCGTTCGCGCTCAGTGACCTGCTCACGTCGAGGTTGGTGGCCGACGCCGACGACCCGGTTGCCGAGCTGCGTGCGCTGATGCAACGAACCGTCGACGAGATCGGCCAGGACGCCAGAACGATCAAGGCGCGGGAAGCGCTCGTGGCGACGTATTTCTCCGGCGCGCCGACCCAGGAGGCGGCCGCCCGCCGTGCCGGGATGTCGTTCAGCACCTATCGGAGGCACCTGCGCCAGGGCATCGACATGGTGTGCTCGGCGCTGTGGGACCTGCAGCTGCGCGGCCGGAGCGACCAGGGCTGAACACCGATGGACAACAGTTGACCATGCGGTTGGCAGGTGCGATTCGCGACGGTGGGAGCGAACTGGCCACTGAACAAGGAGATATGACATGGCTGTCACTGGTATCGACGAGTACGCGGCCGTCGTGGCACGTCACGAGGTGCGCATCGGTGCCCCGATCGGCCGTGTCTGGGCGCTGCACACCGATGTGAACCGATGGACCACCTGGCAGAACGACATTGACAGGGCGTACGCCGACGGGCCGTTACAGCTCGGCTCGGTCTTCCACTGGAACACCGCCGGTTTGCAGATCTCCTCCACGGTCTACGCGATCGAGGCGCCGCGCCGGATCCTCTGGGGTGGCCCGGCTCAGGGCATCGTCGGCATCCACGAGTGGACCTTCACCGGGGACGGTGATGCGACTGTCGTGACCACCGCCGAGTCCTGGGAGGGCCGGCAGGTCCGTGCCGACACCGAGAACCTGCGGCAGGCCCTCGACGCCTCGCTGATCTCCTGGCTGCGCCTGCTCCGTGAGACCGCGGAGAAGCCCGCCGGGAGGTCCTAAAGGCATCAGCACGTGCGTCTCCCGCTGCCACAGCGCGGCGCACAGGGCGTCGATGCCCTGGCGCAGGTGCCGGCGGTAGGTGCTGAACGACATGCCGGCCCGGCGGGCGGCGGCTTCCTGGGTCGGCGCACCGGAGAAGCGATCCTGCTGTTCATCGGCTTGGGCGCCGCGATGGCGCTGAGCTCCATGATCGCCACCCGAATCCGGGCCATGAATCCTCGCTGACCGACACAGACGCCGATGCCCATCCCAGCCGGGGGTGGGCATCGGCGTTTTTGCTGCGGCGTGCGGTGAGCAGGACTGAACAGTGCTGAGCAGTCGATGACCACGCGACTGAGCAGCTACTCCGCCCAGAGTTCCTCTTGCGCCGGTGATGACCGGCTCGGACAGGCGGATTCGAACAAATCTCCGCCTCAACGATCGGGAGGATCGGCATGACCATCACCGAAGTCGACAAGAACGCGGCCGTCGTCGTTCAGCACGAGATCCGCATCGAGGCCCCCATCGACCGCGTGTGGGCGCTGCACACCGACGTCAACGGCTGGACCGGCTGGCAAACCGATGTCGACACCGCGTACGTCGAGGGCCCGCTGCAGGCAGGCACCACGTTCCACTGGACCACCGCCGGCCTGTCGATCGCCTCGACTGTCTACGCGATCGACGCGCCCTACCGCATCCTCTGGGGCGGCCCCGCTCAAGGCATCACCGGCATCCACGAGTGGACGTTCACCGCTGACGGCGACGCCACCGTCGTGCGCACCGCGGAGTCCTGGGACGGCAACCCGGTCCGCGCCGACACCCAGAACCTGCGCCAGGCGCTCGACTACTCGATCGTCTCCTGGCTCGAGCTGCTGCGCAAAACCGCCGAGAACAACGCCTCCTGAAAGGAGCTCCACATGTCCACCGACACCGTCACCGCGTCCAACCTGCAGGACCTCGCGCCGCAGCGGAACAAGAGGCGCAAGACGCGCCGCCGGGTCGCCAAGGGTCTGGCCTACGTCTCGCTGGCCATCACCGCAGTCCTCGTCCTGTCCGAGCCCTGGCTACTGCTGCCGCTGGTCATGTTCGTGGCCGCGCTGAGCCTCTGGGACTGACCCACAGACCGGTGGGACGGCCGGCTTCCCCCGCCGGCCGTTCCACCCCCGACCCGAACCCACCACGACAGTGTGAGGAGAAACCGTGGCAGAGCCGCTGTTCATCACTGACCTGCTGCTCGCGGCTTTCGCCGCGGTCAGCGCGATACCCCTGGGCCTGCGGGCCGCCCGCGGTCGCTCACTGCAATGGCCGCTGATCATCACCGCGCTGCTGGTCACCGGCCGCGTGGTCGTGACGGCTCTGCTCACCCTCGTGAATTGGCAGCTGGTCACGGACCGCCTCGCGGTCGGCTTACCGGTGGCCGTCGTACCTCTGGCGGTGACGGTCGCCGTGACGGCCCGCCCCGTCGTCGCCCGCGTCGCCGCCCAGATGGTCGCTGTCGGTGTCGTCGTCTCCGGCTATCTGGCCTGGGTACCGCAGGACCCGGCGGACCGTCCCCTCGCGATCGCCGTGGTGCTGATCATCATGGGTGTCACCGGCGTGGTCGCGTCCGCGCTACTGCGCCGCCGTGACGCCGGCTCGTCTGCCGCACGCCTGCCGTGGCTCACCGGCCTGACCACACTCGTATTGGTCGCCGCGATCATGGTGCTCTACGTGCAGAACCAGGCACCGGCCACCGCTGCCGGCCACGAGCACCACGGCATCGACATCGCCACCCTGACAGGTCCTCGCCAGGGCGTTCCGGACGTCCGATACACCCTCACCGCAGCGCACGGAAAGATCAAACTCAGCTCGGGTGCGACCATCGACGGTCTCACCTTCAACGGGAGCTCACCCGGCCCGACGCTGCATGCCCGGCAGGGCCAGCTCGTCGAGGTCACCCTGGTCAACACCGACGTGACCGAAGGCGTCACCGTTCACTGGCACGGCGTCGATGTGCCCAACGCCGAAGACGGCGTACCCGGACTCACCCAGGACGCCGTGGCGCCTGGAGGCCGGCACGTCTACCGCTTCGTGCCGAACCGGCCCGGCACTTTCTGGTATCACACCCACCGCGACTCCACCGAGACCGTCGCCCGGGGTCTGTTCGGCGCCCTTCTGATTGATCCGCCCGCCGCGGAAAAGGCTTACGACAGCACCCTGTTCACGCACCAGTGGCCCGCTGGCGAGGACCTCGTCAGCGCGCTCGGCACCGCGGACATCGCGTCCACCGACCACGTCGAGCCGGGCACACCGGTCCGGCTGCGCCTGATCAACAGCTCGCAGGATCCGCAGCGCATCCAGATCACCGGCGTCGAGCACCGCGTCACCGCCATCGACGGGAACGCGATCCACGAACCCGGCCCGCTGCCCGGTGGGGGAGTCCTTTTGCTGGCCGCCGGTGGCCGCTACGACGTCGGCTTCCCGATGCCCGGCTCTGCGGTGACCGTCAGCATGCACACCGACGGGTCCGCGACGACGCCGATGCGAACCCTGACGCCGGACGGGCACAGCGCCGGCAGCACGCCACCGACCGGCGACGGCCCACTGTTCGACCCGGCCCACTACGGCACCCCGGACCCCGCCACCGCGGCGCCTCCCACCCGTACCGAAGAAATTGTGCTTGACAATGGTTTCGGCTTTGCCAACGGCAGCTTAACCTGGGCGAACACCGTCAACGGCGCCTCCGCGCCGGCCATCCCGACCGTCATGGTCGACCTCGGCGACACCGTCCGGATGCGCATCACCAACCGCGGCATCATCGACCACCCCATGCACCTGCACGGCCACCGCGTCCGCGTCCTGACGCGCAACAACGTGGCAGTCGACGGCAGTCCGTGGTGGACCGACACCCTCAACGTCGCGCCCGGCGAGACCTACGAGATCACCTTCATCGCCGACAACCCCGGCATCTGGATGGACCACTGCCACAACTTCGAGCACGCCGCCGGCGGCATGCTCTGGCACCTCGCCTACACCGGCGTCGCCGGCCCCGCCCACCCGATCCACGGCTCCGAATGAGCCGGCCGGCACCCCTCGGAGACGAACTCGTGACCACCACCGCGACCCGGCCGCCGCAACCGGCCACCACCGCACGCGCCACCATCCTGGCCTCGGCCAGCCTGACCATCATGGGTGCGGCGATCATCGCCCCCAGCCTGCCCGCGATGACCGCCGCCTACGCCGGAACCCCCGCCGCCGACGTCCTGGTCCGGCTCACCCTCACCGTGACCTCGCTGGCGATCGCCGTCACCGCCCCGGTGGCGGGCATACTCGCCGACCGGATCGGACGCCGCCCGCTGCTGCTCACCTCGCTGGCGCTGTACGCCCTCGCCGGCACCGCCGGCTTCCTGATCACGAACCTCGGCGTCCTGATCGCCAGCCGCGCCCTGCTCGGCGCCGCGGTGGGCGGGGTGATGACCGCGGTCAGCACCGTCATCGCCGACTGGTTCGACGGACCCGCCCGGGCGCGGTTCCTCGGATTACAGCAAGCCTCCGCGAGCCTCGGCGGCGTGGTGTTCCTGCCCCTGGCCGGCGTGCTGGCCGTCATCTCCTGGCGCGCACCGTTCCTGCTCTACGCGGTCGCCGCCCTGATCCTGCCGGCCGCCGCCCTCTTCCTGCGAGAGTCCGCACGGCGTACCGGCGAAGCCGACCCGGGCACGCCGGCGACAGCCACGACCTCCGGCGCCCGCCGGGAGATCATCGGCGTGTACGCCCTGGCCGCGGCCGCCACGGTCATCTTCTACATGGCACCCACCCAGCTGCCGTTCTGGCTCACCAGCTTTCACACCGGCACCGCCATGACCGGCGTGGTGATCGCCGGCAGCACCCTGACCGGCATCGCCGGCGCACTGGCCTTCCCCCGACTGCGGCAGCGCCTGCACCCGGCCACCATCACCGCCCTGAGCATCGCGTTGCTCGGTGCCGGCTGGGCGGTCGCCGGCACCGCCACCATGCTGGTGCAACTCGCCGCCGGCGTACTCATCGGCGGGATCGGCGTCGGCTTGGTGGTGCCCAACCTCAACACCCGCCTCGCCGAGATCGCGTCCCCCGCTCAGCGGGGACGCGTCCTGGGCGGCCTGGTCATGGCGATCTTCCTCGGCCAATTCCTGTCACCGCTGCTCATGCAGCCGGTCGTCGACGCCCTCGGCATCGCCACGACCTTCACAGTCTCCGGCGCAGTCCTGCTCGCCGGTTCCGCAACAACCCTCGCCGTCCGGAATTTCCGGCGCTGAGAGACCACATCGAAGGAGAAGAAAGATGATCTACCACGGCAACCGTTTCAAGATCAAGGAAGGCGTCACGTCGGAGCAGCTCGAGGTCGCGCTGGAGAGCCTGCGCAACCAGGGCCGGGTCATCCCGTCGGTGAAATCGTTCGTCGTCGGCCCCGACTTCGGTGGCGAGTTCGAGTGGGGCGCGGTCTTCGTGATCGAAGACCTGGACGGCTACTGGGAGTACCTGACCCACCCGGCGCACAGCAACACCGACCGGGTCGGCCTGCCCCTGGTGGAGAAGTTCGACTCGTTCGACATCACCGACGACCCGGACCCGGAGATGGGCGCCAAGATCGCCGCCCTGCACAAGAAGCGCTACGAGAACGACGCCGAGCTGACCAAACTCGTCGCCGACCTGCCCGAGTACTCCGGCAGCAGCGCCCCCGGCTCGACCAACTGAAGTCCCGTGATTCGGTCCAGGTCCGGCGCGCCCATCGCGCCGGACCTGGATCGCGCTCATAGCCAGAGAGGAATCCGATGACCTCGCCACAGACCTCCGAGCACCTCGGCCGCGACCACTACGAGGCCCTGGTGCTCGGCAGCGGATTCGGCGGAGCCGTCGCCGCCTGCCGCCTCGCGCAAGCCGGCATCGACGTGGCGATCATCGAGCGCGGCCGCCGCTGGCGGCCCGGTGACTTCCCCCGCGACCTGTCCCGCCTCGACGCCGGCTGGCTGTGGATGTGCGGACACGGCCTCTACGACCCGCTGCCGCTCAACGACATCCTCGCCGTCCGTGCTGCTGGCTACGGCGGTGGCTCCCTGGTCTACGCGAACCTCGCCATGCGGGCACCGGCGGAGGTCTTCGACGAGCACTGGCCCGCTCCGTACACCCGACAGCTGCTCGACCCGTACTACGACCTCGCCTCGCACATGCTCGACGTCCGACCGGTCCCCGCCGACCCGCGCACCGGCGAACTCCCTCCGAAGACGCGCCTGATGGCACGGGCGGCCGACTGTCTGGGCCACACCGACGGCTTCTTCCACCCCAACTCGCCGTCACGCGGAGGATGATGGGCGGCCTCTGGTTCTGCTTGGCGCCAGTGTCGGTGGGATGCTGGCCTACGAGGTCGCCGCCCGCACCGACGTGGCGTCTGCGGTGCTGGCCACCTGCCTGCTGGACCCCTCCGATCCCGCAGCGCTTAAGGCTGGGGTCCGTTTCGGTTTCCTGGGGCCGGTGGCCCCGACGCTGCTGCGCATCGGCTCCCGGCTGGCCGGACGCCTTCGGGCGCTGATCAGGTGGGCGGTCACCCTCGACGCCATGAGCCGCGACCCGAACCTCTCCAGGCTGTGTGCGACCGATCCGCGCGGCGGCGGGACGAAGGTGCCGCTGGGCTGGATGTCGAGTTTCTTGCAGCACGTGCCACCGGCGCCGGAGACGTTCACCGGCACCGCAGTCACCCTCGTGCATCCCGAATTGGACACTTGGACCCCGCCAGAGCTGAGCCTGCGCTTCCTGGAGCGCATCGCCGCGCCGACGCGGTCGGTGCTGCTCACCAACTGCGGCCACTTCCCGATTGAACAGCCCGGTGTGAACCAACTGGAGGAGACCCTGCTCGACGCGATCAGCGCCGTGGCCAATCGGTAAGAACGAGGCTTGTGCCTCGACGTGCCCATCAGACTCCCGTACAGGCATATCTATATAGGCGGTGTCGGCTCATCATCGGTACGGCCACACCCACGGGCACCCGCCGGTCAAGACGACCAGCCCGGTTCGCTCATCTGGTAGCCGCGACGAGCCCATCGGGCGGGGGATCGGCGGTCTAGCATCGAGCGGTGGATTCGTCCCTTGACACCTTGCCGACCGCGCACGCCTCTACGGACTTTCAAGACTTGATCGAGTGCACTGTCATAGCCGCCGTCCCGGCGTCGTACGGGAACGGTGGCGAGGCGCGGTCGTGCCGAGGGAGTGTGTCGATTTCGGCTCTGTCTCACATTCGGTGGTGACCGAGGGTGCAGTGATCAGGAAGCTACGCGAATACGGTGTCCGGTACGGCGTCGAGCCCGTCTTCACATCAGACCGCTCGGAGGGTGACGTGTACGAGTTCCATGGTTGGTTCTGCCTCTCGCAGACCACCGAGGAGTCGGACAGTGGTCAACTCGACGCCATCATCGATGAGCTGAACGAACTGGTGGTCGGGTTGGACTTCCCAACGAACGTCTCGGCGGAGGTGACCGTACTCAACGGGGAGTACTACCTGCTCCTGCATGGGGTGGCCAATCGACGTCGGGACGAGGCGGTGGGGATGCGCCAGGTGCTCCAGTTCGTCGCACGACGGCTGCCGGGGTCCTACGGCCTCCTCTACGAGAAAGACGAGGAGATGCCCGTCCCGCCCGGTCCGAACGCGTTCCGGGTGCACGTCATGGCGCGGGGTGAGATCACCGAACGCCTCGATCCGTTCCTGTCACCGATCCGTCCCGTTGTCGAGGACTGATCGCCGGGCTGATCGCGGTGCGCCTCATGAGCCTCGATCCACCGACCCGGTGGGCGGGATCCATCCTTGATCATTTCGACCCGGTGTGAGTCGGTGGGTGTGCGGTAACCGCCGATCGGTGGTCGGCTTGCTCCCGTTGCGGCGACGGGGAAGGTGTTCGTGTGCTGCTCCGATGGTGCTCGGATGTTCGGCACCCGATCAGCACGGACGCGACTGTTCCAGCATCGCAGCAGTTTCACCGCCCGCGGCCGCGGCGGCCCGTTGAGGGCGACGCCTGGACCAGCAGAAACGAAACACCGCCCGTCTGGACGGAGGTGGCTGAACCAGTACGTTACCTACGGATCAGAAGGTTAGGGGTTCGAGTCCCTTCGGGCGTGCAAGATCATAAGGGGTTCGGGCGGCGGGAACGCGGCTCGGACCTTTTCTGTTGTCCACCTCTGTGGACGGTGGGTGTGACGTGGGTGCCACTCGGGTGTCATCACGTTCTGTGACCGTACGTCCTGTGGTGGCTGCTTGACCTGCGGCTTCTTTCGCTTCGCGGATGCCTTGGAGGTCGGAGTACGTGCCGCTGGTCGGGGCTGGGGTCGGTTGGGCGGCCGTTTTTGCGGGTCTTGTCTCGGGTGCGGTGTGCGGCTATGAAGCGCTAATCCTGGTCTCAGCTTGGTCGGGGACCATGAGCAGCAAGGCATCGACTGGAAGGGGGCGGGCCGGCGTGCGGATCATGATCGCGGATGATGACGCGGCCATCCGTGAGTCGTTGGAGCGGGTGCTCCAGGTCGAGGGTTACGACACCAGCACCGTCGCCAACGGTCTCGCCGTGCTCGACGAGGTCGGTGGGGTCGGCGGTGAAACGCTGGATCTGCTGATCCTCGACGTGATGATGCCCCGCCTCGGCGGGTTGGAGACCTGCCGGCGGTTGCGGGCTGCGGGTCGGGATCTGCCGGTGCTGATGCTGACCGCCCGTGACCAGGTCTCCGACCGGGTTGCGGGGCTGGACGCGGGCGCCGACGACTACCTGCCCAAGCCGTTCGCCACTGAGGAGTTGCTGGCCCGGGTGCGGGCCCTGCTGCGCCGGCGCACGCCGGGCGACGGTGAGTCGCAGATCCTGTCGTTCGCCGATGTCCGGCTCGATCCCGACAGGTTCGAGGCGTGGCGGGGCAGGCGGTCGCTGCGCCTGACCCGGACCGAGTTCTCCCTGCTGGAGGTCCTCATGCGCAACGCGACTCGGGTGTTGACCCGCGACGCGCTGTTCGAGGCGATCTGGGGCTTCGACATGAGCGCCACCGCCAACAACCTCCAGGTTTATGTCAGCTACCTGCGGCGCAAGTTGGAGGCCGAGGGTGAGCCACGATTGATCTACACGCTGCGCGGCCTGGGTTACACGTTGCGGGAGACTCCTCCGTGAGCAGGGCCGCCGGCCGGGAGCCGCGCCGGTTGACCCGATGGTGGCGCCGGCGGTCGCTGCGGACCAGGCTGACGGTGATCGCGGCGACGGCCATCGCCGTCAGCGTGTTCATGGCCTTTCAGGTATCCAGTGAGCTGCTGGACTGGCAGCTGCGGGACACCGCTGAGAATCAGCTGCGCGCCGACTCCCGCGTCCTGGCGGCGACCGCGGAGCGCGCCGGTCTGGCGCAGGTTCCGCTACCGCCGTATCCCGGATCCGGTCCGCTGGTGCGGGTCATCCTGTCCGACGGCTCGACCCGGACGCCGGCCGGCCAACCCGCGCTGCCCCCGGTCAGCGAGCACGCCGGGCACGTGGCGCAGGGCGGCTTGGCCGACCTGACGGAGTCGAACGACAGCGACGAGGACGGGTACGTCATCTACACGCTCCGGGCGGGCGACGGCGCGGTCCAGGTGGCCCGCGTCGTTGACGACAGCCCGGTCAACCAGTTCGGGTTCGGGATGCTGCTGATCGGGCTGCTCTGCGTGGTCGGTGGTGCCCTTGTCGGGCGGACCGTGGCGCGGACCGGGCTGGCACCGATCGACCGGCTGACCGCCGCCGCGGAACGTGTCGCGCACACCCGGGATCTCGACGCCCACATCCCGGATGAAGGCGGTGGCGAGATCCGGCGGCTGATCCAGTCGATCAACGACATGCTCGCCGCGCTCCGGGACTCCCGGCAGGCCCAGCGGCTGCTCGCCGAGGACGCCGCCCACGAGCTCAAGACCCCGCTCACCAGCCTGCGCCTCAACGTCGAGCTGCTGATCCGGCTCGATCGGCGCGGCACCCTGGACAGCGCACTGCCGGCGGAGAGCCGGACCCGGCTGCTCAACGATCTCGGCGCCCAGGTGGCCGAGTTGAGCACCCTTGCCGCCGAGCTGACCGACCTGGCCCGTGGTGACGTCAGCGACGAAAACACCGAGCTGCTCGACCTCGCCGACGTGGTGGTGGCCGCCGCGACCCGGGCGCGTTCCCGCGTGCCCGACATCGAGATCGCGCTTGACCTCACCTCCTTGTGGGTGAGCGGCCGTCCCGCTGCGCTCCGGCGGGCGGTGCTCAACCTCATCGACAACGCCGGCAAGTGGTCGCCCGTGGACCAGCCGGTCCAGATCCGGCTCCGTGCCGAGGGCGCGTCGGCGGTGCTCGAGGTCGACGACGCCGGGCCGGGCATCGACGCCGCCGACGTACCGCGGGTATTCGACCGGTTCTACCGTGCCGACAGCGCCCGGGCGTTGCCGGGATCCGGTCTCGGGCTGTCGATCGTGCAGCGGGTCGTCGACGCCCACGGCGGCCGGGCGACCGTCGCCCGCTCCGCGCGCGGTGGCGCGTTGCTCCGGGTCGATTTTCCGGCCGCGACGTCGCCCGCCTCGATCGCGCGCCGCGCGGCCGGGGAGGACGGCGCGGTGCGCTGACCCGCCCCCCACCCGGCGGCGTAGGACAAGGGACGGCGGCCCTCAGGCATGGCCCCGCGGCGCTCACTGCCGGGCAGCACCACGAGCACTGCTGGGAACAGTGGCAGCATGGCCACCAGCGCGCACTGGATGCCGGCTGCACCGATCGGGCCCAATCCGCTGGTGCTGTGCAGGTCGGTGACGAGCTGACAGAGCAGGCCGGCGATCACGGTGGCAGCGGACGCGACGATGGTCGTCGCCGCGCCGCGTTCTGGTCGTTGACCGTGATGCCGAAGCCCTTGACGAGCAGGTAGACGATCGCCGGGCTCGTCTGCTTCAGACCGGGATGGTGGACGGCTGATGTGGCGCACCCGGCTGCACCGCAGCGGGGAGCGTGGCAGTTTCAGCGAGGACGACAACATCGCGTTCCTGGACCAAGCCCACCAACGGCTGAACGCGCCGATCGTGCTGGTCTTGGACAACCTGAACACCCACGTCAGCGTGCGGATGCGGACCCTGAGCGCGGTCATCCGGCGCGGTCGCCGCTCGGCGGCGGCGCAACACGTAGCGGACCAGTTCGCCGAGCGCGGTGATGGAAAGTGCGAGACCGAGGCCGACCGTCAGGCCCAGCATCGAGCTGGATTCGAAGGCGGCGCCGCCGAGGTAGCCGATCAGGCCGGAATAGCCGGCCCAGGTGACGGCGGCGATGGCGGTGAACAGGGTGAAGCGGGCAAGCGGGTAGCCGGTGGCACCGCTGGCGGTCACGATCGCGGTGCGGCCGCCGGGGACGAACCGGCCCGCGATGATCAGGGCGCCGCCCCGGCGGTGCAGGTGCGGGGCGATCCTGTCGGCGGCGCGGATCAGGCGGCCGCCCGGACGGCGCCTCCGCAACAAGCGCCCGAAGAGGTAGCCGATGTGATCACCGACGAAGGCGCCCAGCGCGGCGAGCACGATGATCAGCGGAAGCGACGGGATGCCCGACCCGGCGAAGACCGCCGCCGCGATGACGACCGGCTCCGACGGCAGGAACGGCAGGAACGCGTCGAGGATCGCCAGCGCGAGGATCGCCAGATAGATGACCGGAGAGGTCATCGCGTTCTCGATCATGGCCATCAGATCCATCGGGACCGCTCCTCCCCTTCGAGCACCCAGGCGCAGAGCCCGACTACGACGAGCACGAGCGCCAGCAGAACCCGTTCGGCCAGGCCCGCGAACGGGAGAAGGCCTTGGCCGAGCAGCACCGCCGGCCCGTTCATCGCCGCGAACGCGACGCACGCGGCGAACGCGGACCACCCTGCCGCGCGCAGCCAGCGGACCCGGGCCGGGTCGGCACCGCGTCCCGCACGCTTGGCGATGTGCAGGGCGAAGAGCGGTGGCAGTGCCGCCATCAACGCCGCGCCGATGCGATGCAGCCCGGCGGCGACGCCCGGTTCGGTCCCCGGCAGGTTCGTGGGGAACACCACCACCGCAAGCAGGGACACGCACCACACCGACAGCAGCACGGTGAGGGGCCAGGCCGGTGGCAGCACGCGCCGGGCGCCGGCCAGGAGCCATGCGCCGGCTGCCGCGAGCCCGCACGCCGCCAGGGCCAGCAGTACAGCGCCCGGCACGGTCCGGATCGATTCGCTGACCATCTGGTCCACCGGGTCGACGTCGCCGACCAGCAGCAGGCCCGCTCCGGCCGCCGTGCCCAGGCCCAGGCTCAGCTGCACGTTGCGGTACCAGCCGGAGGTGCCCGCCCGGACGATCGTGGCTGTCATGCGGCGACCTCGGTGGGCGCGGGCGCCTCACGGGCCGGCCGGATCCGGTAGAGCTGCTCGAACGCGGACACCGTGCGGGTCTGGTCGTGCTGCTCGGCCACGGCACGAGCCCGGTGCCCCAGCTCTTCCGCGTGCTTCGGGTCGCAGAGCACGGTGAGCAGTCGCTCGGCGAGCACGACAACGTCGCCGGGCGGGAACAGGTAGCCGGTCTCCTCGTCCCGTACGAGGTGGGGCAGGGCTGCGGCATCGGCGCCGATCACGGGCCTTCCGCTGGCCATCGCCTCGAGTGTGACCAGGCTCTGCAGCTCGGCGGTGCCCGCGTTGACGAAGACCGTCGACGCCGCGTACGCGGAGGGGAGGTCCTCGTCAGGGATGAAGCCGGTGAACGTGACATGCCCGGCGACGCCCAGTTCCCCGGCGAGCGACCGCAGCGTCCGGTCCTCGGATCCGGTGCCGACCAGGAGCAACTGGACGTCGAGGGAGCGCCGCACCAGCGCGAACGCCCGCATCACGACGTCGAGGTTCTTCTCGGCGTCGAGCCGGCCCACGTACGTGATGGTGGGCTTGTGCGCGAGGCTGTAGGCCCATCGGAATTCGGCCGCGGGCGCCTGCTCGCGGAAGCGGGCGAGGTCGATGCCGCACGAGATGGGCAGGACCGGCTCGGACACACCGGAGACGACGGCGAGCGCGGCGGCGTACGGGGTCGGGGCCGTGACGATGTCTGCCTTGGCGAACACCCGGGCGGCGTCGCGCCATGCCCACGCGTGCGCCCTCGTCCGGCCAGCGTCGCCGATGGGCAGGTAGTGGATCAGGTTCTCGGGCATGAAGTGGTTGGTGGCGATGACGAACAGGCCGCGCTCGCGCGCCGCGTCGACCAGCGCCCGGCACAGCGGGAAGTGGCTCTGCACGTGCACCACGTCGGGCTGGACCTCGTCGAGGATCCGGCGGGCTGCCGCGCGCAACCCCAGTGGCGGGCAGAACCGGAAACGTGAGTGGCCCGGCACCGGCAAGGACCGCACGCGGTGCTCGACGACGCCGTCGCTGGACATGCCGGCATGGTTGCGGGTGTCCGTCGACGGCGCGACCACGTGCACCTCGTGCCGGGCGGTCAGTGCCACGGCAAGGCGCTGGGCGAAGTAGGACGCCCCGTTGACGTGCGGGGCGTAGGTGTCGGCACCGATGAGGATGCGCATGGGACAACTACCTTTCGTCGGTGGTGTCGCTTTTCGTAGGTGGTATCGCTTCATGACGAGGTGGAAGACAGCGACCGGCACGGCCACGACCGCGGTGAGCAGGAAGATGCCGCCGGGCAGTGCGAGCAGGCCGGACAGCTGGCCGCCGAGCAGAGCACCAAGACCGATCAGCACCAGGCCGCGTACGGCGGCGGTGGCGCCCACCCAGGCGGCGAATCTCCGGTACGGGAGCCCGGCGAGTCCCGCGGACACGAACGCCGGGAGGGCGAAGACGTCGACGAGCTTGGCGGTGATCACCAGCCGAGGCAGTGACATCCTGGCCAGCCGGTCGAGCAGCACCGTCGCCTTGAGCCTGCTCAGCAGGGACGCCACCCAGGGCCGCCGGGCCGACCGGCCGACGAGGTAGAGCAGGCTGTCGCCCACCACCTCGGCCAGCGCGACGATCACCCAGATCGGCCAGAACGCCGCAACGCCGGCGCCGACCAGGGTGCCCGCGGCGATCGTCGCGGCCGGCCCCTCGATGAGCACGAAGAGACCGAGCACCAGGTAGGGGTGCTCGAGCACGGCCTGTGTCAGATCCATGCCGAGAAGCTTCGGCCGAGGGTTCCCGACCGGTCGTCCCTGCGCGGGGCCGACCGATGTAGCTCCGTGGTAGGGAATCCGATCACCGACCAGGGCACCCACCGGCCTGCCAACCGGCCGGCCGGCGCTTGCCCGGGCGGCGCTGCGTTGACTGTCATCACTAGCCCCCTAGGTACGGGTTACGTCGCTTGTCTGAGGGCTACTGATACCGAGCGAATCTGAGGCGACCGTTAATGCGGCGCTCACGCCGGGCGGCCGAACCAGGTGCCCAGGGCACGCATCAGGGCGGTGGCGTCGAGGTCCTGCCCGGCAGACGAAGTCCAGGCGACGCAGCCGTCGGCCGGATGAGCAACGTGTCGACGTCCACCTGGTCCGTGCGCGCGGTGACGGTGTTGACCCGTGCGGTCCACGCGTCCGCGGTCGATCCCGCCGGTCTTGATGTTCCAGGTGACGAAGCGCAGCGTCAGGTACGCACCTCGGCCGGCGCCGCCCGCACGTTCGGCCGTAGCACCCACCACAGCAGGCCGACCCAGAGCGCGGTCAGGATCGCGGCGCCGAGCAGATCGGTCGGGTGGTGCATGCCGCGGTACATCCGGGACAGCGCGACACCGGCCGGCATTACCACCGCGAGCACCACGGCGAACCAGCGCCACCGGCTGCTCACTCGGTCCATGATCAGGACCGCGATCGTCACCCAGATGCACATCGTCGCGGCGATGTGCCCCGACGGGAACGACGACGTGAGCATCGGGCTGTCGAGCTGCGGCACCGGCGGGCGGTCCCGCTTGACGCTGGCCGCGGTGCACAGGAACAGGGTGAGCTCGCCGACCATGGTGAGCACCAGGAACACCACCGGTCGCCACTGCCGCCACACGGCCGACGCGATCGTGCAGAACACCAGCGAGATGGCCAGGATGGCGCTGGTGTCGCCGGCCTTGCTCCACACCCAGCTCACGTCGTCCAGGGTGGGCGTGCGCAACGTCTGCAGCCACCGGACCACGCTGTCGTCGAAACGTCCCAGCCAGGTGCCCTCGGTGTGGTTCGTCAACAGGTAGCCGACGACGTACAGGATGCCGAACGTGAACACCCAGCCGGTCAGGATCTCGGTGGCCTTGACCCACCGGTGCGGGATCGGGCGGCTGGAGTCCGGCACCGGGTTGATCGCCTCGGCGGCCTCCGGCTCCAGGCCGTCGTCGAGCGGCGCCACCGGGTGCCCCGCCTCGCGCCGCCACAGCCGGAACGCGTACGCCGTGACGCTCAGCCACAGCGCGCCGAGCAGCCAGCCGGCCAGCACGTCGGTCAGGTAGTGCACGCCGAGCGCGATCCGGGTCACCCCGATCGCGACCACGAGCAGCGCGACGGCCGTCGTGAGCAGCTTCCGGTAGCGCACCGCGGGCAGGAACACGAGCAGCAGCGCGCCGTAGACCACCATCGACCCGAGCGCGTGCCCGCTCGGGAAGCTGTTGCCGGGCGCGATCGCCACCGGCACCTCGACCACCGGGCGCAACCGGCCGACCAGCGACTTCACCGACGGGTCGAGCAGCAGCGCGCCGGCGGTGGTGGCCAGCAGGTAGACGGCGAGGCGGACCCGCCGGCGCACCAGCAGCAGCAGCGCGGCGACGCCGACCAGCCAGAGCATGACCGGCCGCCCGCCCAGCCGGGTTGCCCCGTTGAGCGCGTTCACCAGGTACGGCCGGGGCGACACGACCTCGTTGAGCTCCCGGGCGACACCGCGGTCGACGTTCGCCACCGGCTCCAGGTGTAACCGGACGAGGAGCACCAGCAGCCCGAACCCGAGCCCGACCAGCAGCGGCACCCAGTGGCCGGCCAGCCGACCGGGCGGCGCTTCCCCGGACGGCGTCGCGTCGACTGCCATCAATGGCCTCCAGGTGCGAGCTACATCGCTTATCCGATGCCGGCTTCGTACCGAGCGAATCTGAGACGACGATTAATGGACGTGCGGGCGGCGAAGGTGAAGCGGCACCGTGGTACCGCCTCTCTGCCGAGGATGACGACCGCAGTACGACGAAACAGGACGGAATCGGGCCTAGCGTTCAGGCTATGACGAAGCTTGACAGTCCACTGCGGAGGTTCGGGGCGGCCACCATGGCGCTGGCGACGGCGTTCGCTGTCGTCGCCTGCGGGTCGGACGCCGACAACAGTTCTGCGCCCGCCGCGACCGGATCGCACAGTGCGCACGCGGGCGGGTCGTCGGCTCCACCGCAGCCGCTGCGCGCCGGCGAGCGGTTCGTCGACCTGAAGATGGCCGAGGCATACACGCCCGCGCCGCCGGAGGGCGGCACGGACGAGTACCGGTGCCAGATGATCGATCCGGGCCTGACCAAGGCGGCGTTCCTGACCGGGACCCAGTTCACGCCGGAGAACGTCGCCATCGCACACCACGCCATCGTGTACGCGGTGCCGCCGGGCGCCGCTGCCGTGGTGCGCGAGCAGGACGCGAAGACCCCCGGCCCCGGCTGGCAGTGTTTCGGCGGGACCGGCGTGCCCGGCGCCGAGGTAGAAGATGATGACGCGGCGTGGGTGGACACCTGGGCGCCGGGCGCCACGGAGACGCTGCTCGACCAGGACGCCGGCCACAAGCTGGAGCCGGGCAGCCTGCTCATCCTGCAGATCCACTACAACCTGCTCGCGACCGACGGCAAGCCGGCCGGGTCGGACCGCTCGGCGGTGCGGCTGCGGCTGACGGACGGCACGCCGCAGACCCGGGAACTCGAGACGTGGTCACTCGATGCGCCGACCGACCTGCCCTGCGCCGCCGACGAGTCGGGTCCGCTCTGTGACCGGGCGACCTCGATCGCGGACGTGGCGAAGCGGTTCGGGTCGGAGGTCGGCGAAATGGCGGACCGTCAGGTGGAGGAGTGCAACCAGGGCGGCGCGCCGAAGCCCGGTGACACCCAGACCTGCGACCACAAGGTGGAGGCGCCGATGACGCTGTTCGCCGGTTTCGGCCACATGCACATGCTCGGGCGGGCGATAAAGGTCGAACTCAACCCGGGCACGCCGAAGGCCAAGGTCGTGCTGGACGTGCCACAGTTCGACTTCGACAACCAGCGGCTGATGAAGCTGCCGTCGCCGGTGGAGATCGGCCCGGGGGACACGCTGCGGGTGACGTGCACGCACGACGCGGAGCTGCGCAAACGCGTGCCGCAGCTGAGCAAGCTGCCGCCGCGCTACGTGGTGTGGGGCGACGGCACCAGCGACGAGATGTGCATCGGCATCATGACGGTCTCCCCCCGCAAGTCCTGACGAAGTGTCGAACGTGTGTGACAGCTCTGAGCTCACACACGTCCGCACCGAACTCACACCCGTGCGGCGTCGCGGCGGTCGGGCAGGCGGTGACGTGGGCGACTGCACGTGGACCGACAGCGGAGCGGTCGATTACCCGGAGCGGATCGGCCCAGAGCGGATCGGCCCGGAGCGGTGCGGCTGGGAACTACGATCGCGCCCCTCAGGGACGCGCGAGATGAAGCGCTAATTCGGCCGGGTGAGTCTCAGGTCGTAGGCGAGGGTGACGGCGTGGATGCGGTCCCGTGCGCCGATCTTGGCGAGGACCCGCCCGACGTGGGTCTTCACCGTCGACTCCGACAGCGTGAACCGTTGTGCGATCTCGCCGTTGGTGAGGCCGTGGCCGATGGCGACGAGGATCTCGTGCTCGCGGTCGGTCAGGGAGTCAAGCCGGGGATCCTGCCGCACGAGGCCGCAGAGGTCATCGTCGAGCCGGTCGACGAACGCGTCGAGCAGCCGCCGAGTCAGCGCCGGCGCGATCACCGTGTCCCCGGCGGCGACGGCCCGGATGCCGGCGAGCAGATCCTCCGGGCGGGTGTCCTTGAGTAGGAAACCGCTCGCCCCGGCTCGCAGCGCGGCGAGCGCGTACCGGTCCACGTCGAACGTCAGCACCAGGATCCGCGAACGTCCGCCGGCGGCGACGATGCGCCGCGTGGTCTCGATCCCGTCGGCGCCCGGCATGCGGATGTTCATCAGGACCACGTCGGGATGCAGCTCGGTGATCCGCCGAACGGCCTCGGCGCCGTTCTCGGCTTCGCCGACGATCTCGGTGTCGGGGGTGCTCTCCAGCAGCATCCGAAACCCGAAGCGCTGCAGCGGCTGGGGCTCCACCACGAGCACAGTGATCATGAATGGCTGCCTTTCAGGGTCGCGTGGACGCTCCAGCCGCCGTCCGGTGCGGGTCCGGCGCTGAACGTGCCGCCGTAGAGCGCGGCACGTTCGGCCATGCCGGCGGGGCCGAGACCCCGCGTCGCCCCTTCATAACGAGCGAACCTGAGACGACTGTTAAGACCAGTGACGTAGGGTGCGCATGCGCCGACGTCGTACTCCCACACGTCTGGGTGGACCGGGGCGATCTTTCCCACCGCCATCAGCAGGACCTGGTGCTCTGTGTCGCCTGGGCCTTGTCTGCCTTGGGCAGGATCTCGCGGCCCTCACGCTGGTGCGTGTGCTGACACCTGGTTCGGCCGACCGGCCTGAGCGTCGTTTTAACAGTCGTCTCAGGTTCGCTCGGTAGGAAAGTCGGCATCAGATAAGCGATGTGATCCGTGTGTAGGAGCTAGGTAGTGATGGCGGTCAACGCAGCGCCGTCCGGGGAACGCCGGCCGGTCGGTTGGTAGGCCGGTGGGTGCCGTAGTTGGTGATTGGCTCGTGGGTTGCGCTGGCGGCGGTCGTGGTAACGGGCGTGCACGCCCGCGCCACCAAACCCGCTCGCCGAACCGGCATACCGGCACTGTGAACAGGGACAGCACGCCAGCTCCCAACCCAGATCGCTCGCCGCGTCCGGACATCAAGCGGTGAGGCAGACCTGCTCCAGGAGACATCTGCGGGTGCCGCCGTGCCTGTGTGCACACCGAACCCGGCCTGGGCAACGACGACAAAGCGGTGAAGCACCACCGGTCTCATTGAGCACGGTATCTGGAATTCCTTGCAAAACCCTGATCAACCATTTATCGGAGGTCTCGTGTCCTCACGTCCAGATTCCACGGTCGTCGATCGGCAGTCCGGGAGCGCGCTGTCAGCCGACGCTGATGACGCTGCGGCCATGCTCGTCGGCGCCGTCAAGCGGTACGGCTCCGGCCGGTCGGCCGTCGTCGCGCTCGACGACGTCACCATCGCGTTCCCGGTGGGGAAGTTCACGGCTGTGATGGGCCCCTCGGGTTCGGGAAAGTCGACGATGATGCACTGCGCCGCCGGGCTGGATCAACTGACGTCGGGCCGCGCATTCGTCGGCAGCACCGATCTGTCGGCCCTCGACGACCGCGAGTTGACCAGGCTGCGCCGAGAACGGATCGGTTTCGTGTTCCAGGCGTTCAATCTCGTGGCGACGCTCACGGCCGAGGAGAACATCTGCCTGCCGTTGACGTTGTCGGGGCGCCGGCCGAGTGTCGCACTGCTCGATCAGGTCGTGGGGCTGCTGCGCCTCGGTGATCGCATGCATCATCGGCCGACGGAGCTCTCGGGTGGCCAGCAACAGCGAGTTGCCGTCGCCCGGGCGCTGGTCGCCCAGCCGCAGGTGGTTTTCGCCGACGAGCCCACCGGCAACCTCGACACCCGGTCCGGGCAGGAGATCCTCGGATTCCTGCGATCAGCAGTTGATCTGCATCACCAGTCGATCGTGATGGTCACGCACGACCCCAACGCCGCTGTGTGGGCGGACCACGTCGTGTTCGTGGTCGACGGCCGAGTGCACGACGTGATGGATCACCCGTCGGCCGATTCGGTGATCGACGTGATGAAGGGCCTGGGGCGATGAGCCAGATGATGCGGAGTGCGGCTCGAAGCGTGCTCGCGAGTCGGGGTCGGTTCGTACTGACGGGCACGGCGATCATGCTGTCGGTGGCGTTCCTCGTCGCGACGCTGGTGCTGTCCGACTCGATGCGTGGCCGAGCGGCCGGTGACATCGCCGAAGCGTTGGCCGGGACGGACGCCGTGGTGCAGGGCGTCGTTCTCGGCGAGCCCGGCGGAGGGCCGGGAGACCCGGAAAGGTCGGTTCGGCGATCACTGGATCCCGACATCACCGAGCGCGTGGCTACGGTCGACGGCGTCGACCGGGCCGCCTCGCAATGGGTCGGCTTCGCGAAGCTGGTCGTCGACGGATCGTCAGTCGGAACCGGCACGGCGAGCGACGTCGGTCGCAACTGGGTCGCCGACCCGGCGCTGAATCCGTTCCGGCTCGCGAGCGGGCGACCACCGACCGAGGTTGGAGAGATCATGGTCGATCGCTCGCTCGCCGGTGACGCAGGCTTGGCTCCGGGTGACGTCGTACAGGTCCTGACCACGACGGGGATGTACGACGCGACCATCACCGGTGTCGCGACGTTCGCGTCGGCGGACGCGGCACCGTTGCAGCGAACGGTGCTGTTGCCCGACAAAGCGGTGTCCGCCTGGCTCGACACTGCGGCGCCGACGGAGGTGCTCGTCGACGTCGCGGAGGGTGCTGACCGCGCCGAGGTGCTCGGCCGATTGTCGGCGCTGACTGATGCCGAGGTCATCGACGGGCCCGACCACATCCGGACGATGCAGGCCGCCGCGACGTCGCCGCTGCAGTTCCTGACCGTGTTTCTCCTGGCCTTCGCCGTGGTCGCGGTGTTGATCGGTGTGACGATCATCTTCAACACGTTCGCGCTCACCGTCGCTCGCCGCCGGCGGGAGTCGGGGCTGCTGCGTGCGATCGGTGCGGAACGACGCCAACTGCTCGGCGGAGTGGTGATCGAGGCGGCGCTCGTCGGGACGATCGCCACGCTCGTCGGCCTCGTGTGCGGGGTCGCGGGAGTGGGCGCGCTGCGCTGGCTCGTCGGACTCGCCGGGATCACGTTGCTCACCGGGCCGTCGATCGTGAGCACGACCTCGATCGCGGTCGCCGCGACCGTCGGTGTCGGCGCAACGATCCTCTCGGCATGGATCCCGGCTCGCCGCGCGGCGGCGACACCGCCGATCGAGGCGCTGCGCGAGAGCGCCGCGGAACCCCGGGTCGTGAGCCCGGCGCGAACTGCGAGCGGGCTCGTGCTCGCCGCGGTGGCGGTCGCTGGAGGAGCTGTGGCTGTGGTGCGCTCGAGCGCGACGTGGGCCGTGCTCGTCGTTGCCATCGTCCCGGCGCTCGTGCTGTGCGGCCCGGCGATCGTGACCGCCGCAGCGCGTGGGAGCGCTCGGGTGGCCCGTCGCGCCGCCGGTGTGTGCGGCTCGATCGCAGCGGGCAACCTGGCTGCGAGCCCCCGTCGATCGGCGTCGACGGCGCTCGCGCTCATGCTCGGCACCGCGATGGTGACGATGTTCGCGATCTTCGCGAGCTCACTGACGAGCGCGGTTGGGACGGACGTTCGTGAAGGACTGCAGGCGGACCTGGTGGTCACGTCGGCGACCGCCGACTTCCCGACGATCGACCCCACCCTGGCCGGCCGGATCGCGGCGCTGCCCGACGTCGACGCAGTCGCTGCGCTGTCGATTGCTGAAGGGATCGTGGCAGGGAAAGCCGAGGCGATCGGCGGCATCGACCCGACGGCACTGCCCACCATGTTCGACCTCGACCCGATCGCTGGCGACCTCGCCGACCTGGGCGAGGGGGGCGTGGCCGTGGTCGGCGACGACCCGACGCTGCTGGGCGGAACCCTCGCGATCGAGTTCGAACGCTCGACACTCGAGGCGCCGATCGTTGCCGTGGTCGCGAGGAGCACCGGCGGTTTCGAAGCCCCTTTGTACTTCGCCGACCGTGCGGCACTCGACGCCTTAGTTGGTCGTCTGCTCGACGCACAGGTGTTCGTCGACCTCGCCGACGGAGCGGCCGCGGACGCCGAGGAAGACGTGCGGGCACTGGTCCGGGACACGCCCGGATCGTTTCTCGAGACCCGAGAGGAACACGTCGCCAACAGCGGGAGTGAGATCGCCGCGTTCGGGAACTTCATCGACGGGATGCTCATCCTGGCGAGCTTCATCGCGCTCCTCGGAGTCGCCAACACCACGGCGCTCGCGATCAACGAACGCTCTGGAGAGCTCGGGCTGCTGCGAGCGGTCGGCGCGACGCGCCGAGAGCTGCGTCGAATCGTGCGGCTCGAGGTGGCACTCCTGTCGCTCGTGGCAGCATCGATCGGTATCGCCGTCGCAGTCGGCTTCGGCTGGGCGCTGATCGACGTCACCGGTGGCACGGAGATCCCATCCGTCGTCGTACCGTGGTCCCGCCTCGCAGTGACGCTCGTCGTTGCGGTTGCAGCCGGCGTCGTCGCTGCAGCGTGGCCCGCGTTCCGGGTCTCCCGGGTACCCGTGCTCGAGCTGGCGGGCCGGGACCGCTGATGCGCAGTTCCTACGCCCGGACCGCGCGGTCGTTACGGGCCTCTGGCCGACGACTTCGCGTCGTCGCGTCACAGGATGCGAGGCGGCTCAGTCGAAGTGGATTCGCATCAGCCTGCTTGCGGCCCAGTCCTGCAATCGCGTCGGCCTGACGGTGCCAGGGTCGTGAGGCTGGTTGAGGTCATCGACGATGGCTGCGATGACCGCGGCCCGTTCCGTGGGATCGGTGACGGTGGTGGCGTGCGCCGGCAGGTCCGCTCTGACGCCGTTCTTGAGGTGGAAGGTGAAAGCGGGGTTCGCAGATAGATTCGCGTACCAGCCGGTCGGGCCTGCGCTCGCTCCGCTGCAAAGGTAGGTTGCGCCGTTGGCGCGATAGAAAAAGATCTCAATGCGACGCGGTCGTCCGGTACGGCGCCCGGTGGTGGTGATGTCCACGATTCGTTCGCGGGTCCCGGCCGCGGGTGTGATCTCGATGGCGCGCCTGATCTCGTGCGGCAGGTGCGCCAGCGGGTCAAGCGTGCGGCGTCCACCATTCTCGTCTGCGGGGTTCATGCGGTTTCCCTCTGCAGTGCGGGGCCGAGGAGTAGTCCGCCGTCGATGACATACTCGGCGCCGGTGATGAAGGCCGCGTGGGGCGAGATGAGGAACAACAGCAGCGCAGTGATGTCGGCGGGCTGCCCGAGCCGCGGGACGGCGAACGGCTCGGGCGAGTAGAAGTCGGCGATTGGGGTGTCACTGCCGGCCGCCGGCTCGGTGATGAACGGGGTGGCGACAACGCCGGGGTGGATGGCATTGACGCGGACGTTGTCGCGGCCCAACTCAAGGGCAGCGGTCCGAGTGAGCCCTCGGACCGCCCACTTGCTGGCGACATAGGGCGCGTAGAAGGCAGTACCGCCGACGCCCATGGTGGAGGCGATGTTGACGATTGCTCCGCCTCCCGCGCGCCGTAGCGCCGGGGTGGCCGTCTTGATGCCGAGGAAGGTGCCGGTGAGGTTGATGTCGAGGATGCGGGCCCACGTAGCCCGGTCCGTTGACTCGATGAGGGCCGGCGGGTTCTGCACTCCGGCATTGTTGACCAGGACCGTGAGCGCGCCGAAGGCCTTCTCGGTCTCCGCAATGGCGGCGGCCCACGAATCCTCCTGGGAGACGTCGAGGTGGACGAAGCGCGCCCCGCGTCCCAGTTCGGCGGCGAGGCCGGCGCCGCGCTCAGCATCGATGTCGCCGATGACGACGTTGGCGCCTTCGGCGCGCAAGGCACGAACGTGGCTGGCGCCCTGCCCACCGGTGCCGCCGGTCACGAGTACGGTCTGATTGGCGAAGCGGGGCATCTGGTCCTCCGAGTACGAGCGAGAGACGACAACCCGTAGGACCGGGTGGTGAGTTGAGCGACTCACCACTCTGAAAGTACGCCGCCCGGAGTGGTGAGTCAACCCACTCGCCTCGCTATGATGGGCGCATGACCCCAGCGCCGTCGGCCTACCACCAGCGCGTGGCGCAGGAGAAGCGTGCGCTCATCGTGCAGGCCGCTACTGAGCTTTTCCTCGAGTTGGGCTACGACCGGGCATCACTGGCGCGTGTTGCCGAGAGCGCCGGGGTGTCGAAAGCGACCCTGTTCAAGCAGTTCCCCACTAAGGCGGCATTGTTCGATGCCATCGTCATCGACTCGTGGGCCGAGAACGACGTCGCCGACGTGCCGCTCGCCGGTGACCTGTCGGCCGGCCTGACGGTGCTGGGACGGCGCTACGCGACGCTGATGAGTCAGCCGGCGATGACCAACCTGTTTCGCATCGTCATCGCCGAACTGCCGCGCTTTCCCGAACTGGCCAAGGCGCATTTCTCACAGGGCAAACTGCCGTACTTCGAGGCCGTCCGGATCTACCTCATGACCGAGCGCGACGCGGGAGTCGCGGACATCGCTGACCCGGAGATGGCCGCTACGCAGTTCCTCGGGATGATCTCCAACTACCTGCTCTGGCCGAGCCTTCTGCTCCCGGACTGGACGGTGACGCCTGCCCGCGCGACCGCGGTTGTGGACGAAGCCGTCCGAACCATGGTTGCCCGGTATGGCACCGATGAGGCATATTCATCGTGATGAAGAGGCCCTGAGCAGGTACACAGCGGCGTGTCATTGCTCCAGATAGGAGGGAAGCTCCGGTAGGACAGCAGTTGGCCAAGAACGATGCCCCGTAGGGGAGTTCGTTGCTGACCTGTCCTGTAGGTTGCTCAGCGACCTGGCGAGGTTGGCAGGTAGGCAGCGGGGTTCGCGTCGGGAAGCCGCCGCCGGATGGTGACGGCTCTCCTCGATCTCGGTCAGGCTATCGTCCCGAGTTCGCCCTGGCAGTGGCCAGACGCAGGCAATCATTCCCGCACCGACGGGCGATTACCGGCATCGTCCATCCGCTGGCCGTGGAGCACGCGAAGCGCGTCGAGTGCGACTGCGGTGAGAACGGCACGGCCAACACCGGCGCGGCCGAGCAACTCCATCCCTCGAGTGACGGCGACGAAGTAAACGGCCAGCGATTGCACGTTCGCGTCCGCAGGTATATCCCCGCTCTCCCGCGCATGTTCCAGACATTCAGCATAGACGCCGGCGAGCTGTTCGATACCGGCCTTCGCGGCCGTCGAAAGCGGATCCTCCGCGCCGGTCGATTCGACCAGCGCCCGCGTGGTGAGCGAGACCCGCCGATCGCTGCTGCTGAACTCGATCGCCATCATGAGCAGGTGACCACGAATGCGTTCCAGTGGCGAAGCGTCATCGTGCCCGAGCGCTTCCGAGACGGCGCGCGTCGCCTCGTCCCGATCCTCAGAGAGCGCCCGGAAGAACAATTCCCGCTTCCCGCCGAACGCGTTGTACAAGCTCTGCTTCCCTAGGCCGGTCGCCCGCACAAGGTCGTCCAGTGTCGCAGCGGCAAGACCGTGCACGGCGAACACCTCACCAGCGCTGCTGACGACATCGCTCTCGACAAACTTGCGGGGACGGGGCATGTGAGCAAGCTTACGTTATTGACCATGCGGTCAAAAACCTGCTAGCTTGACCGGGCGCGCATCAGTGCACCACGACGGAGACGCCGTCGACCTGGAAGGCGACGTCGTCACCTGGCTCCTGTCGGACGGCAGCAACCCATCTCCCATCAACACCAAACATCAAGGAAGAAGACAAGTGAAAAGTAACGAAGAGGTTGTTCGCGAGGCATACCGGCTGTCGGAAGGAAACGTCCTCGATGGACACGGTTTTCGCGCCTTATTCACCGAAGATGGAGCGTTCAACGACGTGCCGAACTCGCTAACCTTCCGCGGGGACCAGATTCCCCAGGCTCTGGCGGGCTTCGCCTGCGTCTTTCCCGACGTTCACCGCGAGCTACTCGAAGTGCATGCACTCGGCGATGTCGTTGCCGTCAAACTCCGAATTCAGGGAACGCATCTCGGCGGGTTCCCTACCCCGGTCGGCGAAATCCCGCCGACCGGCAACCGGATCGACGTGCCGACGGCGGATCTCTGGCATCTTCGGGACGGAAAAATCGAAAGGTTCGACTGTTACAACGCAGCGAACGTGCTGCTCGCTCAAATCGGGGCCAACCCCGACTTCAACTCGGCAATCGAGGCCGCCAAGGCAACCGCCACAGGGGCGTAGCTCTGCCGGGCGGCGCCGAGTATACGACAATCTCCGCAATAGCCCGGCATAAAGGCGGTTCGGCTGATGCCGCGGAGAGGAACTGCGACAGCATCATCGTTCTGGGCAGTGCTGCAGGGTGTGGCTGGCTTGACCCTGGCATGTGTATCCCCAACTGACCCCACACCCCCAACAAAACCCGATCATGTATCGGATCAGGATCTGCACCCTGCGCACGACAGAAGCGCTCCAGCAGTACGCCACTGTGCACTGGCCGCGGCATCTCGCCACATGCCCATGTTCGACGTCACCGTGCACGGCTTCTGGACCGATCACCAGGCCGGCGCGCTCCGCATGATCGTCCTATCCTCGTTCCGAGAGGGCACCGACCCCGCTGAATTCACCACCGCTTAGCTGGCGAGGCTCGCACTGGTGGCGGACATGCACGGCTTCGACGCCAGCGACATCATCAAGGACGAGGAACTGCTGCTCGACCCGGTCGCCGGATCTCCCCTGGCCTGAACGCCTCGGACGACGTCGTCACGCGTTGTGGCCTGTCGTGACGGTCAACGCCTGGCTTCTGATCACACGTAGCTTGCCGCAGGCGACAATAGGTGCCCGGCCGATCTGGTTGCCCGGATCGCGCGCTGTGGCGATCGTGGTTGCTCGGCGGCTGCTCGGGCGTCGGGGACTGACGCGGACGAACCGCTACCCGCGCGGACCAGACCGGAGACGCGGCATCCACCTTGTCATCGAAGAGCGAGAATTGCTGGCGTCATCACCGCGTAGACCTGTGTGAACGCAGCCGGATCGGGGCGGACTGTCGGGCTTGCGGTCGTACGAGTTGGGTCGAGTGTTGGTCGTAGAGGATATGCGCTGATGGCTTTGCACTACGGATCAGGAGGTTAGCGGTTCGAGTCCCTTTGGGCGCGCCACCCGATCAAGGCCGTGGCCAGCGAAAAGGCCGGTTGCGGGCCTTGACCGTTTCCCAACTTGTGGCGTGATCTTCCGCCATGTGGGAGCTTGGTGCTCCGATGTCTGGGTGCCGTCTGAGGGGGGTTCGTGCGCGTGAGTGTTGGGCCAATGCGTTTGCGTACCACCCAGTCTTGATCATGGCTGAGGGGGCGGTCGACCGGCGCGGACGACTGTCCACCGTGGTTGGTCAAGTGGATCTTAGTGGTGGGGGTTGCTGCGGGGGTGTGTCGCGGTCGGTGCTGAGGTGGATCGGCATCGTGGCGGGGGCAGGGCGGGGGCAGCCGGAGCCGACCCGCGTGACGGCGAGCCGGTTGCTTGACCGAGGCCCCCGCATGCGGTGACGTGCGGCACGCGACACAGCGCGGCCGACCGTGAGGACCGGTCGGGACACGTCCCTGCGTCGCCGGCCGGCGACGCAGCGAGTCGGCCGGCCGCCTACCCGCAAACGTCTTTTCGTGTTGCCGCCAGCTCATGGCGGCGTTCGACCGCGCACGCTCATGGCCGAGAAGAGTGCGTTGCCGCGAATTTCCATGGCCGGCATCCGCTATGCCGGCGTCACGGTGCGTGCCGTCCTGCAGTTCTGGTCCGGCCGATCTGAGGGCAACGGTTGACCGGTTGGCAGGAATCAAGCTGGAGAGTGTCGGATCCGGCGGTTCTCGTTCGTAGCGTACGCAGAGACGGACGTCGGGTCCGGGGACGATCAGAGGGAGCGGACATGGCTGAATACCTCGTCTACTTCAATCAGCAGTGGGTGGGTGACCACACCGAGGAGTGGTTCCGTGAGCGCGGTCCACTCGCCAGGGCGGCTGTTGATGAGATCAAGGCCGTCGGGGCGTTCGTTTTCGCGGGGGGCCTGGAGGAGGACGGCCCGGTCTTCACCGCAGACGCCACGAGCGGTGCGATGGTCTTCACCGACGGGCCCTATGTCGAGAGCAAGGAGTTCCTGGGTGGCCTGACCATCGTGGACGTGCCGGATGAGGCGACTGCGCGGATGTGGGCCGGCAGAATCGCGGCGGAGGCCTGCGGCTGGCCGCAGGAGGTTCGCCGGTTTAAGCCGCCGCGCGTCTTGCAGGGATGAGATCGTCATTCGTCGGTTGAGACTTGACCCGGGGCGTGGCCGGCACCGGGGCCGACGTCGCTCGCTGAGCGTGACGCTCGCCCGGGTCTGCTCGGCCCAGCCGGCGCTGCCTGGCCCGTGCGCGGTGGCGCGTTCCAGGCGGCCGGTCAGCTCGCTCTGCACCGTGTCGAGCCGGGTATCGACCGCAGCGCTGAGCCGGTGGTGGGCCGCGGCGCAGTCTCCGGCGTGCCACGCTTCGGCGAGACGGGCCAGGTCGTCGCCGCAGATGCCGAGAGTCTCGGCACCGGCCAACAGCCGCACCGTGTGCGCCGTCGCCGGCGGGTAGCCGAGGCGGTCACCGTCGCGTCGCGCCGGGGGCAGCAGACCGGCCTCGGCGTAGTGCCGCGGCCGCTCGGCGGGCACGTCAGCCCGGTCGGCCAGGTCGGGCAGGTTCAGCAGGCCCGCCGTCACGAGGTCGTTCCGACCGTCACACCGGCCGACGCGCTGGCCGATCGCACGAGCGAGTCGAGGACGTCGGCGTACTGGACGGGCACGGCGACGTCGAGGGTCAGCGCCTCACCGTCGTCGGTCGGCCCCGGGGTCAGGGTGAAGGCGAAGAACGAGCAGCACTGGGTCTCCCGGGCGGTCAGGTCACGCACGGTCGCCTCCAAGCCGGTCGGGCCGGTCAGCTGCATCCGGGCGTGGCTCGGGTTGAGCGTCTCGACCTGACGCACGGCGGTGGCGAAGAGGTTGTCGAACTCCGCCAGCCGCAGCGGCTGTTCCACGGTTGGCAGGGTGCAGGCGTCGGGGACGATGAACGACATCGCAGGCTCCTTCGGGCTGGTCGGGCGTGGGTCTGTCCGCGCCGTCCACTCGACGGTAAGCCTGTACCTGGGTACCGAATGCAAGGGTCATGCGGGGCGGCCCGTTCGCCGCCGTCCGCAACCCCATCTTCACCGCAAATGGCCGTCACCAGCGTCGGCCTCACGCGCATGGTGCACAACGCGGTCAGTGCACCCGCCACCGCCGTGCTCATCGCCGCGATCCGGATACCTCTGGCGACGTATCCGCGTGAGGGCTGCTGCTCCGGGTGCCTGGGCGGTTCAGCATGCCGGTGGCGGCGAGGACGCAGCAGGTGGCCACGGCGCCGAGCAGGAGGGTGTATCCGCCGTCGAGGTGCAGAACGGCGGCGGCGCCGAGAGGAGCGGTGGCCTTGGCGACGGTCACGGGGGCGGCGAGTCGGCCGGCGATGGTGGCGTAGGCGGCGGTGCCGTAGCGGTCGGTGAGCAGGGCTGGGGTGGCGAGGCTGGCGATGCCGAAGCCGAGCCCGAATCCGGTGACGGTGACGACGGCTCCGACGCGGGTTCCGGCGGCGAGGGGCATGGCGAAAACGGCGACCGCCTGGATGACGAAGACCGCGGCGACGGTGGTGGTGACCGGTATTCGGCGTCGGGCGGCGGTGAGGGCGAGTCTGCCGGTGACGGACAGGACGCCGAGCAGGCCGGCGGTGGTGGCGGCGAAGGTGGCGGGGTGGCCTCGGCTGGTGAGGTAGCCGATCAGATGAACGCCGATGGTGCTGGTCGCCGCGCCATGAGCGATCAGGGCGGCGGTGAGGACCCAGAGCCGAGGGTCCCGCATCGCTGCGCGCGCCACGACGCGCCGTAGCGCGTGGTCCGGCCGCGTCGAAGGGCTGATTGTCCTGGCGAGTGGCGGTTTGCGGATGGAGAGGGCGTGCAGGGGAGCGGTCACGACGCCGTGAACGGCGGCGAGCGTGAGCAGTGCGCCGCGCCAGCCGAGGTGGGTGGTCAGGTAACCGGTGAGGGGCATGAAGATGGTGCTGGCGAACCCGGCGACGATGGTGACGGCGAGCAGGGCGGTGGGGCGTCGGTCGGGGGTGAACCAGGAGACGATGACGGCGAAGGCGGGTTCGTAGAGGACCATCGCGCCGGTGATCCCTATGCCGATCATGACGGCGTAGAGCTGCCCGATGGTCTGGACCTGCGACCAGGCGACCAGCAGGGCGGTGGCGGTGATCGAGCCTGCGGTCATGAGGGCGCGTCCGCCGTGCCGGTCGAGCCATCTGCCGACGGGGACGGCCATGAGAGCGCCGGCGAGGACGCTGGCGGTCAGTGCGCCGGTGACGGCGGTGGTCGAGGTCTCGAGGCTTGCCGCCATGGGGGCGAGCAGGACCGCATAGGCGTAGTAGAGGGTGCCGTAGCCGACGGTCGAGGTGATGGCGAGGGCGGCGACAATGCGCCACCCGTGGCGCCCGCCCACCGTCGGGTCGGCGGGCGCCATCGTGGTGGTCATCAGCTGCCGCAGCAGCCGCCGGTCTGGCCGCTTGCCGGCTCGTCGGTGTCGACCAGATTCAGCGGTGTGGTGAGTAGGCCGCCGCTGACAGAGTCGACGGGGTTGCTGCTGCAGACGCCGGTCTCGGGCAGTTCGAGCCGTACGTCGCGGGCGGCCTGCCAGTCGCCGGCGAGGGCGGCGACCACGGATCGGGTCTGTTCGTAGCCGGTGGCCATGAGGAAGGTGGGTGCGCGGCCGTAGCTTTTCATGCCGACGGCATAGTAGCCGGGTTCCGGGTGGGCGAGTTCGTCGACGCCGTGCGGGGGGACCGTACCGCAGGAGTGTTCGTTGGGGTCGATGAGCGGTGCGAGGGCGCGGGTGGCACCCATGATCGGGTCGAGGTCCAGGCGCAGCTCGGCGGCGATGGCGTGGTCAGGCCGGAAGCCGGTGGCGGCGACGATCCGGTCCACCGTGACCTGTTCCTGGGCGTCGCCGCGTCGAACGGTCACCGCGACCCGACCGTCGGTGGGGGTGATCGCGTGGACGGAGAAGCCGGTCAGCAGGCGGATATGGCCGGCGTCGACGTGGGCGCGCAGGCGGGCGCCGAGCGCGCCGCGAGCGGGTAGTGCGTCGGCGTCGCCGCCGCCGTAGGTGCGCGTCGGTGACAGCGATCGGATGGCCCAGGTCACCTCGGTGCCGGGTACGGCGGAGGCGAGTTCGGCGAGCGAGAGCAGGGTGTTGGCGGCCGAGTGTCCGGCGCCGACGACCAGGGTGTGTCGGCCGGCGAAGCGGGCCCGGTCGGTGCCGAGGACGTCCGGCAGCGCGTGTTCCAGGTGAGCGGCGGCGTCGGTTTGACCCTGGGCGGGAAGGCCGGAGGCGCCGAGCACGTTCGGGGTGTCCCAGGTGCCGGAGGCGTCGATCACGGCCCGGGCGAGGATCTCCTGTCCGTCGGTGAGGCGGAGCAGGAAGGGAGCATTCTCCCGACCGGTGGTACGCAGTCGGTCGTAGCCGAGCCGGCTGATCGCCTCGACCCGCGCGCCGTAGCGCAGGTGTGGCTTGAGCTGCGGCAGGTTCGCGAGGGGCTGAAGGTAATTCTCGACGAGGTCCGCGCCGGTGGGTAGGGCTTCGAGGTCGGGTGCCACCCAGCCGGCCTCGTCGAGGAGGCGGCGGGCGGCCGGATCGATGTTGTACCGCCAGGGTGAGAAGACGCGGACGTGAGCCCACTGCCGAACGGCGGCGCCGGCACCGTCGCCCGCCTCGAGGACGGTGTACGGCAGCGCGCGCTCGTGCAGGTGGGCGGCGGCGGCGAGGCCGACCGGCCCGGCACCGATGACGGCGACGGGCAGCTGGTCCAGGTCGCTCATCAGAAACTCCTTAAGTAGAGAATTATCGAACCTGCGGGTGTCGCGGACCACCGGGTCACCGCGCCGACGGTGGATGTCGGCTGATGGCAGGGCTGCGACGGCTGAGGAGGTTCACTCTCGCCATCGGCCGTCATCGGGCGGACGAGGAGTTCGGCCATCAGCAGACTCCATCCGCGGGCGGCAGAGCTGGCAGCGCAGATTTGCCGGTACGGCCGAGGGTCATCCACAGCACCCCCGTCCTGCGTTGATGGCATCGGCCTTGGCCTCTGCGTCGCAGCAGGAGCCGGCGGCGTCGGCGGCCTCCGCCGTGCCGCAGCAGGGGTCGGCAGCCGCCGTCTCGCCGGCGGGCGGGAGGGTCGACCCGACCGCTTGGGCGGGGCTTGCGCAGCAGGAGCCGGAACCAGTGACCGCGTGGGCGGCGGCCGGGTCGCCGGCGGTCTGGGTGTTTGCGCTCATCAGGGGTGTCCCTTCCGGAATATCGAGAGCTGATCAGGGGGTAGACGGTGGCGCTGGCATGTTCGTGGCGGCGCTGCGCGCGCTGGGCTTGGGCTGCGGTGGGCATCTCGGCCCATGAGTCGCGAACGGCACTTCCGTCGGGGCTGCCCGATGGCCGCCGAGCCTTCCGGGCATGACGACCCCTTCCTGGTGACGTTTGTCTTGACGCCTGTCTAAACAGAGACTTGCACGGTGATTAGAGAGATGTCAACCTAGAGGCATGTCGAAACAAGCTGCGCCGCTCGCCGTGATCGACCTCAACGCCGAAGCGCCCTGCTGCCCGCCGCTGGCGCACGGCCGGGTGCCGGCCGAGACCGCCGCGGTCCTCGCGCCCGCGTTCAAGGCCCTGGGCGATCCGGTGCGGCTTCAGCTGATGTCGATGATCGCTTCCGCCGAGGGTGGTGAGGCGTGCGTGTGTGACCTGACGCCGGCGTTCGACCTGACCGGGCCCACGATCTCGCACCACTTGAAGGCGCTGCGTGAGGCGGGCCTGGTGACGGCCGAGCGGCGCGGCACCTGGGTCTACTACCGGGCGCGTCCGGAGATTCTGCGCCAGCTGGCGGCCCTGCTCACTGTCGACCCGACCGGGTCGTAACGCCAGGCGCCCTGGGGGACGCCCACTTCCGAGAGGTCAGCGTGGTGCGCCAACCCGGCCGGTCGGCGCGGACCTCGGGACGCCGGCCGAGCGTGGCAGCCTGCGTCGCCCGGATATGTGCCCGGCCAGGGCACGCATCACGTGGCTGGCGTCGCGGCTGACGCCGCGCAGCGTGTTCGAGGCGAAGGATCGCTGGAACTCCAACCCCACATAGGCCAACCCTCGATGAGTGGTGGAGAGCCCGCCCACCTGTCGGGGCCTGCCGTGCGCGACGGTGCCGAAAGGCTCCAGGTAGCCCACGTCGGGGCGGTAGCCGGTGGCGAAGATGACCGTGTCCACCGCATCGGCCGTGCCGTCGCTCCAGACGACGCCATCGGGGGTGAATGCGGTGAACATGCCCCGGCGTGCGAGCTGCCCGGACGTGATGGCCCTGCGGTAGACGCCGGTGTCGAGCACGGCAGCGTGCCGGATCAGACGGGTGAGGACCCGGTGGGGTAGTCGGTCCGCGCCGGTGACGCGCAGCCAGTGGTGCAGGTCCCGACCGCCGATGCGCTGCGGCAGGAACCGGACGGGTTCCCGAGTGGCGAGGGTGACGTGCGCATGCGCCGCAAGTTCGTAGGCGATCTGCACTGCGGAGTTGCCTGCTCCGACGACGACGACCCGCTTGCCCGCGTACGGCTCCGGCCGGCGGTAGTCGGCGACATGCAGCAGGGCTCCGGTGAAGTCGCTGCGGCCAGGCAGGTCGGGTAGGTACGGGTTGCCGAAGGAGCCGCTGGCGGCGACGACACCGGCCGCGGCGATCTCGTCACCGACATCGGTACGGATCAGATACCCGCCGCCAGCGCGCGGGTGTACCTCGGCGACGCGGACGTCGGTGCGGATCTCGGCGTCCAGAGTTGCCGCGTAGCGGCGCAGGTAGGCGACGACCTGGTCGCGGTGGGGGTAGTGGTCGGGATCCCCGTCGAAGGCCAATCCGGGCAGGGCGCTGTAGCGGGCGGGCGAGAACAGGGTCAGGCTGTCGTAGTAGCCCGGCCAGGAGCCGACCGGCTCGGCGCCGGCGTGCAGGACGACCGGACGCAGGCCGACGGCGACGGCGGCGTGGGCGGCGGCGAGGCCGGACTGGCCGCCGCCGATGATGATCACGGGATCAACTTGAGTAGCCACGTCTCGATCATAACGTCATTTTGTTTAATGACAATATGATGTTTGGAAGGTAAGGGTGTGCCCATGAGTCAGACCGCCGACGACCAGCCGACCGGGCTGCCGAGCGCTGTCCTGGGACTTGCGCCGCAGACGCAGGAGTTTCTCAAAGCCCTCGGCAGCCCCACCCGGCAGCGGATCATGTTGCTGTTTGCCCGCGGTGCCGAGATCTCCGTCGGCGAGGTGGCCGAGCGGGTCGGCATCAGTCAGGCCACCGCGTCGCAGCAGTTGACCCTGCTGCGGCGTGGCGGAGTGGTTACCTCCCGACGCGACGGCAAGACGGTGTACTACCGGGCCGACCGCGACGGCGCCCTCGCCGCCCTGGTGGATCTGCAGTCGTACCTCAACACCTGCTGCTGACACCCCTGAGAGGCCGACGTGCTATCCGATCTACGGCGGCACTGCAGTGCAGCCGCAAGCTAGTGTCGAGGTACGCAAGCACATCGATGGGTGAGGGTGTGGTGGCGATGGAATTCTCGAGTGCTCCGGAAAAGCCCAAGGATCCGGAAACGCCCAAACACCCAGAAAATGTCGCGCCTACCGTTTTCTCCGACCCGCTGCACCGCCACCTGACCTCCGACGGTTCACCGAATGACCCCCCGGAGTCGGGGCTCGGTGGCATTACGGCACCTGACTGGCGTCGCCCGTCGCACCATCGCGTGGCCGCCGACGGTGCACCGGACCACCTGCCAGACGAGAACCTGGGAGCAGCGGACGAGCCTGGCGATCGCGAGGTTGCGAACCGGACCGACGAGCGCGACGCGCCGACCGTCGACGGCAGGCGGTCGGACCAGAACAAGGACTTGCCCGGTACTCACCCCGCGGAGTTCGCAGCTGGCGACGATATCCCCAGCGTGGCGACCAAGCCGGCCCAGGCCCACCGCGACGGCCGATCAGACGACCCACGGCGGGCACACCACCGAGTTGAGCAGATCTCAGAGAAGGAGTCCGCGTCGGCCGACGGTGAGAAACTGGACCTCAGCCACCCGCCGGACACGGATAGGCCCCGAGAAGCCGTGCCGACGCATCGGCGGGAGGGCTTCATCCAGAGCCAATATCCTCGCGGTGAGCAACCATATCCAGCCCTGGTGGACACGGCGTTACAGGAGACCCTCGCGGATGTCGTCGCCGAACTGGACCTCACCACGCAGTGGCATCGGCTCCTGGAACAGCGGATGTCGCGAGTCGAGCATCTGGTCCACCGCGTACGTAACCTGCCCGTGGTTCGCGTCAACCCCGAGCTTGGCGAGGAACTGGACGCATTGCGGCTGGCCGACCCGGACTCGTGTCTACACACGGTCAGTCATCTGCTGGCCGAGGTCCTCAAGCTCAGATCAGCGCCAGATGGCAGGGACGGCTTCGACGGATGGACGGCGACTCTCGACGCGCTCGCTACCGAGGCGGGACGCCTGCTGCCAGAAGCGGTGGTCGCGCCGGATGCACGCGGCCACATCGACGGACGGATGCCGGCTGGACCGGTCATGGAGGTGGAGGTTCGCGACTCGGTGGGCGTGATGTGGGGCGTCCAGAATAGACTAAATGTCGAACACCTGTGTGTGGTGAAGAGCCCCGTCATCGAGCTGGCCGAACTGATTGAGATGGACGACGGAGAGCCGGTCTTCAACTGGTCGGCCTGGCGTTTCAACCCGACTCACACGTCCGACCACGGCCCGGCGGCAGGCGGAGTGGCCGAGACCTCGCTGCACCACGGCTTCTGGGCCAATATCTGGAACTGCACCGGCATCACCGTCGGTGACCGCAACATGGTGAACCTGACCTATGTTCATCGATTGACGTCGTGTCCGGTGAATCTCGTACCGCTACTGCGCGACCCGCAGGTGCGGGCCGATCTGGCGCAATGTCGCGACGACTCGCCGGAGAACGCACAGGGTGCGCAGGAGGCCCGGCACCGGCTGCCGACCACCGTGGCACAAGCCGTGCGGGCGATCGACGTAAGTAGGCTGGTCTCCGGCGAAGAGATTGCCGCCTTGGCTGCCCGGACGCGCCAGCCCCAGGTCCGTGGGCGGGCTGGCGCACTGATCATTAGGCATGGTGTGGGAGTGGCGCTAGGAATCGATCCGGCGGTGACCTGGAGCCACACTACTCGGATCGATCCGATTCGGGTCAGGTGACGCGGCTAGTACGGCAGCCGCCGTTTGAGATGTCGCTGGTGGGGCCGGGTAGACGAGGTGCGGCCACCGCGTGATCGTCTGTCTGCTGTGGACATGACTTCAGA
>NZ_JBIAYZ010000012.1:0-206026 GCF_042898635.1 Micromonospora sp. NPDC000442 | reverse complement strand
CGGGGCGCCGGGGGGGGGGCGGGGCCCGGGGGGCCCCCCCCCCCGGGGGGGGGGGGGGGGGGGGGGGGGGGGGGGGGGGGGCGCCCCCCCCGCGGGGGGGGGGCCGCCCCCCCCGTCCGGGGGTGCTCAGAGGGTGCTGCCGTTGGCTCCGGAGCCGGACGGCTTGCTGCGGGGGGTGGCGGACGTCGAACCGGAGCTCGACGAGCCGGAACCCGACTTGCTGCCGGCCGTGGCCGGCGTGCCGGCAAACGTGTCGTCGGCGGGGGTGAGCCCCGCCTTGCCGTTGGCGTTCAGCTTCTCGCCCAGCTTGGAGTTGCCGAGCTTGTCCTTGCCCTCGTGGTAGAGACGGTTCGCCTGGGCCTGCGCGACCCCGGCCGCCTCCTGGACGGTCGGGTGGTCGAGCACCTTGCGGCCCCGGACCACCAACTCCTCGTACTTCTCCCGGCCGGCACGGGCGCCCAGGACGAACCCTGCAGCCAGCCCGCCAAGGAACATGATCTTTCCGCGCATGGCGGCTCCTTTCGTACCTGACGCGCCGTCGTCCCGCTCCCGGAAGCCCGGGTGGCGGGACCGACCGATTCGCGCCTGAGTCCTGTCGTCGGCAGCTAACTACCCATCCTGCTCTCCGCTCATACCTCCTTGTGCCGGGATGACGATTTGTCTGGTAAACGGCCCCCGGATCGCTCGGTGGTGGCCGATGAACCCCCTGGACCAACACCCCCCGCCGTCCTGTACTCTTGTGCCCGGCGCGCGGTGCGGAGCGATCCGTTCCGGGCGTTGTTGCGGTCCCCCGTAGCTCAATTGGCAGAGCAGCCGGCTGTTAACCGGCAGGTTTTTGGTTCGAGTCCAAACGGGGGAGCTTCCTTCCTCACCACGACGCCCACCGGCCGGATCCGGTGGGCGTCACTCGTTCCCTCACCGGACGGCGTCGACCGTCGCGACGCCGCGCTTCGGCGGCGGTGCCCGGCCAACCGGTCTACGCTGGTGCCCGTCGATCCTGCGCCGACAGCCGGTGGGTGGGATGTCCGGAATCTGGAAGATCGGCCCGGCCGAGCTGCGGCGGTCCGAGGCGTCCCCGGCGGCCGTTCGCTCCGCCGTGGTCACGCGGCACGCCCGCCGCCGGCCCGCACGACCAGGGTGGGGCCTGCCCGATGGCCGCTGACATCGACGTCGTGGTCGTGGGCGGCGGCCTCGCCGCTGCCCGCCGGGCTGCTCGACCTGAACACCACAGTCTCCGAGGTGGCCCCGGGCCGGGTCCGGACCACCGTCGGTGAGCTGCGCTGCCGGGCCGTCGTCGTCGCCGTCGACCCGCCCGCCGCCACCCGGCTGCTGGACCTGCCGCCGGTACGCATGCACAGCTACACCACCTACTACCACGCCACCACCGAGCCGCCGTTGGACGAAGCGATCCTGCTCCTCGACGGCGACCGCCGCGAGATGATCGCCAACACGGTCGTGGTCAGCCGGGCCGTGCCCGGCTACGCGCCGCCCGACCGACACCTGATCGCCACCTCCGTGGTCGGGCCGTCGGTACCGTCCGAGTCGGCCGTGCGGCTGGAACTGACCCGGCTGTACGGGCGGCCCATCGCCGACTGGACGCACCTGACCACGGTCACGATCCCTGCCGCGCTGCCCGCCGCGCCGCCGCCACAGGGCCGGCTACGAAAGCCGGTGGCGCTGGGAAACGGGCTGTTCGTCGCCGGTGACCACCGCGACAGCCCATCGATCCAAGGGGCACTCGCCAGCGGATGGCGCACCGCCGGGGCCACCCTGCGGCACCTGCGTCAGCACTGAGAATTCGGGGCCACCAGGCCCAAAGATGATCACTTATGATCCTCGCCATGCCCCGACCCCTCGCGCCGCCGGTGCTCGACACCGCGGCGGCGTACCCCCAGGTGGCCGCCGCCCGTGACGCGCTGGCCGCCGGTGACTGGCCGGCGCTGCGCACCCTCGTCGACGCCCAGGACGCCCACGGTAGGACGGTCCTCGTCGGCGAGGTCGGCGGCACGGCGGACGTCGAGACGTTCCTCCGGAAGGCGCTCGCCGAACAACCGGACGACCCGGTGGCCGCTGCCATGCTGGGGGCGCACCTGATCCACGCCGGGTGGCGGATCCGGACGGCCAAACGGGCGCAGGATGTCAGCCGGGAACAGTTCGTCCAGTTCTTCGATCATCTGCGCCGGGCCGAGCAGGTCCTCATCGAGACAACCGCCCGCCACCCGGAGGACGCGGCAGCCTGGACCCAGCGGGTCACCAGCGCTCGTGGCCTGCAACTCGGCCAGGCCGAGGCCCGCCGCCGGTACGACCGCCTCGCCGCCGGGCACCCGCACCACCTGCCGGCACAGAGTTCCCTGTTGCAGCAGCTCTGTCCGAAGTGGAGTGGAAGCTGGGAGAAGGCGCACACCTTCGCCCGGGAATGCGCCGACGCCGCACCGGCCGGCGCACCAAATGCCGTCCTCGTCGTCGAGGTGCACCTGGAACAGGCCTTCGACCACGGCACCCTGTCCGCTGCGCGGGCATTCCTGCGCGGTCAGCAGATGCGCGCCACGATCCACGATGCGGCACAGCGCTCCATCTGGCACCGCGAGTTCCGCCACGGCTGGGGCTGGGTCGGGGTACGCAGCACCTTCGCCCTCGCCTTCTGCCTCATGCAGGAGTGGACGCTGGCGGCACAGCAGTTCGCCGCCCTCGGCGACCTCGGTGACGAGTCGATGTTCGGCTACTTCGGCGACGCGGTGGCGCAGTTCCAGCGGTTCCGCGAGAAGGCGTACGCGAAGGGCGGCCAGCCGTGATCCAGCACCTCGAAACCGACGGGGTGCCGACCCTGCTCGCCCCGACCGGCGGGCCGATGCGCGCCGGGCTGACCTTCCGGGTCGGCACCGCCGACGAGACGCTGGCCCGTCACGGCATCACCCACCTGGTCGAACACCTCGTCCTCGCCCCGTTGGGCACCGCCGACTACCACTTCAACGGTGCCACCGGACCGACCTTCACCACCTTCCACATGCAGGGCTCAGCCCAGGACATCGCCACCTTCCTCACCTCCGTCTGCGCCAACCTCACCGACGTGCCGACCGGCCGGTTGGAGGTGGAGAAGGACATCCTGCGTACTGAGTGGAGCAGCCGGGGAAGCGCGGCCATCGACGACATCCCGTTGTGGCGCCACGGTGCCCGCGACCACGGGCTCAGCAGCTACCCGGAATGGGGACTGGGCCGGCTCACCGCCGAGGAACTGCGCCAGTGGGCCGCACGCTGGTTCACCCGGGAGAACGCGGTGCTCTGGATCGCCGGTGACCGGGTGCCCGAAGGGCTGCGGCTGAACCTGCCCGCCGGCACCCGCCAGCCGGTACCGGCTGCCTCGTCGGCGCTGCCGACCACCCCGGCGTACTTCGTGCACGGCTCGCGGGCTGTGGTGCTCGACGCGGTCGTGCGGCGTCGGACCGCCGCGAACGTCTTCGCCGAGGTGATGGAGCGCGAGCTGTTCCGGGCGCTGCGCCAGGACGCCGGGCTCTCCTACACCATAGGCAGCGGCTACGAGCCGCGCGGCGACGGCCAGGCCCACCTGCGTGCCCTTGCCGACGCGCTGGCCGAGAAGCAGGACGCCGTGCTCGGTGGATTCATCGACGTGCTGGCCAAGCTGCGGGTGGGCCGGATCGAGCAGAGCGACCTCGACGCCGCGGTCGCCAAGCGGATGGACATGTACGCCACCGCCGAGGCCGACGCCACCCGGCTGCCCGCGTACGCCTTCAACCTGCTCACCGGCGAGCCGAACCACACCATCGACGAGCATCTCGCGCAGCTGAAGGCGGTCACCGTCGCCGACCTGCACGAGGTCGCCCAGGAGGCGTACGCCTCGGCGCTGCTGATGGTGCCGGACGGGACCAGCGCCGACTGGGCCGGCTTCACCGCCGCGCCCACCTCGTCGGAGGCGACCGTGTCGGGCACCACCTACCACGCCCGCGACGACGACAGTCGACTGCTCGTCGGCACCGAGGGGGTCAGCCACCTCAGTGCCGGCGGCACCCTCACCGTCACGTACGCCGACTGCGCCGCGCTGCTCGCCTGGCCCGACGGCGCCCGACAGCTCATCGGCCACGACGCGATCGTGTTGCACATCGAGCCGACCCTGTTCGACACGCACCCGGCGGCGATGCACGTCATCGACAGCGGAGTGCCCATCGACCGGCAGATCACCATGCCGCCCCGCGACCCGGAGAGCATCCCGCAACCGCGTGCCCTCCGCGCGGCCCGCGAGCACCTGGCCCGGCCGAAGCGGGCCGGGTGGGAGATCCTGCTGATGGTGCTCAGCGGCCTCGCCACGCTGGTGGTGGGCGGGTTCACCCTGCTGCTCACCATCGGAATGTTGATCAGCCCCACCGCCGAGGAGGACGTCGCCGTACTGTGGGGTGCGGTCGTGATCGGCTGGCTGCTCACTGTTATCCTCGCGTTGCCCATCGTGCTGCTGACACGAGGGCGACGCCGGTGAGGAGAGGCCGTCGACGCCGAATCCCTCCCGACGTGCACCGCACGGCGCTCGCACCCAGCGTCCGACCTTGCGGCCCGTCGGACCGCAAGGAGGTCGGGAAGGTTCGTTGGCCGGTGATCGACTGGGCGGGATAAGATCCGGCCCGGTGCCGGGGCGGTAGCTCAGCCGGTTAGAGCAGGGGACTCATAATCCCTCGGTCGCGGGTTCGAGTCCCGCCCGCCCCACATAACTCTCTGAGCTGCTGGTTCGCGGCCGGAGGTGGTCACCATGCGAACCGTCGGAGTGGCATCCAACGGATCGGTGGACAGTCAGGCTGTTTGGTCATACATGCGACCATGACGGGGCTGCCGTTGGGGGAAGTGAAGACCCGGCTTTCTGAGTTGGTGGGTCGTGTGCACGACCACCATGAGCGGGTGACGGTGCGTGGTCGGCCGTCCGCTGACCAGCTCGCCGAGACCCATTCGCACTCGTCGCGCCTCGGCCGCGTGGACCGGCGGCTGCCGGAAGATCCGTACACGCTTCGCACCACCCGACCGTCCGCCGAGCGTTGGCCGAACGGATGCCAGAGGCCGTCGCGGTCGCCGCCTACGAGTTCATGACCGGACCATTGGTACGGGAGCCCACCGGGCCGAGAAGAGCGTGCTACCGCCGCTGACCGACCGGTTCAGCGTGCGGCGGGGCACTTACCGGACCATCTACCGCATCCTCGACCTGGGTCACCGCCTCGCCCACCGGCCCCTCACCGCGAGTGGCCGTGCGTCGCGTGGCTCGATCATGGTTCTATGTGGACGTGTTTAACGACGTCGGACTCACCGCCTACCTAGTGAACGAGTCACGAGCGCGACGGGAGGATCTCGCGGCCGATCCGCTGGCGAGGGAGTGGATCTCGGAAGAGGACCGTGGCGCGGTTCGGGACCTGTGGGACGAGTTCGCCGGCGCGGTGTACCCCCACGACGACCTGGTCGTGTCCTTGCGTGGCCGCATCATCCTGGAGACCCTGACCCAGGCCCTGGAGAAACGCAGCGACACGGTACTGGTGGTGTGCGGGGCCGGCTTCTCCTCGTATCCGTGGCTGCTGCCGTTCCCTGCGGCGATGGAGGTCGACCTGCCCGACATGGTGGCGGCCAAGCGGCGCCGAGCCGCCGAGCTGCGGGCCGCCGGGGTGCTTGATCAACGCGAGGTCGCGCACATCGCGGCGGATCTGAACGACCCCGCGGCTCATCGCCGGCTCCTGGACCGGATCCGGCGGTTCGCCGCCGGGCGGCCCATCGCATTTGTGGCCGAAGGGCTGGTCTTCTATCTTCCCCCGGATCGGGCCCGGGCCGTCGTCGGACTGGGGGCCGCGGCGGGGCCGCCGACCCTGACGATGGTCAGCTACTGGCCGCTCGCTGCAGCGGATCATCCGGTGCTGGCTGCGCAACGCCGGTGGTTCCGGAAGCGGTCGGTGCCCGAGGACGCCAGCTACCTGACCATTGGTGATCTCTCGGCGGTCGTGGGCGCTCCAGTGGAGAACCACAGCACCGAAGACCTTCAGCACCGGTACCTCGGTGAGGTCGTCGTACCCGAGACCGAGCTGATCCCGGAGCACGTGGCGGTGGCCGGGCGATGACCGACGTGCTGCACGTCCAGACCAGGGCCTACCCCCTGCATTACGCCTCGGTCGACCGCACAGTGGAAACGGTGGTGGTGCCGGGACGCGGCGAGGTCCACCTCGTCCCGGGAATGCTCGGTTCGGTGGCGTACAACTCCGAGGAGACACTCGACGTCGATCTCACCGACATCGTCCAGGCTGCGGTCAGCCTGCCCGACGTGACGATCGTCAGTTGCCGGATCCGGATCCTCGCCGCCGGTGCCGTACTCGTGACGTATGCCCTGCGGCACCCGACGGACCTGCGCGAGCTCGGCGTGCACGCCCTGGTCACGCTGGACGCGACGATCAACCGCAGGCTCCGGGAGGCCGACCGGGTCGTGTTGGGGGATGTGCTGGCCGCCGCGCAGCAGGCCGGACTCCTCCGGAACGTCATGGTGCCGCCGGGCGGTGCTGCGGCCCCCGACTGGACGGAAATCAACCCCCGCGCCGTCCGATACAACTGCCACTTCATCGCGCGGGATCCCGCCTGGGAGCCGGATGGTCGAGTGCCCGGTCTGATGCTGGGTCCCCACTGCCAGATCCTGTTGCCCTACAGCTATGCCTGGGACCGCGATCCGTCCCCCGACGCCATCGATGACATCCTGACGATGCTGGAACCGGCCGATATCGCCGTCGCCCAGCAGTCGGTGCTGGTCGGCGCGAGTGTCGGCGGGCTCCGGATCCTGACCGAACTGGCCCAGGCGGCCCCCGGTCGGCTCACGGGGCCGGAGTTCCGGCGGTTCCTCGACGGCGTCTGGGCTGATTATCACCATCTCGACGCGTACCGGGTGGAGTCGGGCCAGGACCACCGGGCCACCTATCTCGCAGCCCGCGAGACAATCGGGCTCGACGGTACCCACGAGCGCGCGGAGAGGTTGCTCAGCCACGTGAACGCCTCGCTGCTTGCCGAGGCCTCGCTGCGCAGCGAACGGTTGGACAGGCGGCTCAACCGGGTCGCCGCCGCGCTGACCGTGGTCGCGTCCGCAGCGTTCCTGCTCGACATCGCGGCCTTCCTGTTGCCGGACGTGAGCGGGCAGATGAAGGTGATGGTCGTCTCCGGGGTGACTCTCTTGGCCGCCGGTCTGCTGGGCGCGACCATCTACTGGTCCGGGGAACGGAACGCTGAGCGGGGACAGGCTTTGCAACGGTAGGTGCAAGAGCGGCTTCCGATCTGGCTGGTCGGCCGGTGCTCCTGACGCACCTGGCACTCCTCCTCGGTGATGATTCACGGACGTCGTGAGATCCGTCGGCAGTTGGGTCTGGCGCCGGATGCTACCGATGAGCTGGCTCCGGCGACGCCGCGGCATCGGCATCGGCAGCGGCAGCGGATCGTCGACGTGGATGGCGTGCGGGACGCCGGCGGCGTGCCAGCCATTCGGGTGGTGCCCGACAACTGACGCCGACCTTTGCGAATTCGCGAACCGGGTCGTCTTTGATCCGTGGTCGCAGGCGGTGCTGCCGGTCGCCGGCGACTGGACGCAGTGGTACGAGAATGCGATCCCGGTCGCCGAGGTTGCTTACGAGGGTTGGCTTGCCTTCGAGAGGAAACGGAGGGAGGGCTGATGGTCGACTTCCATGACTGGGACGACATCCGCGCCGAGTTGCACGATGGAGACGACGACGCGCTCGATGCGGAATCTGCCCGCACCGAGGCATGGGTCAGCGCGTTCCACCTCGCCGAGGAGCGCAAGCGTCACGGTCCCACCCAGCAGCAGGCGGCCGAACTGATGGGGGTCACGCCCGGCCAGGTGAGTCAGATCGAGAACGGCGATCTGGACGCCAACGAGGTGGCGACTCTCAGCCGGTATGCACGAGCGCTGGGTGCTCGGATGGGCATCATCTTTGACTATGGCAGCGACCTGCGTCACGTCGCGGATCTCGTGCCCGACGATCCCCATGACGCCGAGCCGTACCGTCCCGGTCGTTCCCCGGGTGGATTCCGCCGCCCGCGTCAGGCCCTTGCGGATCGCGTCGTATCCGGTGCGCAGGTCCTCCCGCAGCTGCTCACCGAGGGGCGTCAGGGTCACGGCACGGCTCGTGCGCTCGAACAGCGCACCGCCGATCCGGCGTTCCTGCACCTTGATCGCCTGGCTCACCCGCGCCTGCGACACATGCAGCCGCTCGGCGGTCCGGCCGAAGTGCAGCTCCTCCGCGAGCGTCAAGAAGATCTCGATGTCGCGCAGTTCCACGCAATCTCCCCGCCGAATGACACCTCGGTATGGATCACGAGGGTTCGGGTCATGGATGCTACCGATCGCGCTTGCGGACGGCCAGGCGACCGCTGCCGGGTACGCCGGATGCTCGACTGGCGAAACGGTGGGCCAGCCCGCGGCGGCGGCCCCGTCTTGCCGGGTCGTGACCGCGTCAGCGGGCCAGGAGACCGAGGATCCGGTCGGTGACGAGCGCGGTGGCGTCGGCGTCGTACGTCGGCAGCGAGCTGTCGGTGAACAGGTGCGGGTCGCCGGGATAGGCGGACAGCTCTCCCTCGGCTACCTCCTTGACCAGCGCGCGGGCCGTGTCGATGTCGCCCTCGCCGGCACCGACGAGGATGACCGGCTAGACCGGCTTACCGCCCACCCGGCACTGGACGGGCCAGAGATCGTCTACCTGCGGGCACGGATCGCCCACCGCCGCGGCGACACCGGCCGTGCTCACACCGTGATGCGCCCGCCTGTCGTCGACCGAGGAGTTGCGGGCGCTGAACGGCCCGGACGGCTGGACGCAAAGTACAAGAGTGTTGCGGCCGAGCGGTCTGACTGCCGTCATCCGACGCGCGGCACCAATAGTCCGTCACGAGGCGGCCCTACCCTGCCATCGCTCTTTGCCGATGGCAGGGTGGCGGGCCACCAGAGATGGCGGCGTGGTTCGCATGGTGGTACGTCCGGCAAGACGCCAGCCGGACGGCGACAGGCCGCAGGTGGCGGATGCCACCTGCGGCCCTTGGCCTCTTACTGTGCGGCCGGTCGTCTGCACCGGCCGAGGTAACAGCGTGGCCGTCGGCTCAGGCGCAGATCGCCTGGATGGCCAGACCGTCGCTGGGCACGCCGGTCAGCGAGAGGCGGACCGCCCTGAGGTTAACGTCCGGGTAGAGGGAGTTCAGGAAGGTCTGACCAGCCGAGCCGGCTCCCGTGGCGCCGCCCACCGAGTGCACCTGCTCGGTTCCGGGGCAGGTGTGACTGGCCGAGCTGACCCCGGTCTGCACCGATCCCTCGGCCGCCGCCCCCACCGGGTTGGCGCAGATGGCGTACGCGGTGACCTGCCAGGTACCCGAGTAGGAGCCGTCCTCGGCGGCAGCGGCCCGGGCGATGTCCAGGGGACCGGAGGCGCGGGACATCTGCAGGCCGACGCTGCCGAACCCGCCACCGGCGATGCTCGCCCCGCTGCCGATCACCCGCTGGCCGCCCGAGCAGCCTGCGGCGGTGCTCCGAGGCGAGACCGAGGAGTAGCCGGAGGCCTGCGGGAGGATGTTGTATCCGGGCACCGAGGCCGCGGGGGCGCAGATGGCGTACCCCTCCAGTGCCCAGTTGCCGCTGATCCCGCCCGGCGGCTCGTCCGCCCAAACCTCGTACCGGTCGGTCTGGCCGGGGCCGCTGATCGGCTGTAGGTGGCTCAGCCGGATCAACCCCGCCGCCGGGCCGCTAACCCGGGCGCCGCCGCCGATCACCCGCATCCCGTTCGGACACTCGGCGGCCCGGAACTTCGGCGACTGCGAATTCGTCGCGGTGCTCACGTGGGTGGTCCGGATCAGACCACTGACCGCGACGGCCGGGGCGGTCGCGACGAGCTGGGCGGCCGCACCGAACGCCAGGGCGGCGATCAGTGCCGCCACGCGGAGACCGGTTCGAGCTTGCTTCGTGTTCATGGCTCCTCATTTCGTATGGATCGAGGTGACTGGCTCGTGCCGTCGCTCCGGACTGTGCCGGGTGGACCTTCGGAGAAGTTTCGACAGTCGTTAAATGGGCTGCTCAGCCGGATGGCTCGGGGGATGCTGCAGAGATGGACACGGCCCGGATTCCACCCGGCGCGGATTCGGCCGGTCCGTCTCCTCCGGAGAATCAGGTCGAGTTGCTGGTCCTCGGTGAGATGGCGGTGCGGGTCGGCGACCGAAACCTCGACCTGGGGCACGCCCGGCAGCGGTGCGTTCTGGCGGCCCTGCTGGTCGACGTGAACCGGGTGGTCCCTGCCGAGCGGCTGCTCGACCGGGTCTGGGGAGAGCGGCAGCCACAGCGGGCCCGCAACGCCCTCTCCGCGTACCTCTCCCGCCTGCGTCAGGTGTTGGCGCCGGCCGAGCAGGTGGAGATCGTCCGCCGGGCCGGCGGCTACCTGCTCCGGGCCGATCCCACCCTGGTCGACCTGCACCTGTTTCGTCATCTGATCATGCAGGCCCGCGCAGCCACTGTGGCCGGGTACCGGTCCGAGCAGGCTGGTCCGCCCGAGGCCGGGGCGACCCGGCCCGGAGGCGACCCGGCGGCCCTGCTGACCCGGGCGCTGTCGCTGTGGCGAGGGGAGCCCTTCGACGCCCTGGAGAACGCCTGGCTCGACACGGTCCGGACGGCCCTGATCGCTGACCGCCACGCCGCCGAGTTGGACCTGGTCGATCTGCAGTTGGCTGTCGGCCGGCACGCCGACCTGCTCGGAGAGCTGACCGCCAGAGCCACGGCGCATCCCCTCGACGAGCGGATCGCCGGCCAGTTGATGCGCGCCCTGTACGGCGCGGGACGGCAGGCCGAGGCACTGCGGCACTACCAGCTGATCCGTACCCGGCTCGCCGAGGAGTTGGGCACCGATCCGTCGGTGCCGCTGCGGCGGACCTACCATCAGATCCTGACCGCGGATCCGGCTCTCGGGGCAGCAACCGTGTCGCATGTCATCCCGGCGGCGGCGGCGGTTACGGCTGCAGCGCCGAAAGTCTCACCCCCGGAGTTCGTCGCCGTGGCAGGGCACCCGCCGCCCCGCCAGCTGCCGGCTCCGCCGCTCGGCTTCACCGGTCGGGTCGCGCAGCTCGCCGAGTTGGACGCCATGCTCGCTGGGCAGGATGTCAGCCGGGAGGCGACGGGGACGGGAGCGCCCGGGACGGTCGCGGGGCCGGGTGAGTCGGCGGCGGCCCCCTTGGTGGTGGTGGCCGGCACTCCTGGCGTCGGCAAGAGCACCCTCGTGCTGCACTGGGCACACCGGGCCGTAGACCGGTTCCCCGATGGGCAGCTGTACGTGAACCTGCGCGGCTTCGATCCGGTCGGTTCGGTTCTGGAACCCGCCGAGGTGGTCCGCGGATTTTTGGCGGCCCTGGGAGTCGCACCCCAGCGCATCCCGATCGGCCTGGCAGCGCAGACCGCCCTCTACCGCAGCCTGGTCGCCGGCCGGCGGATGCTGGTGTTGCTGGACAACGCCCGAGATCCCGAGCAGGTACGTCCGCTCCTGCCCGGGGCACCGGGCTGCGTCACCGTGGTGACCAGTCGTGGACAGCTCGGCGGTTTGATTGCCATCGAGGGCGCCCGGCCGCTCACCGTCGATCTTTTCACCGACGCGGAATCACTGTGGTTCCTGGTTCAGCGGCTGGGGCAGGCGCGGGTTCGGGCGGAGCCGGTGGCCGCAGAGGAGATCATCGCGCGCTGTGCCCGACTGCCCCTCGCGCTTGCCATAGCCTCGGCACGAGTGGTGGTGAACCGGTCGATCACCCTCACCCACCTGGCCAACGAGTTGGCCGGGGCCGGCGGCCGCCTCGATCCGTTCGATGGTGGTGATCCGGCGGCCGACGTTCGGGCCGTCTTCTCCTGGTCGTACCGGGCGCTCGCCCCGGCCGCCGCCGAGCTGTTCCGGCTCATCGGGCTGCATCCTGGCCCGGAGTTGGAGGTGGCGGCTGTGGCGAGCCTGGCGGGCAGCCCGATGCCCGCCGTCCGGCGCCTGCTGGCCGTCCTGACCCGCGCCAACTTGGTCACCGAGCACGCTCCCGGGAGATACGTGCTGCATGACTTGCTCCGGGCGTACGCCGCCGAGCAGGCCGAGGCCGAGGAGCCGGTGGTGAGCCGGCGGGCCGCAACCCAGCGCCTGCTCGACTACTGCCTGCACACCGCGTACGCCGCGGACCGGCTGCTGTATCCGCACCGGGATCCGATTCTCCTGGCCGACCCGGAGCCCGGGGTGATCCCGACAGCGCTGACCGACAACGCGGCGGCGATGCGCTGGCTGGTGGCCGAACACCGGGTACTGCTGGCCGCGGTCAACCTGGCGGCGCGGGACGGCTGGGACCGGCACGCCTGGGAACTCGCCTGGAGCCTGACCAGCTACGTCAACCTGCGAGCGCTCTGGCACGACCAGGTGGCCGTCCAGGGTGCCGCGTTGCCGTCGGCGGTCCGGCTGGCCGACCGGGTTGCCCAGGCGCACCTGCACCGCAACCTGGGGCGGGCACTGACCCAACTGGACCGTCCGGACGAGGCTCAGCGGCACCTGGCGCACGCCCTGGAGCTGTTCGTGGCCGTCGGGGACCGGGCAAACCAGGCGCAGACCCATGTGAACATTGCCCGGGTGCTGGAGCAGCAGGGCCGGGACCGGGAAGCCCTCGGATACGACCTGCGCTCGCTGGAGCTGTATCGGCTGGCCGGGCATCTGGCCGGTCAGGCCCGTGCCATGAACAACATCGCCTGGGTCCGGATCCGGCTCGGCGAACACGACCGGGCCCGTGAGCTGTGCCGGCAGACGCTGGAGATCAACCAGGAAATCGGCAACCGGCATGGGGCGGCTACCAACTGGCGTACGGCCGGCTGCGCCGAGGCGGCGGCCGGCGCGCACCACGAGGCGATCGTCTGCCACGAGCGGGCCCTGCGGCTGTTCCGGGAGATCGGGGACCGGGGTGGCGAGGCGGAGACTCTGGTCGGGCTCGGTGACGCCCGGTACGCCTGTGGCCAGGTCGAGGCTGCCCGGGAAAGCTGGGCGGAGGCGCTGGTGCTGCTGGAGGAGACCGGCCATCCGGACGCTGCTGCCGTCCGCGCCCGCCCGTCCGCGTTGATCATGAGGTCAGCGCAGACTGAGAAGGTCTCCCGTCTCCGCTGACCCCCGTGATCACTGGGTGCGGTCCCGCACCTTTCGGTATTCAGTGTTGCTATCTACCGGTACTTAGCGCTACTGTCTACCAGTAGTCAGCGTCGCTGGGTACTGAGGAGATGATGGCATGGGCAACCAGATGACGGAGATGCTGAAGGGCACCCTCGAAGGCATCGTCCTGGCGATCCTGGCCCGCGAGTCCGCGTACGGCTACGAGATCACCGCGTGGCTGCGTGACCGCGGATTCTCGGACATCGCGGAAGGCACCATCTACGCGCTGCTCGTCCGCGTGGAGCAACGGGGGTTCGTGGACGTGGCGAAGGTGCCCTCCGAGAAAGGGCCCCCGCGGAAGGTGTATTCGCTCAACGCGAAGGGGCGGGACCAACTGGCCGAGTTCTGGAGGACGTGGAGCGTCCTCGCCGATCGCATCGAGCAACTCCGGCACAACGGCAACCAACACGACCAGGGAGTATGAGCATGGCCGCGAAGTGGATCGAGACGATCGTCGGATCGCTGGAGCAGAAGAAGCAGTACAAGCAGCTCATGGCCCGGATCGAGGCCCTGCCGGAGCCCTACCGCGGCGCGGCCAAGGCTCTGCACCGGTACGTCATGTACCGCGGCGGAATCCTCGACGGCGACACGCTCACCACGATGCTCGGCGACCTCGTCGACCTCTGGGAGCGGGCGGTCGCTGACGGAACGCCGGTCCGCGCAATCGCCGGCGACGATCCGGTCGAGTTCGCCGAGACCTTCCTGCAGGCGTACGGCGGTAGGCAGTGGATCGACAAGGAGCGCGAGCGGCTCCGGAAGGCGATCGACGCCGCCGAGGACAACAACAGCAAGGAGGAGAGCGCATGACCACCAGGATGCGCGAACCCGCGATCAGGGTGCGGGCCATGACGAAGTCCTACCAGGACCTGCACGTACTGCGGGGCGTCGACTTCGACGTGGCGGCCGGGACCATCTTTGCGCTGCTCGGCTCGAACGGCGCCGGAAAGACCACGCTGGTGCGGATTCTGTCGACGTTGCTGAAGGCGAACGGCGGCAGCGCGACCGTCCACGGCTTCGACGTCTCCTCGGCTCCGGCCGACGTACGCAGGTCGATCAGCCTGACCGGCCAGTTCGCCGCGGTCGACGGAGTGCTCACCGGTCGGGAGAATCTGGTCCTGATCGCGAAGCTCCGCCACCTGAAGAACCCGGGGGCGATCGCCGACGACCTGCTCGCCCGCTTCTCGCTCACCGATGCCGCGAACCGCCGGGCGGCGACGTACTCGGGCGGCATGCGTCGGCGGCTGGACATCGCGATGAGTCTGGTCGGCGACCCGCCGGTCGTATTCCTCGACGAGCCGACCACCGGCCTCGACCCGCAGGCCCGCATCGAGGTCTGGCAGACGGTGAAGCAACTCGCCAAGGATGGCACCACCATCCTGCTGACCACTCAGTACCTCGACGAGGCCGAGCAACTCGCCGACCGAATCGCGATCCTGCACAAAGGCACGATCATCCAGCACGGCACCCTCGCCGAGCTGAGGCAGCTCCTCCCGTCCGCCAAGGTCGAGTACGTCGAGAAGCAGCCGACCCTTGAAGACGTCTTCCTCGCCCTCGTTGGTGACACCAGCGACACCACCGACGAGACGGCCGTGCCCGCGGGAGAGGAATCCCGATGACTGCCCACGTCCTCAGCGACACCGGAACCCTCACCGGCCGCTCCCTGCGCCACATCCTCCGCAGCCCGGACACCATCATCACCACAGCGATCACCCCGATCGCGCTGCTGCTGCTCTTCGTGTACGTGCTGGGCGGAGCCATCAACACCGGATCCGACGAGTCGTACATCAACTACATGCTCCCGGGCATCCTGCTCATCACGATCGCATCCGGCATCGCCTACACGGCGTACCGCCTGTTCCTGGATATGCAGGGCGGCATCTTCGAGCGCTTCCAGTCGATGCCGATCTCGCGGCCCTCCGTGCTCTGGGCGCATGTCCTGACCTCACTCGTCGCCAACCTGGCCTCGATCGTGCTCGTCATCGGCGTCGCGCTGATCATGGGGTTCCGTACCGGCGCGTCGGTGGCCGACTGGCTCGCCGCCGTCGGCATCCTGATCCTGTTCACCCTCGCCCTCAGCTGGCTCGCCGTGATGGCGGGCCTGTCCGCCAAGACCATCGACGGCGCCAGCGGCTTCAGCTACCCGCTGATCTTCCTGCCCTTCATCAGCTCGGCGTTCGTCCCCACCGGCTCGATGCCCGGCCCGGTCGCCTGGTTCGCCGAGAACCAGCCGGTGACGTCCATCGTGAACACTCTCCGCGCGCTCTTCGCGCAGCAACCCGTCGGCAACGACATCTGGATCGCCCTCGCCTGGTGTGTCGGCCTGCTCGTGGTCGCCTACGTCGCCGCGACGGCGATCTACCGCAAGAAGATCAGCTAGCTGATCGCAAGAAGACAGCGCCGCGTCCGCACGGACGCGGCGCTGTTCCCTGTGGCGCAGCCGGCGTAGGGCGAACTGGGTACGTCGGGGCTGTTCGTAGACTTCGGGGGTGGAGAGCAGTCAGGGGCGAGTTCTGGCCGGCTTGTTGGACGCGGCCGAGGACGCCTCGCCGGTGGAAGCCGTCGAGGCGGTCACCCGTGAGGTCGGCGAGGCGCTCGGCGCGTCGGCGGTCTCGTTCCTGATTGCCGATCTCAGCGGTCGGGCGTTGGTTCGGCTGGCTTACGTGCCGCTGCACGGCACGGGCGGGACCCGCCGCCACGGCGACGAGGCCGCCACCGTGCTGCCGTTCGATGGAAGCCCCGCGGAGTAGGCGTTGCGTACGCAGAAGGTGCAGGTGATCAAGCGGTCCGATGGCTGGACGGTGCTGGCGCCGGTGACCGACCGCGGTGAGGCGATTGGCCTGCTGGAGATGCTGTTACCCGCGGAGCCGGCCGCGCAGGCGCTCAGGGAGATCGTCCGCACGGCGCACGCGTTGGCATTCGTGGTGATCGCGAACCGGCGACACACCGACCTGTTCGAGTGGGGGCAACGCACGACCCCGTTCACGCTGTCCGCCGAGATCCAACGCCGCCTGCTGCCGGGTTCGTTCACGTGTGAGGCGAGTGCGTTCACCCTGTCCGGGTGGTTGGAACCGGCTGCCAGCATCGGCGGGGACACCTTCGATTACAGCCTGGGCCGCGACGTGCTGCACTTCAGCGTCACCGACGCGATGGGCCACGGGGTGGGCAGCGCGCTGACCGCCACCCTGGGCGTGGGCAGCCTGCGCAACACCCGCCGCCGTAGTGCGGGCCTGGTCGAGCAGGCCGACGCCGCGAACGCCGCCATAGCCGAACACGCAGGGGTACGTGGCAGCTACGTCACCGCGGTTCTTGGCCGCCTGTACCTACGCAACGGAGTCTGCGCGCTGCTCAACGCCGGGCATGTCCCGCCGCTGCTCGTCCGTGGCGGTGACGCGCAGCCGGTGTCGCTGCCGGGGAACTTCCCGCTGGGCATGTTCGCCGAGGCCGAGTACCGCCACGAGGAGATCACGCTGCAACCTGGCGATCGCCTGGTCGTGGTGACCGACGGCGTGCTGGAGCGCAACGCAGCCGGCTTGGACCTGCCTGCTGTGTTGCGGTCGATCGGTGATCTGCACCCACGCGAGGCTGTCCGGGCGTTGGCCGACGCCGTACTTGAGGTGGCCGGGCCCAGCCTGGCCGATGACGCGACCCTGCTGATCCTCGACTGGTACGGCGGGCATCAACGAGGCCGCCGTGCCAGCGCGGGCGCGGACGTGGAGCGTGCCAGCGCGGCGCTCACCGACTGACCACTGCCCGCCGGGTCACGCCGTCCGAGGACGGCATGTCGCTTCCGCGCCCGGTACGTCGTCGTAGATGTCGACCACCCGGTCCACCGACGTGATACTCAGGACGCGGCGTACCCCGGGCTGCACCGACGCCAGGCAGAGCCGGCCGCCGACACCGCGCAACGCCTTGAACATCACCACCAGCGTGCCCAGTGCGCTGGAGTCCATGAACCCCACTCCGCCCAGGTCCACCACCACCTGCCGGTCGCCGGCGTCGATCAGCTGCTGCAGGCTGTCGCGCAGCTGCGGGGAGGTCGCCATGTCGAGATCACCACTCACCTTGACCACGGTGCACCCCAGCCCCGGCCGAGCCGACAACAGCAGATCCACAACGGCCTCCCAAGGCGGACGATTCGTACCCACTCTATGTGTCCCTGCGGCGGAGCGCTGTCAGCGGTCGACAGCACCGCCGGCACCGGCCGTCAGGATGGCGGTAACGCCAGTCCCGGCCGGTTCAGTGGTGCAGAGCGCGTTCGAAGATTGAGCGGTTGGAGCGTACGTACTCCGCGTCGTTGAGGTACTGGATGTGGTGTCCGTCGGCCAGGTGGCCGGCGAAGGCGGCGTTGCCGGCGGCCGCCTGGGCGTGCATGAAGTCGACAAGTGCGTGCAGCCGGGCGACGGTGACGTCGACCAGGCCGGCTCGGGCGCTGTTGGCCAGCCCGTAGCGGTCGCAGAACGTCCGGAGCCGGGCGGCCTGTTCCTCGGTGGTTCCGAAGCCGTCCGTGTTCTCCGGCGCGGTCATCGGCACCCAGCGGTAGGCCGCGTAGGCGACATCCCAGATCCGGGGCCCGGGCTGGGCGTGGTCGAAGTCGATGATGCCCACGACGCGGTTGCCGTCGAGCACGCAGTTGTGTGGCGCGTAGTCACCGTGACAGATGACCTCGACCGGTTCGGTCGCCGTCACCTGCCAGCCGTCGCGGGGCGCGCGCTGCGCGTACTCGGCCGTCGCGTCGTGGTACGCCCGCAGCAGCACGGCCGCACTCTCCAACGCCTCGACCGAGGCCGCCGCGGCGGTGGGCGGATAGTTCGACACCTCGCCCGGTAGGAAGTCGAGCATCTCGAAGCCGGGTTCGTCCGTGTCGCGTACCCGGGGTGCCGCCGTGAAGCCCTGGGCGGCGAGCTGCCGCAGTAGTTCGTGCACCTGTGCGGACCAGGGTCCGGTAGGGCGACGCACCATGTCGCCGATCCGAACGACCTCGTTGACGCCGCCGCCCGTCAGGATCTCCCGCTCGACCATCCGTCCCACTCCGCCGGGTCGATTTCCGTCCGACCGGCCACGCTCCGACCAGCCGGCCACGCTCCGACCGACCGAACCTGACCGTTCGACGATACGAAGCCCGTCCCGGGCGTCGGCCTTCAGGGTGCACCCGCAGTCGCCGCCCGGTCCTGACCGGAAGGGGAGTGGCTCGGCCGGCGGGAAAAAAGCAAACCATTGTTTTTGCAAATAACTGTTTGTGTTAGCGTGGGGCCATGTCCACCTCGCTGGCACCAACGCCAGAGCTCGATTCCGCCTTCGCCGCGCTCGGTGACCCTGTCCGGCGTGCCCTGGTGACCCGACTCGCGCGCGGTGACGCCACGGTGGGGGAGCTGGCTGCGCCCTTCGACCTGACCCCACAGGCGATCTCGCACCACGTCGGGGTGCTGCGGCGGTGCGGCCTCATCGAGCAGCGGAGAGAGGGCACGAGACGTCCCTGCCGGTTGAGGGCCGATCAGCTGTCGTTGCTCGGCACCTGGATCGCCGACCAACGCCGGGTCTGGGACGACCGGCTCGACGCCCTGGAGCGGCACCTCGTCGACGAGGAGGCGGTCCGATGACCGCCAGATCGCAGCTTCGCGGCGACGAACTGATCGCCAGCCGCCGCCTTCCGGCCGAGCCCGATCGCGTCTGGGTCGCCTTCACCTCACCGACCGGCATCGCAGCATTCTGGGGCGGTTCGCATGCCGTCGTGCCGCCCGAGTCCGTGATCGTGGACCTGCGTCCCGGCGGGGAGTTCGCGCTCGACACCCGCGCGCCGGACGGCGCCACCCGTCGGCTCCGCTTCGTCTACGTGAGCGTCACCGCACCGCACGAGCTCGTGTTCGACGAGCCGCTGACCGGGCTGCGGACAACCGTCAGTTTCCGCCTCGCTGCCGGTGGCACCGATCTGACCGTGCACCAACGCCGGCTTCCCGCTGAGCTTCGCACGACCCAGGCGGCGGAAGGGCTCGCCTCGATCCTCGACGCGCTGGCGGCACACCTGCAACATCCCGATGCCACCCAAGAACGGAGCACATCATGACGCAGCAGACCCAGCGCGACCTTGTCGCGGACTACCTCGAAGGTTTCCGGACGAGCGACCACCGGCGCATACTCGCCACCCTCACCGACGACGTCGAATGGATCATCCACGGCCACCGGACCACCCGAGGCAAGGCCGAGTTCGACAGTGAGATCGAGAATCCGGCGTTCACCGGCAGCCCGGAACTCGACGTCCAGCGTGTGCACGAGGACGGTCCGGTGGTCATCACCACCGGCGAGGGGCGCGGGGTCAGCGTCGAGCACGGGCCGTTCCGGTTCGCCTTCAACGACCTGTTCACCTTCCGCGACGGGCTGATCGCCCGCGTCGACTCCTACGTCGTACCGCTGCCCTGAGGCGGTCGCCTCGCCGGCGGGCCGCCGACCGGCCCACCGGCGGCCGTCTCCAGCGGCCGACCGGTCAACGACGCAGTTCCGCGTTGAGCCGGGCGGCCTGTCGCGTGAGATGTTCACATTCCGGCAGGCTGGGCGCCGATCGGGCGGCTTCGGCGTAGAGGCGCGCCGCGGTCGCCAGATCACCGTCACGCTCGTGCAGGTAGGCGGCGACAGCGCGGTGCCGGGGCAGGGCGGGGTCGAGACCCACCAGGGCGGCCAGGCCGGCCCGTGGCCCGTCGGCCTCGCCGACCGCGACGGCCCGGTTGAGACGGGCCACCGGGCTGTCGGTGAGGCGCACCAGTTCGTCGTACCACTCGACGATCTGCACCCAATCCGTCTCCTCGGCGGTGCGGGCGTCGGCGTGCAGCGCGGCGATGGCGGCCTGCGCCTGGAATTCGCCCAGGCGGTCGCGGGCCAGAGCGTTCTGGAGCACCTGCACGCCCTCGGCGATGAGGCGGGTGTCCCAGCGGCTGCGGTCCTGTTCGGCCAGCGGCACCAGCCGGCCGCCGGCGGTGGTCCGAGCCGCACGACGGGCGTGATGGAGCAGCATGAGCGCGAGCAGGCCCGCCACCTCCTCGTGCCGGATCCTGGCCGCCAGTTGGCGGGTGAGCCGGATCGCCTCCGCGGCGAGGTCGACATCGCCGGAATAGCCCTCGTTGAAGACCAGGTAGAGCACGCGCAGCACGGTGGTGACGTCACCGGGCTGGTTGAACCGGACTCCGGTGACGGTCCGCTTGGCCCGGCTGATCCGCTGCGCCATGGTCGTCTCCGGCACCAGGTAGGCCTGGGCGATCTGCCGGGTGGTCAGGCCACCCACCGCCCGCAGCGTCAGCGCCACCGCCGAGGTCGGGGTCAACGACGGATGCGCGCACAGGAAGTACAGCGCGAGCGTGTCGTCCACCGGTTCGCCCGGGCCGGGCGCGGGCTCGACCTCCACCAGCGCCTCGCGCCGCCGCCGGGAGCTGTCCGCGCGAGCCGCGTCGAGGAACTTCCGCCAGGACACGGCGACCAGCCACCCCTTGGGGTCGCGCGGCGGGTCGGTCGGCCACACCCGTACGGCCTCGACCAGCGCGTCCTGCACGGCATCCTCGGCCGCCGCGAAGTCAGCTCCGCGACGGACGAGGATGCCGATCACGGCGGGAGTAAGGGTCCGTACTACGGCCTCCTCCACCGTGTGTCACTCCGAGATGGTCGGCGGCTCGGCCAGGAACGGCCGTACCTCGAGCCACTCGTGCAGCGGCTTCCCGCCGGTACCCGGCGCCGCGGACAACTCGCCGGCCAGCTCCAGCGCCCGCTCGTAGGTCTCGACGTCGATCACCATCCAGCCGGCGATCAGATCCTTGGTCTCCGCGAACGGGCCGTCGGTGACCGGCGGTCGCCCCTCGCCGTCGTAGCGGACGAACGTTCCCTCCGGGGAGAGCGCCTGGGCGTCGACGAACTCGCCGGTGCCTTCGAGCCGGGCGGCGAAGTCCCGCATGTACTGCACGTGGGCCGAGATCTCCTCGGGCGTCCACTGGTCCATCGGCACGTCGGTCAGCGGCTTCGGGCCGCCACGGTAGTGCTTGAGCAGCAGGTACTTGGCCATCGAATACTCCTTGTCAGGTACGGGCCATTGTGGCCGCGTTCGGAGCAAGGACGGAGCCCGACCCGGCTTTTCGACATGCCGCCGGGAAGATTTTCCGGCGGATGTCGGGCCGCCGTTTCCGTGCCGGTCATGCCAGCACCGCCGGTACCTCGGTCAGACAGGACAGCGCCCGGGCGGTGGCCGTCGACGTGGCGGGCAGCAGCGGAGGTCGGACGAGCGGCGTCGGGATCCGTCCCTGAGCGTGCAGCACCGCCTTGACAACGGCGGGGTTGGGTTCGGCGAACAGCGCGGCAGAGAGGGCGGCGAGCCGGTGGCCGAGCGGCCGGGCCCGGGCGACGTCGCCGGACCGCCAGGCCGCGACCAGGTCGGCGTAGTCGGCGGTGGCGAGGTGCGCGGAGGCGAGGATGCCGCCGGCCGCGCCGAGGGCGAGCAGCGGCGAGACGTACGCGTCCTCGCCGCACAGCACCGCGAAGTCGGACGGTGGGTCGGTCAGGAGGGCGATGGTGTCGGCGTCGATGCCGCCGACCGCGTGCTTGACGCCCACCAGGCCGGGCAGCCCGGCGAGGCGGCGCAGCGTGCCGACGCCAAGCTGCTGCCCGGTGCGGTACGGAACGTGGTACGCGACCAGCGGCACGGGGCAGTCCTCGGCCAACCGGGCGTAGTGCGCGAGTACCGCCTCCTCGCCGGGGCGGAGAAACGGCGGGACCAGGCAGAGTGCCGCCGTGACCTCGGGTCGTTCGGCGAGGGCGCGCAACTCCGCCGCGGTGTGCGCACCGACCAGCAGAGCGGCCCGGTGTTCCCGGCAGACCCCGGCGATCGCGTCGACGACGGTCCGCTGCTCGACGGCGCTGAGGGCGTGCGGCTCGGCGGTGGTGCCGAGGGCGACCAGCCCGACCGCGCCGGCTACCAGCACCTCGTGGGCGAGGGTGCTCAGGGCGTCGAGGGCGACGGCACCGCTCTCGTCGAACGGCGTGACCATGGGTACGTAGAGCCCGGCAGGTGTCATGCTGCCAGCCTCCGACAGCAGAAGGTGAAGCACCAGTTCCGATTACTCACCAGATACGTAAGCTGAACTGATGCTTGACGTCCGCCGTCTGCGGCTGCTGCGGGATCTGTCCCACCTCGGCACCATCGCCGCCGTGGCCGAGGCGCACACCTACACGCCGTCCGCCGTCTCCCAGCAACTCGCCGCGCTGCAACGCGAGGCCGGCGTCGCGCTCCTGGAACGGGCCGGCCGACGGGTCACCCTGACCCCCACCGGGGAGGCGCTGGTCAGGCACGCCGAGGTCGTCCTCGCCGCGCTGGAGGCGGCCGACGCGACCCTCGCCGCCGCGCGGGGCGGGCTCACCGGCACGGTACGCATCGGCGCGTACCCCAGTGCCGTGCGTACGCTGCTGCTGCCCGCCCTGGTCGCGCTCGGCCGCGACCATCCCGCGCTCGACCTGATGGTCACCGAGTTGGACCCGGTCGCCGTGCCCGACGCGCTGCGCGACCGCCGCCTCGACGTGGCCCTCGTGCACGACTACGACATCGTGCCCGTCGAGCCGGATCCGGCCCTGGACTCGGTGCCACTGCTGGACGAGACGGTGTTCCTGGCCGTCGGGGCGAGCCGGAATCTCACCGGTGACCCGATGAGCTCGGTACGCGACGCGGACTGGATCGTGGGCAGCCCGGGCACGCTCTGCCACTCGGTGACCCTGCACGCCGGTGAGCTGGCCGGCTTCCGCCCGACCGTGCGGCATCACGCGGACGACTTCACCGCCGTGCTCGCCCTGGTGGCCGCCGGTCAGGGCGTCGGACTGGTGCCCCAACTGGCGGTCGAACGGCCGCCCGCCGGGGTGGTCCTCGTCCCCCTCAGCATCCGACGGCGTACCCGGATCGCCTACCGGCAGGGTGCGGGTGGCCATCCCGCGGTGGCCGCGAGCATCGCCGCGCTGCGCGCGGCCGCCGGTGACCTGCCCGCCGAGCAGCCGGCCGGGTCCTGAGACGCCGCGCCGTGCACCTGCGTCGGTCCCCGCCCAGGTGGCGCCTGGGCGGGGACCGCCGATCTCAGGCGCTCGACGAGAAGGTCGAGCTGAACGCGACGTCCTGCGGACGGCCGGCGTTGCTGAAGCAGGCGACCGGCAGCACCGCATCGCTGCCGAACTGCGCCCACAGCTCCTGGATGGTGCAGTACGAGGGGTCGTCGCCGATCGCGGTCACCTGCGCGGTGGTGCTCTTCTCGTGCAGGGCCGGGAACTTGACGACGAAGGTGCCGGGGCCGGTCGGACCGAAGCCGTTGGCGCCGACACCGAGCGGGTACGAGTAGTTCGTCGGGCCGGCGAACGGCGACGCGAGGTATCCGAAGTGCTTCGGCGGGCCGAACGACGCGTAGACCGAGCGCTCCCGATGGAACGACACGGTGAAGTCGCTGTCCATCAGCGTGCCGGTGACCGGATTGTGGCAGGCGACGTAGACCACCGCGTCCGGGCCGGCCGCACCCCAGCGGAGGATCTTGCACCGGCGTGGTTGTGCGTTCGGCTGCTGGGCGGTCACCTGGACGTTCCCGGACAGCACGCCGGGCGGCGCGCCGACCGCCCGAAAGCGCACGTCGTAGATGCCCACCGCGACGTGGGCGACGGTGACGGGCGCACCTGTCGAGTTGTACGACTGGGCGAGGAAGTTGGACAACACCTGCGCCGAGGAGTACGTGCCGACGCCCGCCGGCAGAATGCCGGAGCTGACCGTCCACAACACCGTGAACGGGGTGTCGGTCGGGGTGCCGCCGGGCCGGAAGCACTGCACGTCGACGATCTCGTCGGCGCCCGAACTGCCCCACCGCACGAGCTGGCAGAAGCGGCCGTCCTTCGCCACGGCGGTGACGTGTGCGTTGCCGCGCGAACCCAGGCCGATGGCCGGAAACCTCACCAGGAACCGGCCGGGGGCGACCTTGCCACCGGTGGCCGTTGGACCCGGCGCCCAGCTGCCGAACTGGTAGGCCGCGGGCAGCGGCGTCCAGACCGGCACCGTCGGGTCGTCGACGTACGCGAATCCGAAGCGGTCGGCGGTGGCGGCCGTGGCTGGTGCGCCGGGGATCGACAGCGCCGCGGCCAGCACCACGGCTAAGCCGGCGGCAAGGTGACGGAGACGGAGGCGGAGAGACATGGGCCACTCCAATCGGTGGTAGTCGATGCTTGCTGCCACTGTTCCGGGTGCCGGTCAAGGTCACAATCGGCTTGCCTACAACCGGTGGGACGGGTGCTCGGCACAAGTGCGGTCGCCCTGCCGACACCCGTCGCCGGCGACCGATCGCTCAGCCGGTGAAGGACTCGGGTCCGAACCGGCCCCAGGCCACGTAGCCGGCCAGGGCGAGATAGACCAGGTTCAGCGCGACGAACCGGGCCTCGCCGTCGCGCAGGTGAGTGACGGCGGCGCCGATCATCAGCAGGATCCAGCAGACGGCGGTGACCGGCACCAGCACCGGTGCGATGTCCAGCACGGCCGGCAGGATCAGGCCGACCGCGGCCAGGAGTTCGAGGACCCCGAGCGTCTTGACGAAGCCCGTGCTGGCGCGCCCGGTCCAGCGGGCGCCGGGCAGCGTCGCCAGCTTCTCCCTGGGTACGAACGTCTTGCTGAGGCCGCCGGCCAGGGCGACGAAGGCGAGCAACCCGGCGGCGATCCACAGGCTGAGGTTCATCAGCTTCTCCTCGCGACTTGTCGGTGCGGCCGGCGTGTCGGTCGACCGCACATCAGATGCCGCCGCCCCGGTCGCTGTGACAGCTCCACCCCGTGACCCCCTTCACAACCTCGTACGCGAAGAATTGGGTGGCCCACCCGCGCGCCCGGCGCAAGGATCTCGGCGTGACACTGCACCAGGGTGAGATTCCGGTCGACGAGGGTGTCGTCAGATCGTTGGTGACGGAGCAGTGCCCACAGTGGGCACACCTGCCGCTGTCCCGGGCTGGCGCGGGCACCGACAACACCATGTACCGGCTCGGCGAGGACCTGCTCGTCCGACTTCCGCGTACCGCCGACAAGGCACCGTCGCTGCGCAAGGAACAGCGATGGCTGCCTCGGCTGGCGCCCCTGCTCGCCTGCCGGATCCCGGAGCCGCTGCACACCGGCGTACCCGGCAGCTCATTCGCGCTGCCCTGGTCGGTCTACCGGTGGATCGACGGCGACGAGGCCGGGCCGGAGACCGTCTCGGACTGGGCGGCGTTCGGCACCGACCTTGCGGCCGTGGTACGGGAGCTGCACGGCGTGGACCTCATGGGTGCGACCCGAACGGGCGACCTGAGCTGGTACCGCGGGGGAGAACTGCGGGCCTGCGCGGAGTGGGTCGGCGGCGCCCTCGCCGACTGCCGTGGCATCCTCGGCACCGAGGTCGACGTCGAGACGCTGGAACGGCTGTGGCAGACGGCGCTGGCCCTGCCCGAGCCGTCCGGACCGCAGGTGTGGCTGCACGGCGATCTCCGGCCCACGAACCTCCTGGTACGACACGGCAGGTTGCACGCGGTAATCGACTTCGGTGGCCTGTCGGTCGGCCTGCCCGATGCCGAGCACGCCCCGGTGTGGGACCTGCCGCCCGAGGCGCGCCACGCGTACCGAAACACCGTCGACGTCGACGACTCGACCTGGCTACGTGCCCGCGCCTGGGCGATCGCCGTGGCCGCCAGCGGTATCCCGTACTACCAGCACAGCTACCCGGCGTTCGTCGCCGAGTGCCGAGCCCGCCTCCAGGCGATCCTCACCGACGAGGGCACGTCGTGACCGGCCGGTGCCGAGCGGACGAGCGGCTACGGCACGGTGGGCGCGGGGTGCCGCAGGCGGGCGGCGTCCTGGCTCGGTGGCGCGCCGAACAGGCGGCGGTACTCGCGGCTGAACTGTGACGGGCTCTCGTACCCCACCCGGTATCCGACACCTGTGACGTCGTCGGGGTGGGCCGCCAGCAGCAGCCGGGCCTGCTGGAGCCGGATCTGCTTCTGGAACTGGATGGGGCTCATCGCGGTGACGGCCTGGAAGTTGCGGTAGAAGGCGGAGAGGCTCATGCCCGACATCTGGGCGACCTCCTCCACCCGGAACGCCTCCCGGTAGTTGTCGCGAATCCATCGCACCGCGCGGCTGACGTGGGCGATGTTGCTGTCGGCCAGGCCGAGTTGGCGGACGGTCTCGCCCTGCTCACCGGTGATCAGGCGCCACAGAATCTCCCGCTTGATCATTGGCGCGAGCACCGGGATGTCGCGTGGTGTGTCGAGCAGGCGCAGCATCCGTACCGCCGCGTCGAGCAGTTCGACAGGCGCGTCGCTGACCGCGAGCGCGGACGGTGCGCCACGAGGCCGGGTGAACTCTCCGGGTGTCATGTCGAGCAGCAGGTCGGCGACGGCCACCGGCTCCAGGGCGAGGCCGAACCCGAGAGCCGGCCGGTGGCGGCTGGCCTCGGTGTAGTGGCCGGTGACCGGCAGGTCGACCGAGGCGATCAGGTACTGGCCGGCGCGGTACTCGTACACCCGGTCGCCCAACGCGAGCGTCTTCGCGCCCTGGGCGATGAGCGCCAGCACCGTGCCGGACATCGACGCCGCGGGTTGGTACGCCTGCTCGGCCTTGCCGATCAGCACACCGTCGACGGCGGTGGTCCCGTCGGCCCGGGCGTGACGGGCCAGCAACGACCTCAGTTCGTCGAGTGCCACCCAGGGATTTGAGCATCCGCCGCTGCCTCCCCGCAATGAGAGGATCAGGCAAGAGGTCGGGAGTACTCATCTAACAGAAGTCCTGCCAGCGCTGATCGAATGGACTCATCTCAATCGCAGGGGCTGACAGAAGCTCCACGAATGAACAGGTGGGTAACGGTATGCGGGTCGCCATCGTCATCGGTGCCAGCTCCGGGATCGGGCAGCGCACGGCAATCCAACTCGCCAAGCGGGACATCGGCGTGATCCTGACCTACAGGGGCAACCAGGTCGGTGCGCAGGACACGGTGACGGCCATCGAGAAGGAGGGCGGCACCGCTGTCGCGCTCCGGCTGGACGTCGGTCGCAGCGAGACCTTCCCGGCCTTCCGCGAGCGGGTCGTCACCGTGCTGCGCGACACCTGGCAGCGGGACACCTTCGACCATCTGGTCAACAACGCCGGCTTCGGTGGGATGGCGATGTTCGAGGACACCAGCGAGGAACTCTTCGACAGGTTCATGCGGGTACTGCTCAAGGGGCCGTACTTCCTCACCCAGGCGCTGCTGCCGCTGCTCGCCGACGGTGGCGCCATCGTCAACGTCAGCAGCAACTCGGCGTCCCCCACCGGTCTGGTCGACGCCGGCTACTCCGCGTACGCCACGATGAAGGGCGGCCTGAACGTGCTGACCCGCTACCTGGCCAAGGAACTGGCCTCCCGCGACATCCGGGTCAACGCCGTCTCGCCGGGTCCGACGCGTACCCGGATCTCGGACGCGGCCGGGGTGGTGGCCTTCGAGGCGTACCCGGAGGTGATCCCGGCGCTCGCCGCCAAGACCGCCCTCGGCCGCATCGGCGAGCCCGACGACATCGGCAAAGTCATCGCCGCCCTGCTCGACGACACGGGTGGCTGGATCACCGCGCAGAACATCGAGGTCTCCGGCGGCTACGACCTCTGAGGCACCGGGACGGTACGCCGGTCGGCCCCGACCGGCGTACCTCGGCGGGTCGGGTGGGTGGACCGCCGGGGATACGGTGTCATCGATGCCGCGTTCGAGGACGTCCAGGATCCTGCCCGCCGCCATGGTGGGGCTGCTGGTCGCGACCCTTCTCGTCGGTGACCGGGGCAGGGGCGGGGCGCCGCGCCTGCGCCTGGACGTGGCGCCGGCCGTCGCCCTCGTCGACCAGCCGGTCCGGGTACGCGTGAGTGGCCTGGCCGCGCGGGAGCGGGTGGTGGTCGCCGCCGCGGCCCAGGACCACTCGGGGCGCAGGTGGCGGGCGGAGGCGACGTTCGTCGCCGACGCCGACGGTGTCGTGGACGTGTCACAAGACGCACCGGTGGACGGCTCCTATTCGGGCGTCGACCCGATGGGCCTGTTCTGGTCGATGGATCCGCTGGACGGCGACGCCTCCTACTTCGCGCCGGCCTGGCCGCACCTACGGCGTGACTTCCCGGTCCGGCTGTCGGCCACCGGTGGCGAACGGGAGCCCGCCGCCGCCACCGTACGGCGGGACTGGACGGCGGGCGAGGTCTCCTTCACCGAGCTGACGCCGACCACCGACGGGGTACGCGGGTTGCTCGTGCTCCCACCGCCGGAGGTGCCGCGACGACGCGGGGTGCTGTGGTTCGGCGGCTCGGAGGGCGGCGTCGGCGGGCTGTACGACGCGCCGTTGCTAGCCTCCCGGGGGCATCCGGTGCTGTGCCTGGGCTACTTCGGAGCTTCCGGACTTCCGGACAGCCTGCACGACATCCCGCTGGAGTACTTCGTCACCGCCGCCGAACTGCTCGCCCCGTACTCCGGTGGCGAGGTGGTGGTGACGGGCTACTCACGCGGCACCGAAGCCGCGTTGCTGCTGGCACAGCAGCGCCCCGACCTGGTCCGCGCCGTCGTCGTCTACGCACCGAGCAGCGTCGTCCATCTCGGTTACCCGTACTCGGGAGCGCCCGCCTGGACCTACCGTGGCCGACCCGTGCCGACCGGCCGGATGCCTGTCGACCGGATCGACGGACCGGTACTGGCCGTCGCCGGTGAGGACGACCAGCTCTGGGACGCGCCGACCTACGCCGCCGAGCTGCTGCTGGCCCTCGGTGGCCCGCCGCACCGCGCGTTGTTCTACCCGGACGCCGGTCACGGCGTGGGAACCTTTCCGTACCTGCCGTCGAAGACGGTGCACCAGGGGCGCACCGGCACGCACAACCACGGCGGCACCCGGGCGGGTGACGCCGCCGCCCGCCGGGACGGGTGGTCCGAGGTGCTCGCCTTCCTCGCCGCCCTCTGACGGCCGGAAGCCGACCCGAGCGGGTCGGCTTCCGGGCGGTCAGCGCGGTGTCCGGTTCTTCGGCAGGTCGAACTGGTCGGCGCGGCGGCAGTCGCGCTGATTGCCGATGGCGTCGGGCCCCAGCCGGTCGAGCACCTCCCGGGCCCGTTGCCGACCGCGGTTCCAGGCGTGCCACGGGTCCGGCTCGGCCAGGTCGTCGGCGATCCAGCTGAGCGTGCACCGGCGGACCGGATCGGGCAGGGTGGACAGGGCGGGAGTGGCGTCCGCGGAGAGCGCCCGCAGATACCAGGCGTCGATCCGGCCGGTCTGCTCGTACCGGGCGACATTGCGGCGCGCCGCGTAGTCCTCCGGGTTCAGCGCGGCCAGGCTCAGCAGCATCACCACCGCGAGAGCTGCGGTCAGTCGCGGAATCCAGGCGCCGCGCCAGCGTACGCCGGCCACCAGGATCATCAGGAACACGGCACCGAGCAGCAGTTCGAACGCCATCACGAAGATCCGCTCGCCGGTGAAGCTGTAGACCTTCTGGTAGGTGTACATCCGGGACAACGCCGACACCACGATGACCACGCTCAGCGCACTGAGCAGGCCCAGCAGGATTCTCAGCAGGACCCGGTCCAGCGGTCGGTCCCGACGTGCCCACCTGGTCACCCCGCCGAGCACCGCCAGGGCCAGCAGGGTCACCGCGACCAGTTGCCAGAAGCCGCTGCGGGCGTACTCGGCGTAGCTGAGTCCGGTGGTTTCGAGCACGTGCCGCTGCCCGCCGAAGAGGACTGTGAACTGCACCGCGACGAAGCCGCCGAACAGGGCGGTCAGAGTGGCGATCGGCGGAGCCCACTCGACGAGCCCGATGCTGCGCGAGGTCGGCCGGTCCACCGAGGACAGCTGAGGCGGAGCGGCGATCGTGTAGACGGCGGCCACGGTGATCAGGGCGCCGACGGCGGCCAGGAACAGCCACCGGAACACGCCGCCCACGCTGATCTCCGGAATGAGGGCGCCGAGTACCTGGGAGAAGGCGGCGTCGGCGGAGGAGAGCAGCGCCCCGAACACGACCAGCACCGCCACGGTGGCGGCGACCGAACCGACGACCCGACGGGCGGTCCCGGAGTCGTCGGGTGCCCGGACGTGGGCACGCACCCACGGCAGTCCGCGTAGCGCCGCGATCGGGGTGGCCACCAGGCTGAACAGGATCGACCGGATACGTCGTCCACCGACGATCGCGAGTGCTGTGCAGGCCAGCGCGCCCAACACGCAGAACGTGACCAGCCACCAGGCGTTGCGGAAGCCGAGGACCGCGAGCAGCGCCAGGGCAGCCGCGGCCCAGCCGGCCCGCAGCCGACGCTCGGGCCGGGGGAGTCCGGCGATGTGGTGCCGCACCGCGACGGCGACGCCGGTGCTGAGCACCAGGTAGCCGAGGAGCCAGCCGATGCCGGTGCGACCCAACGGTACGAGCGTGGCCACACCGAGCGCCCCGGCCAGGACGGCCAGGGGCGTTGCCCGGTTGCGGGCCGGCGCCGGTCCCGGCCACACCCGGTCGAAGAACGACGGCTGCGGCGGCGCCGGCCGGAACGGGTACGGCGGACCCGGCCGCGAATAGCCGGGTGGCACCGACTGCGGAACCGGCCCACCCGCCGGGGCCACCGGCCCACCCGCCGTCGGCCCACCCGCCGTCGGCCCACCCGCCGTCGGGCTGCCCGCCGTGGGCGTGACGGCTGGCGTCGCGGCGGCTGGTGGGCCGCTCGCCGGCGGGCCGCCGGCCGGGGAACTGCTGGCCGCGTCGCCGGTTGGTGGGCTGCTGGCCGGGCCGTCGGCCGTCGTGGTGGTGGCTGGTGTCGTGGGCTGTTCCGTGGCCGCGCCGGCCCGGGTATCGGTAGGACCGGTGGCGACGAGCCCCATCGGCTGCGCGGCCGTGCGTTGCGTCGGTGGCGTCGGACCGGCCGGGCGAACATCCTCCGGCACCAGGGGCAGGAAGATGGCGTAGCCCTGGGTGCCGGGCGGGACGCTTACCGGAATCGCCCAGGCGGGCTGGTCGGCCGGTCCGGGCCAGACGATGGGTGTCAGCCCGTCTGCCGGTGGCATGACCAGCAGACGGGGGGCCGTCGCAGCCGGCGGCGCGGCAGCCTCGGGACCGGCTGCGACGGGTAGCTCGTCCGGTTCCCCGGGCACAGGGGAGCCGACGACGGGTGGCGGCTTGGACACCGCGCCCTCCTAGATCGACATGTGTGCCGTCACTCTAGGGCCGGGCGCGCTCTCCGGTGGTCCCGCCAGGGGTGTCGGTGCCCCTGCCACGGTCGTCGAGGACCAGCGGTGCGCGGCCGCGCACCGTGTACCGGACGTGCGTGACCTGCGGGCCGGGGACCACCCGGTCGGCGGTGAGCTCGATCGCCTCGAAATCGTCGAGCCCCAGATCGTCGAAGAGCCGTAGCCCGGCACCGAGGACGACCGGCACCACGTGCAACTCCAACTCGTCGAGCAGCCCGGCCCGCAGCACCTGCCGGACCAGGCTGCCGCCGCCGGCCACCGCGACGTTCTTGCCACCGGCTGCGGCCCGGGCCTGTGCCACCGCGCTGGCCAGCCCGTCGGTGACGTAGGTGAAGCTGGTGCCGCCCCGACGGTGCAGCGTCGGGCGGGGCCGGTGGGTCACCACGAAGACCGGAGCGCGGAACGGTGGTTCGTCGCCCCACGGCACCTCGCCGCCGTCGGCCATCCGGCGTCCCATCACGTACGCGCCGGCCGCGGCGAACGACTCGGCGATGATCTCGGAGTCGGCGTCGTGCCGGCCGCCGGTGAAGCCCTGCCGCTCGCGCCACGCCATCGCTTCGGTGGCCCACCGGGTCACCCGGAAGAACCCGTGGCTCTCCGCCGACCGCAGCCAGTCGCCGTCGCCGTCGTGCTGCGGGCCGGCGTAGTAGCCGTCCAGCGACACCGACAGTTGGGCGGTCACCTTCGTCATGTCCGTTCCTCCCGGATTTGGCGGCACCCACCGTGGGTGCCGATCCACCGGTGGATCGGAGCCGGACGGCTCGCTTCTACCGGATCCGAAAGTGACCTGGCCCACACAGGCGCTGGCTTGGGTCGCTCGCGGCGGCGGCGCGGCGCAGCAGATACCGCCGTTCGGGATCGCTGCCGGCATGCTGCGCCGCTGCCCGCCACTGCGCGGCGGCGGCGGCCCGATCGTCGGCGCGTTCCAGCAGGTGGGCGCGGACGGCGTGCAGTCGGTGGTGCCCGGCCAGCGGCCCCGACTCCACCTCGGACAACAGGGCCAGCGCGGCACCCGGCCCGTGAACCATGCCCACCGCCACTGCCCGGTTCAGGGTGACCACCGGGTTGGGCGCGATCTGCTCCAGCAACTCGTACAGGGCGAGCACCTGGGGCCAGTCGGTGGCCTCGGTGCTCGGCGCCTCGGCGTGCACCGCCGCGATGGCGGCCTGGATCCGGTACGGCCCGGCTGGTGAGGCGGCCAGGCTGCGTTCGACAAGTGCGCGACCCTCGTCGATCGCCGTCCGGTCCCACCGCCCACGGTCCTGCTCCGCCAGTGGCACCAGTTCGCCGTCCGGGCCGACCCGGGCCGCCGCTCGGGCCTCGGTGAGCAACATCAGCGCGAGCAGGCCGGCGGTCTCCCCGTCGCCGGGCAGTTGCTCGTGCAGTCGGCGAGTCAGCCGCAGGGCCTGCCCGGTCAGGTCGGCGCGACGCAGCTGGGGGCCGCTGCTGGCGCTGTATCCCTCGTTGAACATCAGGTACAGCACCTGGCGTACGACGGCCAGCCGTGCCTCCGGTGCCGCCGTCGGCGGCGGTGCGAACCGGGCGCCCGCCTCCCGCAGCCGCTGTTTGGCCCGGGAGATCCGTTGTCCCATGGTCCGCTCCGACACCAGGAAGGCCGCGGCGACCTCTGCGGTGGTGAGCCCACCCACCGCGCGCAGGGTCAGTGCCAGTTGCGCGGGTGCCGGCAGCGCCGGATGGCAGCAGAGCAGGAACAACTCCAGCAGGTCGTCCCGGGGCGTCTCGGCGTCGGGTGGCGGGGCGACCAGCGCGTCGCGTGGGGTGAGGTCCAACGCCGTACGTTCGCGGCGGGTGCGGGCGGCCTCGGTGCGTACCAGGTCGACGTAGCGGCGGGCGGCGACGGTGTGCAGCCAGCCCGACGGCTGCTCGGGTACGCCGTCGAGTGGCCACCTCTCGACGGCGGCGACCAGGGTCTCCTGCACGGCGTCCTCGGCCCGGCCGAAGTCGCCGTACCGGCGGACGAGCGTCGCCAGCAGCTGTGGCGCGAGCCGGCGCAGCAGGTCGACGGTGGCCGCGTCGAGGCTCAGTGGTCCGCTCCGGTCATCAGCGGCCAGATCTCGATGCCGCCGCCGGCGGTGCCGAACCGCAGACCCGGATAGTCACGGGCGATCTCCAACGCCCGCTGCTCGTCGTCGACGTCGACCACGAAATACGAGCCCACGTATTCCTTGGCCTCCAGGTACGGCCCGTCCGTGACCACCGGAGCGTCCGCGGTGATCCGCACCGACCGGGGCCGGGACACCAGCCCCTGCACGTCGACCAGCTCGCCGGAGGCCCGCAACGACTCGGTGAAGGCGTCGACCTTCCCGATCAGGGTGGTCAGGTCGCCGTCCGGGAGGCTGCCCCAGATCTCCTCGTTGCCATAGATCAACATTAGATACTTCACGCGTCGCCTCCATAGTGGTCAATATGTCTGGAAAAGGACAAGACGGCGGAGCGTACCCCGACGCACTGTTGTAGCAGGTAGCGAGGCTGCGGATGGCGGGCCACATCCGATCCTCCGGCCGGGGCGGGAACCGCGACGTCCCCGCCGGCCGCCAGTAGGGATCACGCCGGGGCGCGCGCCGACGCGCCACCCCGGCTCCGGCCCGCCGTCGCAGACCAGCCGCACCGACGGTGTTGCACCGCTGGTCACGGCGACCAAGCCAGGAAGGAGCCGCCATGGCCGCTCCCACCGCCAACGCCTCGATGAACCCCACCACCTACTCAACGGGCGAGCAGATGCTGCTGACCGTGAACTACGGCGACGCGGACCACCAGCGGTTGACCGTGACGGTCACGGTGGCCGACGCGCAGGGCAACCGTAGCGCCCCCGTCTCGGTGACCGCGGTGATCGATCCGCTCACCGTCACCGTCGTCGACGACTCGGGGCGCACCTGGTCCCGGGTCTCCGACAACGGCTCGGTCGCCGTCTACCGGGCGGTGGCGTGATGCCGAGGGTGACCGTCACCGTGCGCGACTCCGCCAACCGGACCGCCAGCGCCAGCGTCGCCTACACCGTGCTGCCGCCGGTGCTGGGCGGGTACTACCTCTCGGGCGGCGCGGACCCGACGGCCGACATCACCCGCGGCAACTTCCGGTCGCTGACCCAGTACCGCAGCTTCGCCGACGCCTACATCTTCCCCGGCTACCAACGCCCCTGGCTGATCACGCTGGGTCGGGCCGGGGTGCAGCTCAACATGGTGCTCGAACTAAAGCACTACGGCGCGCCCGACACCGGGCCGCAGACCTTCACCGTGGACGGGGTGCGATACACCGTGCCGGCGCCGGCGATGACCATCCAGCAGCGACCCGGCGCGGTCTGGCCGAAGGCGTACGGCTACGGCCAGGTCCTCGCCGGGCAGTGCGACGGGCTGTTCGCCCGGGCGCTGTCGCAGTACCGGACGATGGGTTTCGGGGTGAACATCCAACTCGCCTCCGAGCTGGACACCGATCACGAGTTCGGCACCACAGAGGCCGGAAAGGCGTACACCTGGGCCGAGTCCGACGCCCGGGCGGTGCAGGCTGTGACGTACATCGTCAACTGGTTCAGGGCCAAAGGGCTGCCCCAGGGCAGCACCTTCTCGGTCGGGCTCGGTGGCTTCAACCGGGACTGCTTCCGGCGTACCCACCCCGAGGCGCTGATGACCCGGCTCGACTACCTCCAGTGGAACGTCTACGCGACAAGTCCCAGCCACACCGCGTTGGAGCGGTTCCGGCGTACCAAGGACTGGGCGGTGGCCGATCTCGGCCCGGTGGCGTTGTCCCGGCCGGCGCTCATCGCCGAGTGGGGCGTACGGGTCATCGAGATCCCCGACCAGGCGGCCTGGATCGCCACCGTGCCGCCGGCCATCGCCCGGCTCAACGCCGAGCGTGGCCCGCTGATCGCCCGGACGAACTACTTCAACTCCGGCTGGGGCACCCTCAGCCCGAAGGCGACCGGGCTGGCCGCGCTGCGGGCCGCGTATGCCCGCCCGCCGTACGGCTGAGCTCCGGTACGACGGCCCGGTCCGGCGTGACTCCCGGACCGGGCCGTCGCCCGCCCATCCCCTTGACAACGGCGCCACCCTGGTTGCATGGTTAGTTACATGAGTAATGAACCAGTCAACCAGTGTGCCGACTGGGGATGGCGCACGTGATGGAGGACGGGCGGCCGATCTTCCTCCAGATCGCGGAGCTGCTGGAGAACTCGATCCTGGACGGGACCCTCGCGGAGGAGGGTCAGGTGCCCTCGACGAACGAGCTGGCAGCCTTCCACCGGATCAACCCCGCGACCGCCGCCAAGGGGGTCAACAAGCTGGTCGACGACGGAACTCTCTACAAGAAGCGAGGAATCGGCATGTTCGTCTCTCCCGGCGCCCGAGCGAAGCTCCGCGGCCGGCGCCGCGACGAGTTCGCCCGACAGTACGTCCGGCCGTTGCTCACCGAGGCGCGCAAGCTCGGCATCGAACCGGCCGAGCTCAAGAACATGATCGACACCTGGGAGGCGGGCCGATGAGCGCGGTCGTCACCGTCAGGGATCTGACCAAGCGGTACCGGGGAGTCACCGCCCTGGACGGGGTCAGCTTCTCGCTAGCCGAGCATCGGATCCATGGCCTGCTGGGGCGCAACGGGGCCGGCAAGACCACCCTGATGCAGATCCTCACCGCGCAGAACTTCGCCACCAGCGGTGAGATCAGCGTCTTCGGGCAACACCCGTACGAGAACGAACAGGTGCTCTCCCGGATCTCCTTCATCAAGGAGAGCCAGACCTATCCGTCGCACCTCCGGGTCACGCACGTCCTGCGGGCGGCCCGCCTGGTGTATCCGGGCTGGGACGAGGAGTTCGCGCAGCGGCTGGTCGACGTGTTCCAGTTGCCGCGCGGACGCAACGTCCGCAAACTCTCCCGTGGCATGCTCTCCGCGCTCGGCATCGTCGTCGGGCTCGCCTCGCGTGCCCCGCTGACCTTCTTCGACGAGCCCTACCTGGGCCTTGACGCCGTGTCCCGGCAGCTCTTCTACGACCACCTGCTGGCCGACTACACCGAACATCCTCGCACCATCGTGCTGTCGACCCACCTCATCGACGAGGTCAGCGACCTGATCGAGCACGTCCTGCTGATCGACCAGGGCCGGCTCCTGCTCGACGTCGAGGCGGAGGCACTGCGCGGTCAGGTGGTCACCGTCTCCGGCCCGGTCGCGGCGGTGGACGAGTTCTCCCGTACCGGCACCGAACTGCACCGGGCGTCGCTCGGCGGCACGGCCCGGGCCACCGTACGCGGCGACTTCGGCCCGGCCGCGTACGACCGTGCCCGGTCCCTGGGCCTCGGCCTCGAAGCGTCCTCGCTGCAGGACATCGTCGTTCGCCTGACCACCTCGAACAACGGGCACGCGGCCGGTGCCGGCAGCGCCGCCGCGGCAGACAAGGAGGCCGTCCGATGAACCGCGCCCTGACCGTGGCCCGCCTGCAGTTCGTCGGCTGGCGCAGTGTGGTCGGCTGGCCCTGGGGGATCCTCGCGCTCAGTTTTTCCATCAACCTGGCGCTGTTCAGCGCGATGAACGAGGCCGACGACTTCGAGCCGACCACCGGTGGGCTGATGAGCATCTACGTCGTGATGATCGTCGCCAGCATCAACGCGATCACCCAGGAGTTCCCGTTCGCGATCGGGTTGGGCGTCTCACGACGCAGCTTCTACCTCGGCAACGTGCTCCACTTCGCCGGACAGGCGGTCAGCTACGGCGCGGTGCTCTACCTGCTGGCCGTGATCGAGGAGGCCACCGATGGCTGGGGCGTCAACATGCGCTTCTTCGGCGTGCCCTTCCCCCTGGTCGATCATCCGGTGCTGCGGTTCCTCGGCTTCGCGATCCCGTTCCTGCTGCTCGGCTTCATCGGCATCGCGATCGCCCTGGTCTTCAAGCGCTGGGGCGTCAACGGCCTGCTGATGCTGAGCACCGTCGCGTTGGCCGGGATCGGTGGGCTCGTCGTGCTCGCCACCTGGCAGGGCTGGTGGTCGGCGATCGGTGGCTGGTTCGCCGACCAGCCGGGCTGGGCCCTGCTGGTCGGCTGGCCGGCGCTGCTCACCCTGCTGCTCGCCGGCCTCAGCTATCTGACCATCCGACGCGCGACGCCCTGACCGTCGACATGCCGGCGTCCGAGACGGGTGGAGACCGGCATGTCGACGCACCGTGGGACGGGGGCGGCCCCTCCCGATCGGGGGATCGGGAGGGGCCGCACGGTGTGTAGGTCAGCGCCCGGTGGGTCAGCGCCAGGTGTCGATGAGCATCGGTGAACCGGAGGCGGTGGCGGTACGGTTCGCGCCCGACTCCCACACCACCTGGCCGGAATCGGTGCGCTTGACGTACTTGTAGGAGAACGTGGTGCCGGCGGGCAGGCGCACCGTACCGGTCCAGACCGGGTACTCCGTCGGTGACAGCCGGATCCCTCGGGCCGGATCCCAGCCACCGAGTGCGGTCAGGTCGCCGACCAGGTAAACCTGTTGGCCGTACGTGGTGCCTGCGGTGACCCGTACGGAGACCGTGGCGTCGCCGGGGGGATCGCTCGCCGGCTGGTTCCAGGTGGCGGTGACGGCGGTGCCGCCGGTGCCGGTGCGGTTGGGGTCGTTCTCCCACTGCGTCGTGCCGTTGCCGACCTTGACCAGCTTCCACTCGAACGCGCTGCCGGTCGGAATGTCCACCGACCCGGTCCAGGTCGGGTAGCTGCCCGACGTGGTGGACAGCTTCACCCCGTTGCTCGGGTTCCAGGAGCCGAGCTGCGGTATCGAACCGACGACGTACACCTCCTGACCCGGGTCGGTGGAGACGGTCGCGGTGAACCGGGTCGACCCGGTTGGCTGGGACGGGCTCGCGGTCGGCGTCGGCGTGGTGGTCGGCGTCGCGGTAGGGGTCGGGGTCGGGGTGACGCCGTCGAGGCGGGCCTCGACGTGCAGGGCCACCGCCTGGTCGGCGGGGATGGCGGCGGTGAAGCTGCCGCCGGCGACGGTGACCGCGCCACCCGGGCACGCCCCGGTCGACCGGTCGTAGGCGCCCCGGCCGACGTTGCAGTAGCGGCCGTCCGGCAGCGAGGTGACGAAACTGCGGTTCCAGGTGTTGCCGGTGGCGTTGAAGGCGGCGTACCCCCGGTTGCCCCGACCGAACGCCAGCCGGCCGTTGCCGTCGGTGGTGACCGACCCGATGCCGGTGCCGGCAACCGCGTTACGGAAGCCCGGCATGCCGGCCACCCCCGGGTCGCGGTGCTCACAGATCCACGCACTGCTGGCGCAGTCGGTGGCCAGGGTGGTGCCGTCGGAACTGCTGGGCGGGCCCTGCCCGTGCACCGATCCGTACGCGTAGCTCGACATCAGCTGGGGTCGGCCGTAGGGATGGGCCATCATGAACGTGTCCGCCAGGTAGTAGCGGGCACCGCTCTTGTACGTCAGCGTCGGGTTCTCCCGCTGCGTGTCGTGGTTGTCGATGAACACGACCGCCTGCTGCGCGGTCAGCCCGCCGTAGTTGGGCAGGTTGCCCAGCTGGGCGATGTTGCCGTCGCGGAACGCCGAGGAGACGGCCCGCTGGTAGTCGAAGTTGGTCACTCCGCCGTACGGGGCGTACGCCGTGTAGGGGATGGTTCCGTCGCCGTACACCTCGTGGAAGAGGTCCGGCTGGCCGCCGAAGCCGGGCACGTCCCGTAGCCGACTGATGATGTCGGCCAGGTGCGCCTCCTGTACGTGCTTGGCGGCGTCCACCCGGAACCCGGCCACTCCGAGGTCGATCACCGCGTTCATGTACTTGGCGACCTTCCGTCGCACCTCGGGGTCGGCGGTGTCGAGGTCGGCCAGGTCGAGCAGTTCGCAGTCCTGTACCTCCTGCTTGTTGCCCCAGTTGCTGATCCGCCGGTAGCAGGGCCCGAAATCGGCGTAGCCGTAGCTGTCGCCCGAGCCGTCGTCGAACAGGTTCGGATAGCTGTACTTGCTGTAGACGGTGCCCGCGCTGCCCGGGCCGCTGCCGGCCGAACCGGTGCCGCTCATGTGGTTGAGCACCATGTCCACATAGATCTTCACGCCCTGGGCGCGGCAGCGCTGGACCATGTCGACGAACTCGGCCTTCGTGCCCCGCCGGGTCTGAACGAGCCGGTACGACACCGGCTGGTAGTCCTGCCACCACGGGTAGGTGGCGCCCTCGGCGCTGGGCAGCACCACGTGCTCCTGCGGCGGGGAGACCTGCACGCCACCCCAACCGTCGGGGCCGAGGGTGGATTCGCACTCGTCGGCGACGGAGTTCCACCGCCATTGGAACAGGTGGACGATCGCGTCGCCGTTGGCGCGTACGTCGGCCGCGCTGGCGGGCCCGGTGCCGGCGGTGACGGTGGCGAGACCGACCGCGACCAGCAACGCGGTCAGGGCCGCGGGGATCGCGGCGCGGGGACGGGGGATACGCACGGTGCCCTCCTCGGGGGACGGTCAGGCAGACGTCGGTGACAGCCGAGGTTCCTGCAAGCAATGCAAGAAGTTGCGGTGGTTGCGTGACCGTAACAGGAGCATCGATAGTTGGGAACCTATCTTTCACAACATGGTGCAACGGGATTCAGGTCCTTGCCGCTGTCTGCAATACCTGCAAAGATTTCCGACCCTGACTCCGAAAGTGACCGGTGAGCGTCCCCGAGCGCCACAGCCGGCGGCTTTCTATGCTCGACCCATGGAACTGCGGATCTTCACCGAACCCCAGCAGGGTGCCAGCTACGACGACCTGCTCGCCGTGGCCCGACGTGCCGAGGAGACCGGCTTCGGCGCCTTCTTCCGCTCGGACCACTACCTGAAGATGGGATCGGTCAGCGGCGAGCCCGGCCCCACCGACGCCTGGACGACGCTGGCCGGGCTGGCCCGGGACACCCGGTCCATCCGGCTCGGCACGCTGATGAGCGCCGCGACGTTCCGGCTCCCCGGCCCGCTCGCGATCACCGTCGCCCAGGTCGACCAGATGAGCGGCGGACGGGTTGAGCTGGGCATCGGCACCGGCTGGTACGACGCCGAGCACCAGGCGTACGGGATTCCGTTTCCGCCGCTGGGGGAGCGGTTCGACCGGCTGGACGAGCAACTCGCGGTGATCACCGGCCTGTGGCGCACCCCGTCGGGCGAGACGTTCGACTTCACCGGCCGGCACTACCAGGTAAGCGACTCGCCCGCGCTGCCCAAGCCGGTCCAGCGCCCGCATCCGCCGATCCTGCTCGGCGGCAAGGGCGCGAAGCGTACGCCGCGGCTCGCCGCCCGTTACGCCGACGAGTTCAACCTGCCGTTCGTCTCGATCGACGAGACGGTGGCCCAATTCGAGCGGGTCCGCGCCGCCTGCGCCGACATCGGCCGCGACCCGGCCCAGCTGACCTGGTCCAACGCGCTGGTGCTCTGCTGCGGCAAGGACGACGCCGAGGTGGCGCGGCGGGCCGCGGCGATCGGCCGCGACCCGGACGAGCTGCGCGTCAACGGTCTCGCCGGCACACCCGCCGAGGTCATCGACACCATCGGCCGGTACGCGGAGATCGGCAGCCAGCGCCTCTACCTCCAGGTGCTCGACCTGACCGACCTGGACCACCTCGACCTGGTCGCGGCCGAGGTGATGCGCCAGCTCTGACCAGCCGACGCGGGCGACTCCCGCGCGGTGCGGACGCCGTGGGGCGGTGCGGACGCCGTGGCGCGGCGCGGGCGGCTCCGTCCGGCGCGGGCGGCTCCGATTGCGGCAAGCCGGGGTGTCAGCGGCCCCGGAGACACCGGCATGCCGCAATCGGAGTCGATCTCGCCCAGATGCCGCCCGCGACCGGGCAGGCCGGGCCGGACCGGCGGGCCGGGCAAGCCGGGCGGCGGGCGCGTCAGACCCGGTGTTCGTCGCGCAGCACGGTGTCGAGCTGGCCGTCCCGGTCGCGGTCGAGGTAGGTGACGTCAGGGAGCCCGTCGCCGTCGAGGTCGAACTGCACCTGGTCCGCCACGCCGTCGCCGTCGAAGTCGGTGACCACCTGGACCGAACCGTCCATGTGCCGGGTCACGATCGACCGGGCGCCGGCCTCGACCCGGGGTGGCGGGCCGGGTGTTGGCGGTGGTGCCGGCACCGGCTCCGGGGCGGGGCTGGGCTGCGGGTCCGGCTGGCTCGCCGACGGCCCGACATCGGACCAGGTGACCGAGGAGCCGTCGACGGTGCCGGTGGGACCGCTGGCGGGGTACACGCCACTGCCGGCCGGGTCGATCTCCTCCTCGGAGGGATACACGTCGCCGCGAGGGGCGGGATCACGGTAGCTGCTCATCGGCGTAGGGTTCCCCGACGGAGCCGACGGTAACCGCCGGCGTGGAGAGGGGGTCGGGAGTGTCGACGCACCGCAACTGGGCCGGCAACGTCGAGTACGTGGCTCGGGCGTACCACCGGCCGTCCTCGATCGACGAGCTGCGGGAGCTGGTCGCCGGCAGCGACCGGATCCGGGCGGTGGGCAGCGGACACTCGTTCAACCGGCTCGGCGACACCACCGGAGACCTGGTCACGCTGGCCGGACTGCCGGCCACCCCGCACCTGGACGAGCAGCGGCGGGTGGTGCACGTACCGGCCGCGCTGCGCTACGGCGACCTGGCCACCTGGCTGCACGAGCGGGGGTACGCGCTGGCCAACCTCGCCTCGCTGCCGCACATCTCGGTGGCCGGCGCGGTCGCCACCGGCACCCACGGCTCCGGCGAGACCGTCGGCAACCTGGCCACCGCCGTCGCCGGCCTGGAACTGGTCACCGCCGCCGGTGACCTGCTCACCGTGGACCGTACCGACCCTGAGTTCACCGGGATGGTGGTCTCTCTCGGCGCGCTGGGCATCGTCACCCGGCTCACCCTCGACGTGGTGCCGACCTTCGAGGTACGCCAGTACGTCCGCCTCGACCTGCCCCGCGAGGCGCTGGACGAGGCGCTCGCCTCGGCGTACAGCGTCAGTGTCTTCACCGACTGGCGCTCCACCCGCGGCACCCAGGTCTGGCGCAAGCAGCTCGCGGACCAGCCCGCGCCCCCGGCGGACTGGCTCGGCACCACGGCGGCCGACCGGCCCTGGCACCCGGTGCCCGGCATGCCGGTGGTCAACTGCACCGAGCAGCTCGGCGTGCCCGGCCCCTGGCACGAGCGGCTGCCGCATTTCCGGCTCGGCTTCACCCCCAGCAACGGCGACGAGTTGCAGTCCGAGTACCACCTGCCCCGCGCGGTGGCCGGCGAGGCGCTCGCCGCGCTGGACGAGGTGGCGCAGCTGATCGCCCCGGTCGCGCAGACCAGCGAGCTGCGCACCATCGCCGCCGACGGCCTGTGGCTCAGCCCGCAGTACGAGCGCGACAGCCTCGCAGTCCACTTCACCTGGATCGCCGACGCGACGGCGGTACTGCCGGTGGTCGCCGAGGTCGAGCGGGCGCTGGCTCCGTTCGCTCCTCGGCCGCACTGGGGCAAGGTCTTCACGATGCCGACCGGGACGATCGCCGAGACCTATCCCCGCTGGTCCGACTTCGCCGCGCTGGTCAATCGCCTCGACCCCGAGGGGACGTTCCGCACTTGGGAACTCGACCACCTGTTTCCCCGTTGACGAGGATCCGGCAGACCGACGGGGCGCGGCGCGGCCCGGTGGATGTGCCCGGACATCGAACTAGGATGAGCCCATGAGCGCTGAGGCTGTCGGCATGCACATGCCCGCCGTCGTGACGCTCGACGACGTGGCGGCGATGAACGCCGCCGACGCGAACGGTCATCGTTACGAGACCAGCCCCGAGGGGGTCCTGTCGGTCATGCCGCCGCCCGACTCGGAGCACGCGACGATCGCGAGCCGACTGTTCGCCTGGCTGATCATGGCGGGCTGGCCTGCGGAACAGGTGCTTCAGGCGGTCGGCGTACGCATCCCCGGGCCGGACGGAAACGGTGGCCGGATTCCGGACCTGAGCGTCTGGCGCAAGCCTCCCCGGCGTGGCGTGTGGTCGGCGGTGGCGGACATCGCGCTCGTGATCGAAATCGTGTCACCCGGCTCCGAGGCGATGGACTCGGTCACGAAGGTGCGTGAGTACGCCTCGGCGGGCATCCCCCGGTACTGGGTCGTGGACCGGGACGGCGCGCAGACGGTCACGTTGCACGAACTCGGCGGCGAAGGGCGGTACGTCGAGCAGGCCCGCATGCCGTTGGCCTGGCTGTTGCAGACCGCTCCGGCCGACCACCTCGACTGAGTCAGCGCAGTCGGCGGTCAGCGGCCGGTGGTGAGCTGGTCGCGCATGCTGCTGCGCTGCACGGCGCGGCTGATGTCACTGGGCGAGACGATGCCGACCAGCCGGCCGTCGGTGACCACAAGCGCCCGGCCGTCGGCACAGTCGCTGAGCCGGGGCAGCAGGTCGGTGAGCGGCTCGTCGGGGGAGGCCAGCACCAGGTCGTCGGCGCGGCAGGCCACCGCCGCCAGGGTGGTGCTGCCCCGCTCGTCGGACGGCACGCCGCGTACCCGGTCGAGGGTGACCAGCCCGACGGGCCGGTCGTCCTCGATCAGCGGCAGCGCCGTGTGCCGGTACGCGAAGAGGTAGTTGTCCACGAAGTCGGCCACCGTCAACTCACCCGAGGCGGTCTGCGGCTGCGGGGTCATCACGTCGGCGACCCGGATGCCGCGCAGCGCGTTGCCCACCCTGGCCTGCCGCTCCTCCATGGTCGCCGCCCCGATCAGGAACCAGCCGATAAGCGCCAGCCACAACCCGCCGACACCGGTGCCGGTGAGGAACCGCCACAGCCCGAACCCGATCAGCGCCAGGCCGAGAATCCAGCCGGCCCGGGCCGCCACCACCGTGGCGCGGGTCCGGTCACCGGTGGCCTTCCACACCGCCGCCCGCAGCAGCCGCCCACCGTCCAGCGGTGCCGCCGGCAGGATGTTGAACACCGCCAGCAGCAGGTTGATGCCGCCGAGCCAGGCCATCACGCCCAGCAGCAACCCCTGCACCCCGGCCAGGGCGAGCAGCGTCGCGATGGCTCCGAAGAAGACGCCGATGATCAGACTGACCAGCGGGCCGATCCCGGAAATGCGCAACTCGGCACCGGGGGAGCGGGCCTCGCCGCGCAGCTCGGCGACGCCGCCGAAGAGCCACAGGGTGATCCCCTGCACGCCCAGGCCGTTGCGCTTGGCCACCACCGCGTGGGACACCTCGTGGGCGAGCAGGCCGAGGAAGAAGACCACCGCGGCGGTCAGCCCGGCCAGCAGGTACGCGACCACGGACCGGTCCGGGTACGACTCGGGGAACAGGTTGGCCGACAGCCCCCACCAGATCAGCGCGAAGATGACCAGGACACTCCAGTTGACCCCGACCGGTACGCCCACGATCTTGCCGAGCCGGAAATTCGCCCTCATGTCTCGGTCATACCCCCACAGCCCGTTCCCATGCCAGGGCCGAACGTCACCGATCCGCTGCCCTGACCATTTGTCCGTGCCGGACGATCATCCGGGTCAGCTCCGTACGGCCGCGCTGCACGACGTCAACAAGGGCGGTCAGGTCAGACCCTTCCGGTACGGGCAGGTCGGTGAACAGATCACGCACGCCGAACGGTCTGCTCAGCCAGCGCTGCAACGCTCGCCGGTTGCCGGACAGGTCGTCACTGTCCGGCAGGCTCCAGACGTCGGTCCCATACGGCGTAGCGTCGCCGCCGAGTGCGGCAAACAGGCCGGAGTGGCGCATGAGGCACGGGTAGCAGTGCCCGCAGTGCAGGTCCGGGCCGTTGCTGGAGGGGTGACCGCAACTCACGGTGGTGCCGCTCAGCAACATAGGTGAGAGCCCGGCGTGCAGTGCACGCCGGCAGACCTCTCCCTTGGTCAGGTGAACGTATGGATTGGTTACGATGACAGATCCGCCGACCTCCCGAATCACCTCGTTGAGAAGCCACAGCGTGAGTGGATGTACCGAACGGGTGGAGCAGGCGGCTGCCCGGGCCGGCGTCAGTGGTGGGTTTAGCGCCAACTGCCCGTTCTCCGGCACGCAAACCTGCGGCACCCGGTGGGCAGCCGCGAAATATACGGCGGCCGTCGAGTAGATCAGACCGCGGGTACGTGCGGACAACTCCATCCGCCGTCCGGGAGCGGCGACCTGCTGCGACGAACTGAACTGCCATATCCGCCGTCGCCGCTGGCGATCAATCGCGGCGAGGGCGGCATCCTGCTGTGGCTTCCACTTGGGTTCGAAGTAGGAGACGAGAAGGAGGTTGCCGGCGGGAGCCAGGGATCGCTCGGCGGCGTAGGCGACAGAGTCCAGCCCACCGGAGAAGAGTGCTACTTCCTCGATCGGGAAGTCGTAGTGGCTCCTGCTCTGGTGCGGGAGCGCTGTGGCGCCGGGCCGCACTCTGATCCGCCAGCGATCCGCGCTGAGTACCTCCGCCAGCGATGAGAGCAGTGCGAGTGCCCGTTCGGTCCAGTGATCGACTGTCCTCACCTGGACACAGAGATCGATCTGGCGCGTCCAGCGGTCGTCTGCCTGGTCCCGGAGTGAAAGCTTGTCGGCGAGGTAGATCGCGCGGGCGATGTGGAGCAGATCCTCCGCCCAGGAGGGCCGATCCCAGGGCACTTCGCTCCACTGGCAAAGAGCCCCAACGGCGAGGTCAAAACCGTTTCGGCTGATCACTTGCCAGCCGGGGTCCAAGGACATCGGACCCGGGTCGGGGTAGTGGTACGCGAAACTGGCGGGGCTCATGCGGCCAGCTCCAGACCGGAGTCGCCCAGGCCCAGCGCCTCCGTGACCGTCTCTGTGAGCAGGTCCCGGGCAATGTCGACGAGGCGTGGCTGTTCGGGCTCGCGTGCGTTCGCCACCGCACAGGGATCAGGCAGGACCTTGACGATCTGGTCGGCGACGATGCCGGCCACCGTGTCGGTGGGGTCGAGCGCCAGCACCGGCAGTGCGAGCTTGACGTTCTCGGCGATCAGGATGTGCACGAACTGGCCGACCAGATCCCCGAAGAAGGACCGGTAGAGGGCACAGAACAGCTCACCGCTGATGCCCCCCGGCCGCAATGGGGCGGCGAGCGGGCCGTCGTGGTCCATCAACCGTTCGGCCACGCGGCGCGCGGCACGGCGGGTGGCTGCGTCGACAACCAGCCGGCCGTTGCCGCCGACCTCGGCGACGAACCGGCGAACGAACTCGTCGGCCGGCGTGAGAGGGCGATCCGCGATGCCCCGGAGCAGGGCCGGGTCCGACTGGCGCAGGTCGTCCAGCACGGTGACGAGACGCTCTCCGCTCGCCTTTGCGGAACCCTTGATGCCGAATCGTTCCGGGTCCTCGCGGAGCGCATCGCGCAGCGCGTTCCGAAACTTCTCTGCCGTTCGCTCGGCCGTCCTGCGGTCGTCCTCGAAGAGCGACTCTGGCTGGCTCTGCGGGTGCGGGGTCCAGCGACTGAGGCTGAGCTTCGCACTGGTCCAGCCGCCGCCGGCCGGGCCGGGTAGTCGGGTCGATGTGCCCAATACGACCTCCCGGAGGGGCGGGAAAGCGCGTAGGTGCGAGTGTACGAAGCGGAGTGTGCTCCTTCAAGTGCGGAGCGTGTTGGTGCTCGGGGTGGGCGCGGGCTGTGCCCTGCGCAAGCGCCTGACCGGTAAGGTGCGAAGACCGAGCTGGGCCGTTGCCGGACGGGGTGGAGGAGTCGGCGCATGCGTGAGGATTCGCCGCGCTGGGAGCAGATAAACGCCAGCTCCCATGTCCACGAGCAGGACGGCCTGCGGGAGTTGGCCAGCTACCTGCCGGATGCCGACCCGTACCACGTGTGGGCGAACGTCGAGTTCGTCGGCACCGATGGCTCCATCAACGAGGTCGACGCGCTCGTACTCACCGCGAGCGGGCTCTACGTGCTCGAACTCAAGCACTGGCAGGGCGAGATCCGTGGCGACGGTACGCAGTGGGTACGGCGGGTGGGGAACCACCGCCTTACTCCGGAGGACAACCCGTACATCCTGGCCAACCGCAAGGCCAAGCGGCTGGCCAGCCTGATCCGCTACTACGCCCGACAGCAGGGCCGCGAGTCCCAGGCACCGTACGTCGGCGCGGCAGTGTTCCTGCACGCCAGGAACATGAGCGCCAGGGGTCTGGACACCATCGGCAGGCAGCACGTCTACGGACTCGAAGGGCACGACAGCGGGCTGCCCGGACTCACACAGCTCCTGCTCACGTCGCCACGTAACCCGACGCACCGGGTCGACGGGGTCCGTGGTCGGCAGATCGTCGAACTGGTCCGGGGCGCCAAGATCCGCCCGTCGGTGGCGGACCGAAAGGTCGGTCAGCTGCTGCTGCATCCCAAGCCGTTCGCGGAGGGCCTCGGCTGGCAGGACTTTCTCGGCGGACACGTCATGGACACCTCGCTGGTGCGGCGGGTGCGTTTCTACCTGACCAGCCGGGCGGCCGAGCACGAGGTGCCGGCGATCCGCAAGGCGGCCGAGCGGGAGTTCCGCCTGCTCCAGGGCATCCACCATCCCGGCGTGGCCCGAGCACACGACCTGGTCGAGCACGCCTGGGGGCCGGCGGTCGTCTTCGAGCACAAGCAGGACTGGGTGCGTTTCGATCAGTGGCTGCTGCGACGCGGCGATTCGTTGACGCTCGCCCAGCGGCTGCACCTGGTGCAGGATCTGGCCGAGATCATCGACTACGCGCACTCACGCCGGTTGGCGCACCGGGCGCTCTCGCCCCGGGCGATCTACGTGGCCGATCCGGACGGGTCCCGACCGGCCCTGGTGGTGACCGACTGGCAGACCGGTGGCCGGCTGACGGGCAGCACCGAGTTGACCCGGCTGGGACCGTCCAGCGACCCGGCCAGCCTGGGGCTGTTCTTCGACGACGAGGTCCGTTGCTACCAGGCACCGGAGGCGGAGAACGCCGCCAAGCTGCCCGGGCACCAACTGGACGTGTTCTCGGTCGGTGCGACGGCCTACCGGATTCTCGCCGGTACGGCACCGGCAGCCAGCCCGGAGGAACTGGTCGCCGCCGTTCGGGACAGCGGCCTGCACCTGGACGCTGTTGTCGACGGAATGCCGCACACCCTCGTCACGCTCGTGTACGACGCGACTCGCGGCGACCCTGCGCAGCGGCTCTCCAGCGTCTCGGCGATCCGTGACGGCCTGGAGAAGGTGTGGGAGGAGCTGACCGCTCCAGAGCCAGAACCGGTTACGGACCCGCTCTCAGCGCACCGCGGTGACATCCTGGACGGTGACCTGGAGGTCAAGGATCGGCTGGGCTCCGGTGCCACCGCCCTCGCCCTGCTGGTGCGGCGCCCGGAGGACTCGGACGACCTGGTGCTGAAGGTGGCCCGCGACGAGCAGCACGAGGAACGGCTGGCCGCGGAAGCGCGTACCCTCGCGAGCTTGAAACATCCCCAGGTCGCGGCGCTGGTCGATGGGCCGGTCCGGGTCGGCGGGCGGACCGCCCTGCTGCTGGAGAGTGCCGGCCGGCAGACCCTCGCCGAGGAACTGCGCGGTGGGCGACTCGCGCTGGACCTGCTGGAGCGGTACGGGCGGGACCTGCTCGACATCGTCAACTACCTCGACAGCCAGGGTGTCTGGCACCGCGACCTGAAACCGGCGAACCTGGCCGCCCGACCCCGACCCAAGGACAAGCAGCCGCACCTGTGCGTCTTCGACTTCTCGCTGGCCGACACACCCGCCGACCGGATCACTGCGGGAACCGTCGGCTACCTGGATCCGTTCCTCGGGCCGCCGCGCCGGCTGCGCTACGACGCGGCGGCGGAACGTTTCGCCGCGGCCGTGGTGCTCCACGAGATGGCGACGGGGACGCTGCCGCGCTGGGGCGACAACGCCAACCCGGTGGCGATCCGTGATGAGGTGACCCTGGAAGCCTCCGCGTTCGACCCGGCCGTCGCCGACCGGTTGGTGGAGTTCTTCCGGCGGGCGCTGGCCCGCGATGCGGCAGCTCGCTTCGACACCGTCGACGAGATGACCGACGCCTGGCGGGCCATCTTCCAGCGGATCCCGAAGGCGGCACCGGGAGGTCCGGCCGTGCCGGGGCTGACCCGGGAGTCGCCGCTGGCCGCCGCCGAGTTGACCGACCGGGCCCGGTCGGCGCTGGAACGGCTCGGCCTGGTCACCGTCGGGGATCTGCTCGACGCGGAGCCGTCGGTGTTGACCCGGGCCAAGGGGGTGCCCGACGCGACCCGCAAGGAGATCCTCGCCAAGGCCCGAGCGCTGCGCACGGTCGTGCCGGGCGGCACCGCGCCCACGGTCACGGATGACCGGCCGCTGGCCCAGGGGGTGGAGGCGCTCTGCGCCACCCTGCTGCCCGGTCCCAAGTCGCGCAACCACCGCGCGTTGGCCGTGCTGCTGGGGCAGGCTCCGACCGACGAGGGAACGTTCCTGTGCTGGCCGGCACAGACCGAGGTGGCCCGGATCATCGGGCGTAGCCAACCGCAGATCTCCAAGCTGCTTGCCGCGCAGGCGAAGGTATGGCTGGACGAGCCGGCGTTGGACGCGGTCCGCAATGAGATCGTCGCCCTTCTCGACGTTCGGGGTGGGGTGATGTCCGCTGCGGAACTGGCCGAGGCGCTGATGGCCGCCCGCGGGTCCTACACCTCCGGCCCGAAGCGGCTGCCGCAGGCGATCGGGCTGGTCCGCGCGGCCGTCGAGGCCGAGCTGAGCACGGGTGGCAACGCTCGGGTGGCGATCCAGCGCCAGCGCCCGACCGGGCTCGTCCTGGTGGGCCGGGAGCCTGACGATCCAGCGTCCGACGTCACCGCGGCCGACTTCCTCGACTACGTGGTGACGCTTGGCGGGCGGGCGGTCGACCTGACTGGCGCTGACCGGCTGTCGACTCAGCGCCGAGCCGACGGTGAGCCGCTGCCGACCCGGCAACGGGCCGTCGAGGAACTACGCCGGCTACCCGTACCGCCGGGCATGCCGCCCGCGGCCGACCTGCGGTTGCTGCAACTGGCGGCGATCGGCAGCAACGACCGGGTGGACGTCAACGCGCAGGGCCAGCTCTACCCGGTGGGCATGCCGGCGGAACGAGCGCTACGGCTGTCGACGGGCACCCTCATCGGCCAACGGCTCAGCGAACGGCAGATCCGTGACCGGGTGCAGAGCCGCTTCCCCCGCGCCGAGCAACTCCCCGGACGCCCGGCGCTCACCAGCCTGCTGGCCACGGCTGAGGTGCCACTGACCTGGCATCCGCAGGATCGGGTCTACGGCCCGGTGAGTGTTCCGGCATCGGTCACCGGCACCCGCACCGCCACCAGCCATGCCCCGTTGCTCAGGCTCACCGCTGTGGACGAGGTGGGCGACCGGCTCGCTGCGGCGCTGCAACGGCACGCCTTCCTGGCGGTGCTGGCACCCTGGCGTCGGCTCGGCCCGGCCCGCCGGGCCCTGCTGACCAGGCTGCCGTTGACCGAGGTGGACGTCACGGCGATCCTGCTGGAACGGCTGCGTTCGCTGGGCTTCCCGTGGGAGGCGATCGTGGCGGCCGACAACGGTGCAGCACAGGACGCGGACTTCCGCAGCCTTGTCGATCTCGTTCGGCACCAGGTGATGCCGGCGGTGCGCGCCGCGATCACCGCCGCCGACGGTCCGGTGCTGATCACCGAAGCGGCGCCGCTGGCCCGGTACGGGCAGTTGGAACTGTTCCAGGAGTTGGCCGATCCGACCCGGTCCCGGCCGGCGGCCCGACTGTTGCTGCTGCCGACCCGGCGCGCCGAGTCGGCGGCGCTGGACGGTGTGCAACTCCCGCTGACCTCCCCGGCCAGCCAGACGCTCTACCTCGCGGAGGACTGGATCGAGGCGACCGACGCCTCCCGTACCCGAGTCGGCTGATCAGTCCACAGTGCCGAACGGGTGGCGCCGATCAGCCGAGTCGCCATGTCGACAGCCGGCGGGTCGGGTGCCGACACGGATGTCGGCGATAGTTCGAGGGTGGCGATCTCGACCGATGACAGCGACGACCCGTACCTCTGGCTCGAAGACCTGGATGGCCCGCAGGCGGCGACGTGGGTCCGGGAGCGCAACACCGAGACCGTCGCGGCGCTGACCGGCGGTCCAGCGTTCGCCGCCCGGCAGGCCGAGATCCGGCAGGTGCTCGACGCGGACGACCGCATCCCGTACCCAACGTGGCGTGGCGACGGCTTCTACTACGACCTGTGGCGCGACGCCGCTCATCCGCGCGGGCTGTGGCGGCGTACGACGCTCGACCAGTACCGCCGGCCAGAACCGGAGTGGGACGTCCTGCTCGACCTGGATGCGCTCGCCGAACGGGAGGGCGAGAACTGGGTCTGGGGTGGTGTGGCGACACTGCCACCGGAGCAGCGGCGCTGCCTGGTCAGGCTGTCCCGGGGCGGCGCGGACGCGGTGGTGGTTCGTGAGTACGACCTGACCGACCGGGCCTTCGTGGCGGACGGGTTCACCGTGGCGGAGGCCAAGACCGACGTCGGCTGGATCGACGCCGACCACATCTGGATCGGCACCGACCTCGGGCCGGGATCGCTTACCGACTCCGGGTATCCACGGGTGGTGCACCGGTGGCGGCGCGGCACCCCGCTCACCGAGGCCGAGATCGTCTTCGAGGCGTCCGCCAGCGACATCGGGGCGTACGGCTGGCGTGACCTGACGCCCGGGTTCGAGCGTGACTTCGTCACGCGCACCGTGGATTTCTACCGGTCGGAGAGCTATCTGCTGACCGGGGCGGGAGAGCGGATCCGGATCCTGGTGCCCGAGGACGCCGGTTGGGACGTACACTGGGAATGGTTGCTGGTCCGGCCGCGTACGCCGTGGCAGGTGGGCGACCGGACCCACCCGGCGGGTGCGCTGCTGGCGATCCGGTTCGCCGACTTTCTCGCCGGTGATCGGGATTTCGACGTGCTTTTCGAGCCGGACGACCGGACCTCGCTCAACGGGTACGCCTGGACCCGTCACCACCTGATCCTGACCACCCTCACCGATGTCCGCAGCCGGTTGGAACTGCTCACCCCCGATGAGGGTGGCTGGCGGCGCGAACCGCTTCCCGGGGTGCCGGTCGACCAGGACAGTTGCGTCGTGGAGACGGATCCGGACCGGGACGATGCCTACCTGATCACCTCGGAGGGCTTCCTCCAGCCGGCCACGCTGCGGCTCGGACGGGTCGGCGGCGGCGTCGAGACGCTCAAGCGGGCACCTGCGTTCTTCGACCCCGACGGCCTCGCGGTACGCCAGTTCTTCGCCACCTCCGCCGACGGCACCCGGGTGCCGTACTTCGTGGTCGGAGATCCGGCCGCGCCCGCCGGGCCGACGCTGCTGCACGGGTACGGCGGCTTCGAGGTCTCGCTGACCCCCGGGTACGACGGCATCGTCGGCCGGGGTTGGCTGGCCCGCGGCGGCACCTACGTGGTGGCGAACATCCGGGGCGGCGGGGAGTACGGCCCGCGGTGGCACCGGGCCGCGCTGCGAGCCGACCGAACCCGCGCCTTCGAGGACTTCGCGGCCGTGGCGACCGACCTGGTGAGCCGGGGCATCACCACGCCGGCCATGCTGGGCATCGAGGGCGGCAGCAACGGCGGCCTGCTGATGGGGGCGATGCTTACCCGCTACCCGTCGCTGGTCGGTGCCGTCGTCGCGAACGTCCCGCTGCTGGACATGCGTCGCTACCACCGACTGCTGGCCGGCGCCTCCTGGATGGCCGAGTACGGCGACCCGGACGTCGCGGAGGACTGGGCCTTCCTGCGGGACTACTCGCCGTACCACAACGTGCGCAGTCACGAGCGGTACCCGCCGGTCCTGTTCATCACCTCGACCCGCGACGATCGGGTGCACCCCGGGCACGCCCGGAAGATGACCGCCCGGCTGCGCGAGCACGGCCACGACGTGTCGTACTACGAGAACATCGAGGGTGGACACGGCGCGGCGGCCAACAACGAGCAGCGCGCCTTCATCGAGGCGTTGTCGCTGGAGTTCCTCTGGCGCAAACTCGCCCCACCGCCGGAAGCCGTACCCGCCCAGCGGCACCGGGCGGACGAATGGGCCCGCGCCGCCGGACAGTAGACGACCACAGTGGTCAGGATGGTCGAGCCACCATGGACGTCTGCGGGTACGTGACTGGTCACCGTCTGTGGTAGGAATCTAGGAATGCCGCTGCGCAAGATCGTGCTGGAGAACTACCGCTGCTTCCGGGATCGGCAGGAGGTCGAGCTGGCCCCGGTGACAGTGGTGCTCGGCAAGAACAACTCCGGCAAGAGCGTGCTGACCCGCGCCCCACTGGTCATCGCCACCGGCTTCAACACCACAAGCACCGCCCCACTCGACCTGGACCGGCTGCAACCCCAACCGGTGGACGGGTTCGCCGATCTCGTCTTCGAGCAGAGCCCGCACGGCAAGTTCTTCCTCGGCTTCGAGGTGGACGGGCATGATCTATTTGCGATGGACGCGACGATTCAGCTTGTCGACGAGGACAGGTCTGCCTTTGTCTCGGATTTGCGGGTCGGGATGGCAGAGCAGGAGATCAAGCTCTCCTGGCAACCGACGATGGCAGACAGCTACGGGAACTACGAATACCGGATCGAAGCGCCGGAGCGCGCGCCCGCCGTGCGACCTGTCAGGTTCACCGGCCTGCTGCCACGCCCGGCCGGCATTCCTGAGCTGCGTCATTCCCATTTGCTACTGAGCACCCTGTCCCTTGGACCAATTCGCTTCCTGAGCGCCTACCGGGATCGGCCCGAGCGGCAGCACCGGCTACCGCTCGGTGCCCCCCGCGGCATCGGCGAGCAGGGTCAAGGGACGCTCGGCATCCTCGCGCACGACCAGGCGCGTAACTCTGGTGAGCTGATCGCACGAGTCAACAAGAAGCTGGAGTCGATCGTGCCGGACTGGCAGATCGAGGAAATTGAGGCCGGGCCGTTGTGGTCGACGGTACTGACCAGGAGCGGCAGTCGCGTCCGGGTAAACCTGGCCGACGCCGGTACCGGGCTTTCGCAGGTCCTTCCGATCCTTGTGCAGTGCGCTATAGACGAGCTAAGCGGCAAGAATGCGACGCCCGCGTTGCAGATCATCGAGGAGCCGGAGATGCATCTGCACCCGGGTGCCCATGCCGCACTGGCAGACCTCTACCTCAGCACCGCGCGAGAGACCGGCACCCGCTTCCTCATCGAAACCCACAGCGAGACCCTCCTGTTGCGGCTACGCCGCCACATCGCCGAGGGCTGCCCACCGGAGATGGTCGCGGTGTACGTCGTCGAACAGCACGGCGGCGTCTCCGATGTACGGCAGGTCGGCATCGATCGGTTGGGCAACCTCGACGACGAGTGGCCCGAGGGCTATTTCTCCCAGGACTATCACGAGGTGCGGGCGCTCGCGGCGGCCCAGCTGAGGCAGGGTGGCTATGCGTCTTGACATCGAGCCGGAGGTGTTCACGTCCGGCGACCGGCTGTCGGTGATCAACCTGCTGGCCCTGGCCGTCGAGGGAAGGCACGAGTGGCGGCCGACCCTGCCGGTCGCGCTCAGCGCCGAACGTTTCGCCGACCAGGAAGTCCCGGTGCTGTCGGAGTTCGTGCGGAAGGCACTGGTGGAGGCGGCTAACCCCGCCCCGGACGCCCCGGCCGTTGCCACGATCACCGCCGCGAAGCTCAAGGAGCTACTGGCCGATCTGCGCCGGCCCGCCACGTTGGTGGTGGAGAACCGGATCGCCGATGGCGGCTTCGTCCGTGCGGTGGCGGCGGCACTCGGAGACCATCGGGTGGTGGAGGCGCTGTCGCCGGGCCGCCAATGGCTGTGCTTCACCAATGGCGGCGGCAGCGGCGACATCCCCGAACTGGCGGCCGACGAACGAGCCGCCTTCACCGTGCTGGTCCGTGTCGCGGTGCTCTTCGACAGCGACCGGGAACACGCCGACCATCCCGGGCGCAACCAGGACAAGGTCGAGAAGTGCATCCAGCACGGCGTCACCGAGGTGCATCTGCTGGCCTGGCGGATGATGGAAAACTACGCGCCGTTCCGGATCTGGGAGCACCACTTCGCCTACAAGATGGACCACGTTGAGGAACTGCGGGCCATCGAGCCGGCGCGGCGGGGCTACCTGCACCTCAAGAAGTGGTTCGAGCAGCGGCGGTGTCACGTGCCCAAGCGGGTTTTCCCCGCTGACGTCGCCCTCGGCGAGGACGACTTCGCCGAGTTGGGGCCGGAGGTCGTGGCCGAGCTGCGCACGTTGCTCGCGATGATCCACCGGATCCTGTAGGAGACTGGAGCCATGCGCGCCGACCAGGCCGAGATCCGGCCCGACCCGACCATCGCCCTCGTCGATGATCTGTTGGGCGGCATCGGCCGTGGTGAGATCCGGGTGCCAGCGTTCCAGCGTCCCTTCGTCTGGCGACCCAACCAGATGCTGGAGCTGTTCGACAGCATCGAGCGCGGCTACCCGATCGGCAGCCTACTGCTCTGGCGTACCAACGAGCGGGTGCCCTCACTGGACAGCATCGGTGGCCTGCCGATCCCGCCGCCACCCGAAGGCAGACAGGTGTCCTACCTGCTCGACGGCCACCAGCGGGTGTCGACGCTGTTCGGAGTCTTGAACCGTCCGCTACGTGACGGCCCGCCGCAGGACGAGGCGGACTGGATCTGGCAGATCTACCGCGATCTCCGCCCAGATCCGCTGGGTTCGGACCGCTACCGTCACCACCGGTCCGGCAAGTTCCTACCCCATCTGCTGCCGCTGGCCGCAGTGATGCGTACCCGGGACTTTCTCCGGCACTTCCACCGGGTGGAGTTGTCGGTCAAAGATCCTGACCAGGCGGATTCGCTGATCCGGGAGGCCGAGGCGGTCGCCCAGCGGATCAAGGGATACAAGCTGACGCTCGTACGTCTTGATGGGGCCAGCATCGAGCAGGCGGTAAATGTCTACGCCCGGCTCAACCGCACCGGTACCCGGATGGACCCGGACCAGATGGTCTCCGCGCTGACGTATCGCCGGGAGCAGCCTTCCCTGGCGAGCCGAATCGACGAGATCGTCGCTGCTGTCGCCGACACCGGTTTCGGAGAGTTGCCCCGGCTGGCGGTATTCCGCGCGTTGCTGGCGATCGCCGGAGAGACCGACATCATGTCGCCCCGGTGGAGTCTGGTCGCCAACTACATGCAGAACCGCCTGCACGACGCCCTGCCGCAGACCGACCGCGCGGTGCACCTCGCCGCGCGGTTCCTCCGCAACGGCGTGAACCTGCCGCAGGCGAAGTTCCTGCCGTACTCGCATCAGCTCGTGCTGCTGGCGATGTTCTTTCACATCTGCCCCGAGCCGAGCGGCTGGCAGTACGACCGGCTACGCCGCTGGTTCTGGGTGACCTCCTGGTCGAGCGCCTTCGCGGGGGCGACCTCCACCGTCCTACGCAAGGCGCTGGAGGAGATGGAGAGATTCGCCAGGGGTGAGGGTGACCTCCGGCCGGATCCCAACGATGTGCAACCGATGCCCGAGTCGTTCAACCTCAACAGCGCCCGCACCAAGGCGTACGTGGCCTGGGAATCGGCGGAGTTTCCCCGGCGGCTCGACATGCTGGGCCAGCCGTTCGACGTGGTGAAACTGCTGGAGACCGCAGATATCCAGATCTTCCGGCACGTTGTGCCGAAGGACAGCCGCCCCGCCAACCGGCTGATCTTCCCGACCACGCCGAACATCGGCGTGCTGGCCGCGCTCAAAGGGCTCAACCTGCCGAGGGACGAACGGATCCTGGAGAGCCACGGCATCCCGGTCAAGGCGTGGCGACGGCTCCGCGACAGCGGCAACGGCAACGGCTACCAGATCTTCGTCGACGATCGCACCGAGTTCCTGGAGCAGCGGCTGCGGGCCTTCGCTGATCGCCTCGACGTCCCGGTCTTCGGCAGCCTCGAGGGTGTGGCCGACGACGACTCGGAATAGCAGCCGCGCGAGCGGCAGACCTTAGGATCTAGCAGTGATCGAGCTGAAGGCACTGCAAGCGCAGGTCAGGGACTTGGTGGAGGATCTGCGCGGGCAGGTTGCGCAGACGCCGGGCCTGCGCGCCGAGCTACGCCAGGAGTGGGCTGCGGCGCAGGCCGCCGAGCGGGTCGGGGCCAGCTTCGAGACCTGGCTGGAGGACATCCTCGACCAAGCGGCGGTGGCCTGGGTGCTCGGCTGCGTCTTCGTCCGCTTCTGCGAGGACAACCAGCTCGTCAACGGGCTGTGGATCGGTGGTGCCGACCCGGCCGCACCGGCCGAGCAGGCGGTGCAGCGCCGGCAGGCGTACCTGATCGCAAACCCCCGCCACAATGACCGGCACTGGCTACGCGAAGGCTTCGGCTACCTGGCCGAGCTGCGCGCCACCGGCAAGATCTTCGACCAACACAACCCGGTCTGGCGCTTCGACATCTCCGGCCCGGCCGCCGAAGACCTCAGCGACTTCTTCCGCCGGGGTGCCGGTGCCGAGTCGCTGCGCCGCGACGACCTGAACACCCGCTTCCTGGGCGACCTCTACCAGGATCTCTCCGCGCACGCCAAAAAGACGTACGCGCTGTTGCAGACCCCCGAATTCGTCGAGGAGTTCATCCTCGACCGCACCTTCGAGCCAGCGGTCAAAGAATTCGGCCTGGCCGAAACCAGCGTCATCGACCCGACCTGCGGCTCCGGCCACTTCCTGCTCGGCGCCTTTCACCGGCTGCTACGCAAGTGGCAGGACCGCGAGCCCGGCACCGACGTCCGCATCCTCGCCGAACGGGCACTCGGCCAGGTAACCGGCGTCGACATCAACCCCTTCGCGGTGGCGATCGCGCGCTTCCGGCTGCTGATTGCCGCCATGAAAGCCTGCGAGCTGACCACCCTGGAACGCACCCCCGCCTTCCCCGTCCGGGTAGCCACCGGCGACTCCCTGCTTCCCTGGGGCGCATTCAGCTCGCGCGCCCAAGGCGACCTGATGAAAATGCTTGAGGCCCAACAGGGCGGGGCGGCGGAAGGCGAAAGTGAGAAGGAAATCTTCGCGTACGAGAGCGAAGACGCCGACCTGCTCAAGGACTATCTGGCCGAGAACCAGTACACCGTGGTGGTTGGCAACCCGCCCTACATAACCGTCTCCGACAGCGCCCGCAGCCAGCTTTACCGCAGCATCTACCCGACGGTCTGCCACCGGCAGTACGCACTTACCGTGCCCTTTGCCAAGCGCTTCTTCGACCTGGCCAAATGGTCGGACGAGCACGGCGAGGGCGCTGGCTACGTCGGCCAGATTACTGGCAACGCCTTCATGAAGCGCGAATTCGGCAAGAAGCTGATCGAGGATTACTTCGCCCACGAGGTGGAACTGACCGAGGTAATCGACACCTCCGGCGCTTACATCCCAGGCCACGGCACCCCAACCGTGATCCTGGTCGGCCGCGCCAACAAGCGCCGCCGCGCTGCGATGCTCCGGACGGTCTTGGGGGTGCGCGGCGAGTCGGCAACGCCGGACGACCCGGCGCAGGGTAGAGTTTGGCAGGCAGTTGTAAATCAGATCCGAAATCCCGGCTCTGATTCTGAGTGGATTAGTGTTTCAGAGCTGCCGCGCGAGCGATTCGCTGCTCATCCATGGAGTCTAAGCGGTGGCGGATCGGCGGATCTTGTCGCTCTGATGAAGGTCCGATCTGGCCACGTCGTCAGCGACCACTCCACGCGCATTGGGTTTTACGGCATGACCCATGCCGATGAAGCCATGCTTGCCCCAGCTGGTGCATGGAAGCGATCAGGGTGTGAAGAGCGTGCCCTCCGCCCAATCGCCGCAGGGGAAGACGTGCGGGACTGGAGTGAATCTGCGGACAACTGGGCTTTCCATCCCTACATTGGTGAAGAGCGAGCCCTCCTTGCTCTGAGGGATATCCCTGTTCATGCAAGTCGCTTTTGGTTGCTGAGAACTGAGTTGGGCAGCAGAGGGACCTTTGGTGGTGGCACATACTTTAGTAGCGGCCGCCCGTGGTGGGAGTGGCATCAGATCCCCAGGGATAAGGGTGCTCATTCCTGGGCAATTGTGTTTGCCTTTGTGGCCACGCATAACCATTTTGTGTTGGATCGGGGTGGGAAGGTCTTCAAGCAGTCGGCACCGGTGATCAAGTTGCCGGAGGGTGCGACGGAGGACGACCACCTGCGACTGCTCGGGGTGCTGAACAGTTCCACCGCCTGCTTCTGGCTCAAACAGGTCAGCCAGCCGAAGGGCGGAACGGCGAACTCAAGCGGCGGCGGAAACCGGCTGAGCCCGGAGCCTTGGTATGAGCGGTATGAGTTCACCGGGACCAAGCTCGAAGAGTTTCCGTTGCCTTCGGCGTACCCACTTGCTCGGGCGCGGGAGCTGGACTCGCTGGCGCAGCGGTTGGCCAGCTTGACCCCGGCGGCGGTTGCCACTTCGGGGGTGCCGAGTCGGCAGCGGCTTGCGGAGGCTGAGGCGGAGTACCGCTCGGTGCGGGCGCGGATGATCGCGCTCCAGGAGGAGCTGGACTGGGAGGTCTACCGGCTCTACGGGCTGATCGACGAGGATCTGACCTGCGCCGACCCGCCGGAGCTGAAGCTGGGGGAGCGGGCCTTCGAGATCGTGTTGCACACCAATGGGGCGCAGACCGAATGGTTCAACCGGCACGGGTCAAAACCGATCGACCGGCCCAGGGCGGAGTGGCCGGCGGAGTACCGGTCGCTTGTGGAGCGGCGGATCGCGGTGATCGGGTCCAACCGGCACATCGGGTTGATCGAGCGGCCGGAGTGCAAGCGGCGCTGGTCGACCGACGGGTGGGAGAAGATGCAGTCGGCCGCGTTGCGGGACTGGCTGCTGGATCGGCTGGAGGCTTCGGAGTTGTGGGGTGGGCAGCCGACGCCGCTGTCGGTGGCGCAGCTCGCCGACCGGGTCGGCGGGGATCAGGACTTCCGGGCGGTGCTGGACCTGTGGGTGGGGCACGACAACTACGAGCTGACGAAGACGCTCGGCCTGCTGATCGCCGACGAGCATGTGCCGTACCTGCCGGCGCAGCGCTACAAGCCGGCCGGGCTGCGTAAGCGGGCGCAGTGGGAGCGGACGTGGGCGTTGCAGCGCCGGGAGGACGCTGGGGAGAAGGTCACCATCGAGGTGCCACCGAAGTACAGCTCGGCGGACTTTGTGCGGCCGTCGTACTGGCGGGCGCGCGGCAAGCTGGACGTGCCGAAGGAGCGCTACATTTCGTACCCGGGAGCGGGCCGGGACAGCGACGGCAGCGAGCTGCTCGGCTGGGCCGGCTGGGACCACCTGGCCCAGGCGCAGGCGCTGGCCACCGTCTACCTGGACCGCAAGACGCAGGAGGCGTGGCCGGCGCACCGGCTGCTGCCGCTGCTCGCCGGCCTGGCCGAGATCGAGCCGTGGCTGCACCAGTGGCACACCGACGACCAGCCCGCCTACCTCGGATCGCCGGCCGACTTCTTCACCAACTTCATCAACGCCGAACTGGCCACCCTCAGCTCCGACCGCTCGGCCCTGACCCTGCTACGCGGCGTGCCGGAACTGACTTAAGGTCTACAAGTCGGGCAAGACCCGCGGGTCAGCAAGGATGGCGTAGATGTAACTCGGACCGCGTACGGCTTGGCTCAACGCACCTGGTCCGGACGCTGGCCATAGTGTTAAGGCTGCTTGGACCTGGCTGCGGTGGATCCAGTAGTTTGTGCGAGTTGTCCTCAGGCGGTCGTTATCCACAACATAGCGGAACGGTAAACCGGTGACTGTCAGGAAGTCGCGTCCGGCGTGGAGGGTGATGGCGTCCCAAACCGAGTTCATGTCTCGCATGTCCGTAAGCCTGCGCTCGGCGCTGACTGTCGGCAAGGTTTAGAAACATCAGCCGATCAGCCAGTTCTGGTTAGTCGAAGGCCGACCAGTCGTCGATCCATTCCCGACTTGGGCCACGGTTGGCTGATTCCATGGTCGACGGGGTCGTGGCCTGGGGTGTTGTGTTGGGCGGCACGCACTAAACGGGTCGGGTTCTATCGTGTTGGCTGTGGCGTACGTGCGGACGGTGAAGACGGCGTCCGGGGCGCGTGCGGTGCAGATCGTGTACTCCCAGCGGCGGGGCTCGCGGGATATCGAGCACATCGGGTCCGCGCACACGGATGCGGACCTGGAGTTGCTCAAGGCGGTGGCGCGGCAACGGCTGGCCGCGGGGCAGGGCGAGTTGGACCTGCGTTTGCCGGGCAGCCCGGCCAACCAGGGCGAGGCGTTGCCGATCACTTCCTCGCGGATGGGGCATCTGCTGGACGCGCTCGGTCGCGGCTACGACGTGTTGGGGTTCGTAGCCGCGACTGGCCGGGACGAGGTGTTCAAGGCGCTGGTGTTGGCCAGGATCATTGAGCCGACCAGCAAGCTGGACTCGATACGGGTACTCGCCGAGGCCGGTATGGACCCGCCGTCCTACCGGACGGTGAAGCGGCGGCTGCGCATCTACGCCGGCGCTGATCAGAGCCCCGACGACGCCGCCCGGGACGTCGATGACTCGGAGCCTGGGCACGTCGATCCCGGTGGCGGGCGGTGGCGGGCTCGGTTGGCACGGGCCTGCGCCGAGCATGTCAGTTTGGGCCCGACGACGTTGCTGCTTTACGACGTCACGACGTTGTACTTCGAGACGGACGAAGGAGACGGGTTCCGCGAGCCGGGGTTCTCGAAGGAACGCCGTCTGGAGCCGCAGATCACCGTTGGTCTGCTGACCGACGGGTCGGGGTTCCCGCTGATGGTGCACGCGTTCGAGGGCAACCGGGCCGAGACCACCACCATGCTGCCGGTCCTGCGGGCCTTCCTCGACGCGCACCACCTGTCGGATGTCACCGTCATCGCCGACGCCGGCATGGTGTCCGAGGCGAACAAACGGGCGATCGAAGCCGCTGGGCTGTCGTTCATCCTCGGCGCCCGCGTCCCTGACGTGCCCTACGTCGTCACCGAATGGCGCGATGCCCACCCCGACACCGAGATCCCCGACGGGCATGTGTTCATCCAGCCCTGGCCCGCCGGTCCCACAGACAAGCGCCGCGACCACACGATCTTCTACCAGTACCGGGCCGACCGCGCCCGGCGCACCCTCCGGGGGATCGACACCCAGGTCGCCAAGGCCGAGAACGCCGTCGCCGGCAAAACAGCGGTCAAGCGCAACCGGTACGTACGCCTGACCGGCGCGACCAAAAGCGTGAACCGGACCCTGGAGGCCAAGAACCGGGCCCTGGCCGGCATCAAGGGCTACATCACCAACCTCCCGAACCCGGACCCGCAGCAGGTGATCGGCACATACAGCCGGCTGCTCCAGGTCGAGAAGTCCTTCCGAATGAGCAAGACAGACCTGGCCGCCCGACCGATCTACCACCACAAACGCGAGTCCATCGAAGCCCACCTGACCATCGTGTTCGCCGCCCTGGCCGTGTCCCGCTGGATCGAGAACACCACCGGCTGGAGCATCAAACGCTTCGTCACCACCGCCCGCCGCTACCGCACCATCCAGATCCAGGCCGGTGAACACACGATCACCGCCGCTGACCCCCTACCCGACGACCTCCACGCCGCTCTCGACGCGATCCATGGCACGCACTAATTGGCCCAAGTCGGGTTAAGGTCTACAAGTCGGGCAAGACCCGCGGGTCAGCAAGGATGGCGTAGATGTAACTCGGACCGCGTACGGCTTGGCTCAACGCACCTGGTCCGGACGCTGGCCATAGTGTTAAGGCTGCTTGGACCTGGCTGCGGTGGATCCAGTAGTTTGTGCGAGTTGTCCTCAGGCGGTCGTTATCCACAACATAGCGGAACGGTAAACCGGTGACTGTCAGGAAGTCGCGTCCGGCGTGGAGGGTGATGGCGTCCCAAACCGAGTTCATGTCTCGCATGTCCGTAAGCCTGCGCTCGGCGCTGACTGTCGGCAAGGTTTAGAAACATCAGCCGATCAGCCAGTTCTGGTTAGTCGAAGGCCGACCAGTCGTCGATCCATTGCTCAACGTCCTGTGGCTCGATCTTGGTGTGCTTGCTCTCGCTATTGCGGGGGCGTGTTCCGACTCGATCCATGAACTGTTGGTGCCGTTTGCGCACCTGGCGGCGCAGATCATCGCCGGGCGCGATGAAGAACTGTGGGTGAGTGGCGGATACATCGACCAAGACGTATGTGTCGGTCATCATCTGGGTGAAGCGGTCCACGTCTGCGATCATCCAGGCGCCCTGCCAGCAACCATGACAGCGGCGCGTCGTCCGTTGACCTCGATGAACGTCTGAGGGCCAGAGACACCTGCGCTATACCCTCGGAGCAAAGCCTGGCCAAAGGTAAGGTGCCGGCCGGCTTGGTGCTTCTGCTGGTGGGTCGTCACGAAGTCCTCCCGGTTAAGGCCGCGGAACCTATTGATTGTCAGCGGTCGTGCTCGCTGGAGCCGCCCACAGACCGCGTAGGGCCACAGACGTGGGTGACATCGGTGAGAAGGGTTGTTCCCAGTCGATATTCCCGCCGGAGCTTCGGACGAGTTCCTCGACCTCGGCAAAGGTGCGTGTTTCGAGGCTGTCAGGATGTCGTGGCCACACCAGGACCGCCACGGGAGTTCGTCGATCTGGCACCACCCGCGCCACGGCCGCGGGCGGCCAGACCCGTGAGTTCTTGCGAGGCTTTCGCTCGACTGCTCCGACGTCGACCAGTACGACCTCGTCTCCTTGGCGAACCAGTCCGTCGTCACCCCGGTTCATTCGCCAGGGGAACACACTGCCCTGCCCATGACGCTCAAGCCTCTCGACCAAGGCTGCGGCTTGGGATGGCAGGGCAGCCGTCTCGTTGATGGCCATGCCGAGCCAGAGCCTTGGTGACTGCCGGGGGCGATGAGGCGACGACACAATCACCGGAGGACGGTAGATCTGGCACGCGCGCTTCAACCATGCCTGGTCGACCCTCTCGCTCAGGGCATGCCATACGTCGAGTTGCTCAGCAACCTGGTTGCATAGCCCTGCGTCGTCGGTGAGGACGGCTGCTTCCCGCAGCGAGTCACGCGAGTGGGCCGAAGCGTTTGCCGAGCCGATGACGACCCTGGTCTTCCTACCTTCCAGATGCATCACCTTGGCGTGCAGGCTCTGGAGGGACCGAACCTCTACATCGTCGGCGAGCCAGCCGCTGATGACGGCTGGGTCAACCCGTCCAGCGCTGAACGATGTGTCCGATCCGTTGATGACGATCGTGTCGCCGGTCTTGAGATCGAGAAGTTCCTTAGCCGCTGACCCGATATAGGCGATGGCGACGCGTTTGCGAGAAGCCTGTTTTATATAGCTTTCCAGGCCGTCCCATGCGTTGTCGGCGACCAACCGCATCATGACCTGATCCTCGCATTCAAGCGTGGTGTGGTCGAGGTTTGAGGTAGAGAAGACTGGTCGCCTGGCTAGCCGTCGAGCGGGCGAGTTGTCGAGCGCGGCCCGCAGGGCGTGCGGCTCCGCTCCCTCAACTCCGTCGATCCCACCGGGTCGTCTACATGTACTCCGCAGCGGTTTGTTCCGCCTCGGCCACGAAGGCGTCAAGCTGTTCCTGCGTCAGGTTGGCCTCTTGAAGGAAGTGGGTGAGGACGAACAGCTCCGCGCCGAGCGCCACATCTGGAGCGATGTTGTCGGCAAGCTCGGCCTCGCCGAGGGCCGCGCGGATCAGCCCCTCCATCTCAAGCGCGGGAAGGGTGTCGCCCTCCTCGTAACTGGCCCGAGCGGCGGCCACGAACTGAGCGACGTCGGCGGGGGAAGCGTTCGGTCCGAAGCGTCGGTTGACGGCAATCGCGAACGCGGCACCGATCACCTGGAGACCACCAGCCCACTTAGCGCGGTCAAGATCCGCAATGAGGGAGTCGGTTGTGTCCCAGTCACTGCGGGCCATTGCCTGGATCAACTCACCCAGCTTCGTCACGACCGTCTCCTGATCCTCGGAATGTTCTTCTTGACGACTGATGCGATCCGATGTGCCGCGACGCCTGCCAGCAGGCCGATGACCACAAGATTCCCTGCGGCATCCGGTGCGTCTATTTTCGGCTGGGTCGTTGGGATCGACGTACTCGGGGTGGCTGTGCCAGTCGATTGTGAGCCGGCCGGTCCGTTCGGGTTTCGTACCACCTTGGCCGTCTGCTGGATCGCGCTGGTCGTGCTGGCTGCTTGGTCCTGTAGCTCGTCAGCCTTGCGTACCTGACGATTGAGGAACGTCCCAACGTTCTTGCGTGAGAGTTCACGCCTCTCGCTCTCCGCGAGCAGATCTTCACCGGAGGGAGATGCCCCGTCGGCTGCATCTCGGCGAGTCGCCGAGCCCGGCGCGATCTCGTTGATGTAGTCGGCGAGGTGACCAGCGGCGTCGCTGTTCAAGCTTCCGAGTCTGCCGGAGTTCGTCGCTGCCGCCCGGCTGCCTCTGACGGCCTCCCGAATCTCTGGTCGGCTGCTGCCCATGCCTCCTGCGCTGAGGTGCCCAGTGGCCTGCTCGATGTCTGCCTGCGCGCGGATAGCTTGGACGGCAAGAGTGTCGAGCGCCTGGGCGGCGCTGTTGAGTTGGGCGACGACCTGGGCGATCAGGCCACTCATCCGAGTTCAGACACGAAGGATGAGGCGTTCTCCTTCGCGCTCTCAATGTTGTGCAGCGTCAACTCGACCTCACGCCGTGCGGCAGTCAGCGCCGCGAGAGCCTTCTTCGAGTAGTCGTGTTCGCTGCCCTTCAGGGTGGCCAGCACGAGGGGGATCACGTCGTTAAGTGCTGTTCCGATGCCCTCGACCGTTGCTTTCGCCTGGTCGAGCGAGTGGATGCCCTCGCGAATGACCGCCTTGACGTCGCCGATGCTCACGGTCGTCAGCCCAGGACGTTGATGTACTGCCGGGCGGCCTGGGTGCTGCCCTGGAGCGTCGTCGCTGCCTCGACCAACCGCTGCTTGCTCTGCTCAGCGCGGGCGATAGCCTCGGCTATCGCTGGGTGGCCGGTGCCGGCGGCGACCGCCCGCAGCCGGGCGAGCACCTGCTCGGTGCCGTCGATGGCCGCCCGGATCTGATGAGTGGTGGCGTTGCTCTGCTCGGCTGCCTGGGCGAGCGCGGCCTTCACTTGCTCGATGCTGGCCATGCCGTCCTTCCCGAACTGCTGCCGGCGGCAGGGGACACCGGCCGATGTTCATGAATCCGTGGCGGGACGAACACTATCCGACATTGAGTAGCGACCGCAGCCCCGCAGCGGTTGGCTTGGGGGTGATCAATGGCGAGGGGTGTCGTCCGGACTCCGGACGACACCCCTCGTTGTGCCGATGTCAATTGCTGAACGTGTCCCGCTTGACGCTCGACACGAAGATCGCCCAGGTAGCGTGACTGAACGCGAGAACTGGGCCGTCGGGATCTTTGCTGTCCCGCAGACCGACCGATCCTGCGAGGTTGTCCGCGACCTCGACGCAGTTGCCGGACCCGTTGCTGCGTGTGCTCTTCCGCCAGGTCACGCGGGCTGTGCTGACCTCTTCCACCCGCGCCGTCCTCTCATAGCTCGTCGATCGCCCCCTGGATCAGGTCGCGCGACTCCCGAGCGCCAGCCGCCGAGGCGACCAGGTGCTCGAAGACCCGGCTGTACTCCCTGACCTGTTGGCCTTCGAGATAGAGGCTACCCGCGCGGGTTTCGACGTAGACGACGCCAGGATCGGCCGGCTCCGGAAACGTGAGAATGCTGAAGGCGCTGCCCATTGAGCCGTACTCGCCGGCAGCGAAGGTCAGGATCTGGATGGTGCGACCTGGTCGATCCGCCTCTTCGGCGAGCCGCTGCAACTGCTCCTTGAAGGCCGCAGCGCCACCGACCGGGCGCCGCAGCGCCGCTTCGTCCAGTACCACCCACAGTTTGGGCGGTGAATCGGTCCGCTGGCGGCGTAACCGTAGCTCGACCCGCCGGTCAACCTCGTCGCTCGACGCGTCGGGGTGTTCGGCACGGACGATCGCCCGGGCGTAATCGGCAGTTTGGAGGAGGCCGGGTATCAGCTGCGGCTCGAAGGCGCGAATCTCCGATGCTTCCGCCTCCAGGCCGACGTAGACCTCGAACCACTCCGGCAGAACGTCGTCGTACGCCTGCCACCAGCCTCGCTTGCGGGCGTCCCGAGCGACCTGGACGAGTGCGTCGACCTCGTCTCCCTCGACGCCGTACATCTCCAGCAGGCCGCGCGCGACCGGCGGCATGACGGAGACCTGGGCGTTCTCGATCCGGCTCAACGCCGACTTGGAGATGCCGATCCCCTTGGCCGCCTGGTCGGCAGTCATGCCGGTCTGCTCGCGGAGGCGGCGCAGCGCGGCGGCCAATCGTCGACGTCGGACGGTCGGGCTTCCGGTCATGTCGATCAGTGTTCCGGAGACGGACAGGCTTCGCAACGACACACTCCCGTATCGGGAGTTGCGCAAAGGGCGAAGCCCGATGCACGATGAGTGAGGTCACAGCTCGGCTGAGTCATGGCCCCTTGTTAGGTCCACTGTGTGGCATGTCTGCCCTGTTGCCGTACTGCCGATGAGGGCTGCGGTAGCAGGTGCTGGGCGGGTCCGTCGGTGCGCGGCGGGCCGATGGACCCGCCTTCCACATCGCCTACGCCAACGAGAGCGAGGTCTGTCATGCGCATCCCCTTCCGGCGTCGCCGGCACGACCCAGGGCACCGCGGGCGGCCCGAACCGAGCCATGCCGCGCGGCGCGGCAACCAGCGCGGCGAGCGGTACGACCCGGGCACCTGTTACCGGGCGGCGACCTACCGGCCGTTGCGGCCGTGGCAGGTGCGGGATCGGCGGTTCCGGTTGGGGCGGCGCGGCTACGACCCGGTGGAGGTGGTCGCGTTCCTCGACCGGGTGGCCGGTGACCTGGAAGCCGCGTACCGGCAGGTGGCGGCGGCCGACCGGGAGGCGGCGCGGGTCCGGGAGGCGCTGCGTCGGTGGCAGTCCGAGCAGGCCCAGGCGCGGCAGGCTCGCCTCAACGAGCCAGGCGTGAACCAGGCCGGTGCCCATCAGCGGTCGGCGAACCAGGGACGGCATCGGTGAGCGGGCGGTGGGTCGTACATCTGCCGGTGGCCGCGTCGGACCTGCTCGCGGCGCAACGGCTGGCCCGGGTGGTGGCCCGGTGGGCGTCGGTGCTGCCGCCGGCCGACCCGGGAGAAACCACCGTGTCGGCCGAGGACGAGCAGGGCGTACGCCATCGGGTCTTCTGTGACCTGCGGCTGCCGACCGGCGGGCGGTGCCTGCTGCGGGCCGACCACGACGGCGATTGTGCCCGGCGGCTGGGCGGTGGTCGCCGATGAGCGTTGTCGACTGTGCCGAGTGCTCGGGGCTGGGCTTCGTGGTGCGGCGGTGCTCCTGCACGGACGGCGGTGACCGGCTCGTAGTGGACGGGAGCGCACGCCGCGACGAGGCGTACGCCGGGTGCCGGCTCTGCGCTGGAGACGGCAGTGTGGTCGACGGGTGTCACCGGTGCGGGCGGGATGGGCGGCGGCGGGCGCAGCTGGTGGTGACCGTGGTCAACCTGGACACCGGGGCTGCGGCGTCGCGGCGGTTGGTGCCCGGCGGGGCGGTGCCACCGGTCGACGGTGAACGGGTGTGGCGGGTCCGGCCGGTGCTCGCCGAGCTGAGCGAGGCGGTCGGGGTGCGGGGACTGCGCCCACGGTGGGGCCGGCGGGATCCGGACGACACGCTGGGCTGGCTTCCCGTGTCGTGGCGGCCCGACCTGCCGGGGCCGCAGCGGTGGGCGATGGAGGCGGCGGCGCTGGTCAGGCGGGACTACGACCCGTGGTGGGTATACGTCGGGCGCGGAACCGAGCTGCCGCCCCCGCCCGAACCGGAGCGCGAGCTGGCCCGGTTGTGTGAGCTGGCCGACCTGTTGCACCTCGATCTGGTGGTGGAGGTCCGCCGCCTGCACGGCTGGCAGATCCGCTACGAGCTACCCGGCTCGCCAGTGCCGGGCGACGAAAGGGTGGTTGGCTCCGCCGACCTGGCGACGGCGGTCGCCGGCACCACGGTGGCCAGCGCCATGCTGCTGCTCCACGAGCGGGGGCGCCTTGCTCCCGCGTACACGGTGCGGCCGGTACCGGCTGCCGGCGTACCCCCGGCGGTGGACCTTGGTGGGCTCTCCCGGAGGGTCCTCGCGGACCTGGCCGGGGACGCGCCCGGGGCCCAGGCCATCTGGCGCGACGGCCGCTGGTGGCACACCCCGCTCTGCCCGGCCGGCAGCGTCGAGAAGCTGCACGAGCGGGACACCGGCCAGATCGCCCGGTATGTGCGGGAGACGGTGCGCCGCGTCACCGAACCACCCGACCCAGCGTGGTGGGGCGAGCCGATCGGGCAGCGACCCTGCCCGGACTGCCGACCCGGCACCCGGCTGTGCCGCTGTGACTGCCGGCGCGGCGCTCGGGAGGCCGACCCGCACTGCCCGGACTGCTCAGGTGCCGGTTTCACTCCGTCGGTTATGTGGTGCACGACCTGCAAGGGCAGCCACCGGCTGCCGGCGGCGGTCGCGGTGACGGTGACCGACCTGCACCGGGTACGCCACGAAACGTGGCGACCCGGACCGGACGAGCCCGCCCCGGTCGTCGGGCATCAGCCCAACGGCACGCCGGTACACCAGCTGGGCGCGCACTGGCGGCTGGCCCGGCAGGCCGGCACCTTCGGGGTACGCCCGACGGACCTGTGCCTCCTCGACGAGCAGCGGCCGGTCGACCAGGATCTGCTCGACGGCACGGTGACAGTCTTCGACTCCGGTGTCGAGCCGGCCCGCCAGCACGTCGAGCGGATCGGCGGCGGGCTGCCCGGGTCGCGGCTGTTCGTGCTGGCCGCCGCACCGGACGCGCCACCGCTTACCGACCTGCTGCGGCTCGCCCACGCGCTCGACCTGATCGCCGTGCTCACCTACTGCGACCACCGGCTCGACGCGGGCGACCCGACGAAGATCCAGGGTGAGCAGTGGGATGTGCGGCTGCTGGCGCGCGACGCCGAGGTGGGGGAGGAGCTTCCGTTCTGGGCCAGGGTCGAGCTGGCCGTGGCCCGGTGCGTCGAGTACCTCGACAGTCAGCTGCTCGCCGTCGTGCCGCGCGACCCGGAGCGTCAGGTACCCGCGCCGCAGGCGGCCCCGTCGCCGCCGGTGCCGGACCCGACCGACCTGCTGCGGCGGGTCGGTCGGCACTACACCGGGCAGCCGGTGGTGGCGTCGTTCGACCGGACGGGTTGCCGGCTCTGGTTGGCCGAGGGCGGCCTCGTCCAGCCACTTGCCCGGGCCGCCACGCTCGACGAGGCCGTGTCGGCCCTGCGGCTGTGACCCGGCCAACCCGCGCCCGGCGGCTGGGACTCTGCGCTTCCTAACCTTAGGATCGTCGGGTCGCCGGTGACGCTGGCGTCACGGGGAGCGGCGGAACGAGGAGCGGTGATGACCCTGCTGCGGGACGTGATCGAGATCCCGACGTCGGTCGGCGACGGTGACTTCGTCGTCCGGGCGGCCGAGGGCGCCGACCTGCGGCGGTACGTCGTCACCGAGCAGCTCCGGGAGAACTTCGCCGAGGCGTTGCGGCGGATCGGGCACGCCGTCACCACCGGCCGTTCCCAGGCGATGTTCCTGCACGGTTCGTTCGGCTCCGGTAAGTCGCACTTCATGGCGGTGCTGCGGGAGATCCTCCAGCACAACCCGGATGCGCGGCAGATCCGGGGGCTTGCCGAGCCGGTGCTCGCCGCCGACCCGTGGCTGCGGGACCGCAGGCTGCTCACCCTCACCTTCCACATGCTCGACGCCCGTTCCGTCGAGCAGGCCGTGCTGGAGGGATACCTCAACCAGATCACCGCACTGCACCCCGAGGCGCCGGTGCCCGCCGTACACCGGTCGGACGCGCTGCTCGACGACGCGGCCCGGCTGCGCGGGCGGATGGGCGACGAGGCGTTCTTCGCCGCGCTGCACGACGGTGGTGGCACGCCGGTGGCCAGCGGCGCGGGGCTGGCCGCGCACGTCACCCGGGCAGCCGGCTGGACGGCGGAGCGTTACGCCGACGCGGCCGCCGCAGCACCCGGCACCGAGCAGCGGGATCTGTTGGTCAGCGCCTTGACCAGCACCTTCTTCACCGGCGCGGTGCGCAGCGGGGAGTACCTCGACCTGGACACCGGCCTCGCGGTGATCACCCGGCATGCCAAGGCCCTCGGCTACGACGCGCTGGTGCTCTTCCTCGACGAGTTGATCCTCTGGCTCTCCACCAAGCTCAGCGACCACGTCTTCGTCAACACCGAGGGTGCCAAGCTCAACAAGCTCGTCGAGTCGGCCGACGCCACCCGGCCGCTGCCGCTGATCTCCTTCGTCGCCCGGCAACGCAACCTGGAGGAGTTCCTCGGTCCACAGGTCGGTGGCACCGAGCGGGAAGCGCTCGCCCACGTCATGCGCAGCGTGCAGGGCCGCTTCGGGGAGATCGCCCTCGCCGACACCAACCTGCCCGAGATCACCGAGAAGCGGCTGCTGAAGCCGTTGACCGACGAGGGCCGCGCGGTGATCGACAACGCCTTCGCCGCGGTCAGGGGCAACCGGGAGGTGTGGGACACGCTGCTGCTCGGCGCCCAGTACGGCGACGCGGGCATCGGCTCCGACGCCGCAGCCTTCCGCAAGCTCTATCCGTTCTCTCCCGCCCTGGTCGCCACCCTGGTGGCGTTGTCACAGGCGTTGCAGCGGGAACGGACTGCGCTCAAGGTGATGACCGAGTTGCTCGTGGCCCGCCGGGACACCCTGAAGGTCAACGACCTGATCGGCGTGGCAGCCCTCTTCGACCCCCTGGTGCTGCACGGCGAACTGCCCGATCGGCCCAAGCTCAAGCAGCTGTTCCAGTCCGCCAGGAGCCTCTACACCCAGAAGCTGCGACCGATCCTGCTCAACCTCAACGACATCACCGAGGAGCAGGCGGCCGGGCACCAGCAGTTCCAACTCGACGACAAGCTGATCAAGACAGTGCTGCTCGGCGCGCTGGTGCCGGAGGTGCCGGCGCTGCACAACCTCACCGCGGCCAAGCTGCACGCACTCAACTTCGGCTCGATCACCTCGCCGATCCCCGGCTACGAGCGGCAGATCGTGCTCAACCGGCTCAACCGGGTCGCCGACAGCGCGGGGGAGCTGCACCTGAGCAAGACGCCCGACCCGGTCGTCTCGCTCAAGCTGCACGCCGTGGACTACGACAAGCTGCTCGACCTGGTGCCGGACGAGGAAACCACCACCACCGGGGTACGACAGCAGCTCATCCGCGAGATGGTCACCGCCGAGATGGGTATCACCGGGGCCGACGGCCAGCTCGGTGAGCTGCTGCATCCGCGCGACTGGCGCGGCCGGCGACACACCGTCCAGGTGAAGTTCGGCAACGTACGCGACCCCGACACCATGCCGGTCTCCGCGCTGATCGCCACCGGGGAAGCCTGGCGGGTGGTGATCGACTATCCGTTCGACCTCCAGGGCTACGAGCGCACCGCCGACCGGGCCCGGATCGAGAGCCTGGAACGCGGCTCCCGGACGGTCTTCTGGCTGCCCTTCTTCCTGACCGACGAGATGATGGCGAAGGTCGGCCAGCTCGCCAAAATCAACTATCTGCTCGGCAACGGCACCGGTGACCGTCTCAACTCCCTCGCCGCCGACTGGTCCCTCGTCGACCGGCAGCAGGGCCGCGTCTACCTCCAGCAGCGCCAGTCGCAACTGCGCAGCACCCTGCTCGGCGCGCTGATGCAGGCGTACGGGTCGGCCACCTCGCGTGGTTCGGACGTGCGCGACGACAGCGTCGGGGTGTTCCACACCCTCGCCGAGGGTCTGCACCTGGGCGATCCTCGCGGCGGCACCCTCGCCGAGGCGTTTCACCACCTCACCGGGGAACTCCTCGCCTGGTCCTACCCGGGCCGCCCGGCCATGCCCGACGACGAGAAGCCGGTCACCCGGGCCGAACTGGCCAAGATCCTGGAGTACGCCACCCGCGCCGCCGCCGACCCGGCCCGGGGCGTCAGCGTGGCCAACCCCGCCGACCAGCGCATCCTGCGCCGCGTCTGCAACCACCTCGGCCTCGGCGAACTGGTTGACGGCAGGTACGTGTTGACCACCTCCACCTGCCGGTGGAGCCGGCACCTGCTCCAGGCCGCCGCCAACGAGGGCTACACCGAACACTTTCCGGTGGAACTGCTGCGACGGCTCATCGACGTGCCGGCCCCGTTCGGCTTCGACCGGGAACTCCAGAATCTGATCATCCTCGTCTTCGGGCTGGAGCAGCAGCTCGCCTGGTATCAGCACAGCGGCAAGGTCGACGTCGGCAGTGTGCTCGCCGTGCGGGACGACCTGGAACTGCGGCACCCACCGATGCCCGACGAACAGGCGTGGTCGGCCGCGGTGCACCGGGGCGCCAAGCTCTTCGGGAAGGTGCTGCCGGGCTGGCGTACCCCGGCCAACCTGGGCACGCTCGCCAGCACCCTGCGCGATGCGGCGATGCAGCGCCGTGAGGCCGCCGCCGCTCTGGTGGACGCGCTTACCGCACACGCCGAGGTGTTGGGGCTGGACCCCGCCGCCCCGGCCGGAAGGCTCGCGACGGCCCGGCGGGCGGCCCGCTTCGTCGCCGACATCGGCGGCGAGCGCGACGACGTCGTGCTTGTCGAATTCGTCGCCACCGTCGATTTCGGTGACATCGACGACGAGGCGGTCGGTGAGGTGCTCAGCCGAGCCGGCGAGCTGAGCCGGGCGCTTGCGCAGGACAACCAGTGGCCGCTGCTCACAGCCGTCTCCGCCCGAGCCGCTCACGACGAGCAGGCACGGCAGGTCATCGATCAGCTGCGCGGCGTCGTCCGGCACGAACAGCACGGACAGGATCTCCTGGACGCCCTCCAGTCCGCATTCCGCAGGTCCGCCGTACTGCTCGCGTCCGGTGCGCCGGCCCAGCCGGGCGCAGCCACCACGACCGCGCCACAGCAGCGACCGAGCGACGGCGGGTCGGCGACGGTTGGTGGGGTCGTGGCTGCCGCCGGTGGCTCGGTGGCTGGCGGTGGCAGCACCGTGCCCGGTCATCGGCGACCTGGGGAGGACGGCCCGGACGTGAGCGGCATTGCGTCGGGGCCTGGGGTGTCGCCGGACGGCGACGGCCACCAGGCCGGCGGCATCGATGCCGGCGTCGAACGGCGGCACGAGGTGCTGGACGTGGCTACCTGGAAGGAGATCGCCGCCGAGATCGAGGCGCAGGTCACCGCCGGCCGGCGGGTAACCGTCACCTGGGAGGCGCGGTGACACCGGGAACGCCCGGCCGGGCCTCGGCGCATGGGGTGCCGTCGTGAGTGCCCCGGTCAACGTCGCGACACCCGACGCCGTTCGGCGCAAGGTCGAGGCGTGGCTGGGCGAGGACGACCCGGCGTACGCCATCGCGCTGGCCGCCCGCCCGGAGTGGCCCGTCGACCCGGTGCTCACCGTGGGCGATACCCGGATCCGGGTGGTGCCCTGCCCGACGCCCCTGGCCGCCCGGGCCGCTCTGCACGACCGCGTCGACGGGGAACGGCTCGTGCTGCTCACCGAGCTGAGCGAGAGCGACCTCGGTGACGGCCTGCTCGCCCACCTCAGCAAGCAGACCGTACGCAAGATCGATCCGTGGGATCTGGTCCGGCAACTGTTCGGCGGGATGGCGAGCCTCGATCCGACCCTGGTCCGGACCGGACGGTGGGTCGCCGACGCGCTGAGCGACCATGCCCCGCCCGAGGGGTGGCCGACGCCGCCCGGCGCGATCCTCACCCGCGACCACGCCCTGCGTAGTCTCACCGCCGAGCTGCTCGACCTGCCGGCCGGTGAACTGGACGACAGCGGTCTGGTGCAGTGGACCACCGACGCCACCCGGCAACAGCGGTTCATCGGCGTGGCCGAGGCCGTGGCGGAAGGCATCACCGCGTATCTGACCGGCATCGCGGGCCGGGCCGCCGTCGGCATCATGGCCGCGGTGCGGGCCGGGCACGGGGTCGACGTCATCCCGTTGGGGCTGCTGGCCGGGCTGCTCTACTCCGCTGCGGGTAGCGGCGAGGTCGTGGCGGCGGTCGGCCGGACCAGGCTGGAGCCGAGGTTCGGCGGGTTGTCGTTGACCGCCGATCAGGCCGATGCGTTGCACCAGGCCGCCGAGGCGTGGGTCTACCGGAGCATGGACACCGGGGTCGAGGGCCGCGCCGAGGCGATGCGGATGCTGCGACGGGCCGAGGCGATTGCCGTGGAGATCGGCATCACCGAGCTGCTCGGTGCGTCGACCGTTCTGCCCAGCGGCTTCGTCCAGCGGCTGCGGGCCTTCGCCGACGCTGTGCGCCTCGCCGTGCCGGCCGGCGGTGCCGCGCAGCCGGCCGCCGTGAACCGGGCGCAGGTGGCGCTCACCGCCGTGGAGGAACACCGAGCGGCCGAGCCGCGCCGGGAGGAAACGGCCCGGATGGCGTTGCGCCTGCTGCGCTGGCTCAGCACCCCCGAGACCACCGCACCGGTCACTCTGCTCGACGCGCTGCACCGCCAGGTGCGGCAGGACGGGTGGGTTGATCGGGCTCGGCTCGACATCTTCGCCGGTGACTCCGACCCGCAGGTCGGTGCCGCGTACCGACTGCTGCACCAGGCGGTGGATGCCCGCCGTGCCCGGCACGACCAGCAGTTCGCCGAGCTGCTCGCCGCCACCACCGGCGCGGAGAGCGAACCCGGTGCCCTGCTGCGCGTCGAGGACGTCCTCGACCGGGTGGTCCAGCCCTTCCTCGACCAGCGGCGGCGAGTCCTGCTGCTGATCCTCGACGGGATGAGTGTCGCGGCGGCGACCGAGGTGGCCGAATCGGTCACCCGCAGAGGTGCCTGGGTGGAGTTGACCCCTGACGGGGGACCCCGCACGGGCATCCTGGCAGCGCTGCCCACCGTGACCGAGGTCAGCCGGTGCAGCCTGCTGAGCGGGCGGATCACGACCGGTAGCCAACGGGCCGAGCTGACGGCCTTCACGCAGCGGTTCCCCACCGGGCGGCTGTTGCACAAGGCGTCACTGCGCGCCGGGGCCGGGATGGCCCTTGATCCGGACGTGCGGGCGGCCGTCGAGGACTCCGCCGTCCCGGTCGTGGCCGCCGTGGTCAACACCATCGACGACGCGCTCGACCGCAGTGATCCGGGCACCACCGTCTGGGGAACCGACACCATCACCGCCGTCGACGACCTACTGGCGTCGGTGACCGACCGGGTCGTGGTGCTCGTCTCCGACCACGGCCACGTGGTCGACCGGGGGCCGGACGGGAGTGTCGTGCCCAGCCCCAGCAGCGAGAACCGGTGGCGGCCGGCCGCCGCGCCGGCCGGAGACGGCGAGGTCAGGTTGGCCGGCAGCCGGGTTGCGCTCGCCGGTGGCGAGATCGTCGTGCCCTGGCGCGAGGAGCTGCGGTACGGGCCGCGCAAGGCTGGCTACCACGGTGGTGCCGCCGCAGCCGAAGCGGTGATCCCGCTGCTCGTGCTGGCCCCCGGTGACGATGTCTCCGTGCCCGGCTGGTCCGGTGCTCCGGTGGCCAGTCCGGACTGGTGGCGCGAGCCGCTGCCCGAGACGTCCGACGCACCGGCCGAGCCGGGCGCGCCGGCCCGCCGCCGTGCCCGCCGTCCGGTGGAACACCAGCCGGAGGGACTCTTCGACCTGGTGACCGCCGCTCCGGCTGCTGCGCCTGTCGCAGCAGCGGTGCCGGTGCCGCCGTCCGATCTGGTGACCGCGCTGCTGGCCAGCGACCGGTACGCCCAACGGCGTGACCCCCGGCTGCCGCTCGCCGACGAACGGGTCGCCGCGCTGCTGCGTACCTTGCTGGCCAACGGTGACCGGGCCACTCTCGACACCCTCGCCGCTCGGGCCCGAGTCCCGGCGCACCGCATCACCGGCACCCTCACGGCGCTGCGCCGGCTACTCCAGGTCGAGGGCTATCCCGTGATCACGGTCGACGCGGACGGGAAAACGGTGCACCTCGATCGCACGTTGCTGATCGAGCAGTTCGAGTTGGGGCCGCAGTGACGGCCGACATCTCCGCCCGTCGCCGCAGGGACATCATTGACGCCCTGCGCCGTGGCGTCGTGCCGAGCAACGGCCTGGACGCGCTCGCCGTCGGTTTGGACAGGTTCACCGCCGCGCTTGACGACGACCTCGACCGGGTGGCCGGCGGCGGCAGCGTCTTCAAAGCGGTGCGCGGCGAGTACGGCGCCGGCAAGACCTTCTTCACCCGGTGGCTGGCCGAGCGCGCCAAGAGACGCGGCTTTGCCGCCGCCGAGGTGCAGATCTCGGAGTTGGAAACGCCGCTGCACCGGATGGAGACGGTCTACCGCCGCCTGGTCGAACACCTCAGCACCGAACAGTTCGCGCCCAGCGCTTTCCGGCCCGTACTCGATGGTTGGATCTTTGCATTGGAGGAAGACGTCCTGGCCGGCGGCACCGTCGCCGAGGACGACACGGACGCGCTCGACCAGGCGGTCAACGACCTGCTTGAGCGCCGGTTGGGAGACATCTCCCGCAACACGCCAGGATTCGCGGCGGCATTGCGCGGCTACCGAGCCGCAAGTGTGGGCGCGGACCACGCTACTGCGGACGGTCTCGCGGCATGGCTCGGCGGCCAGCCACACGTCGCCGCGGCGGCGCGTCGGGCGGCGGGCGTCAAGGGCGACCTCGACCACTACGCCGCGTTGAGCTTCCTACGGGGATTGCTCACCGTGCTGCGAGACAGCGGTCACCAGGGACTGCTGCTGGTGCTCGATGAGGTCGAGACGCTGCAACGGGTGCGATCCGATGCCCGCGACAAGGCCCTCAACTCGCTGCGCCAACTTATCGACGAGGTGTACGCGGACCGCTTTCCGGGCCTGATGGTGGTGATCACCGGCACGCCCGCCTTCTACGACGGCCCGCAGGGTGTGCAGCGGCTCGCGCCGCTGGCCCAGCGACTCGCCACCGACTTCGGCCCGGATCCGCGCTGGGACAACCCGCGCGCCACCCAATTGCGGCTGCCCGGCTTCACCGCCGACGCGCTCGTCGACCTCGGCCAGCGGGTGCGGGCGATCTACGGCAGTCCGGCGGTCGACTCCCGAGTCGACGACGAGTATCTGGCTCTCCTAGCCGCCGCCGTCACCGGGGCGCTGGGCGGGCAGGTAGGCGTGGCACCCCGGATCTACCTGAAGAAGTTGGTCGCGGACGTGTTCGACCGGGTCGACCAGTTCACCGACTGGAACCCGCGCCAGCACTACCAGTTGACCCTGCGAAACGACGAGCTGACCGATGTGGAACGTAACGCCGCCGCGTTCGCCGACGACATCGAACTGCCGATCTGAGATGCCGATCGACCTCGATCCGGTGGTGATGCACCACCTGGTCAACAGCTTGGGGTGGCGTGATCTGCGGCCAATGCAGCGGGCCGCAATCGGGCCGGTGCGGGGCGGCAACGACGTGCTGCTGCTGGCGCCCACCGCAGGCGGAAAGACGGAAGCAGCGCTGTTTCCGCTGCTGACCCGGATGGCGGAGAGGCAGTGGACCGGCACGTCGGTGCTCTACCTGGCACCGCTCAAGGCGCTGCTCAACAACCTGCAACCCCGGGTGGAGCAGTACACCGGATGGCTCGGGCGGCGCGCTGCGGTCTGGCATGGCGACGTCACTGCCGCCCGGCGCCGAGCTGTGCTCTACGAGCGGCCGGACATCCTGCTCACCACGCCGGAGTCGCTGGAGTCCATGCTGGTCAGCGCAAAGGTCGACCACCGCAGCTTCTTTGCCGGGCTGCGGGCCGTCGTCGTGGACGAGGTGCACGCCTTCGCCGGGGACGACCGCGGCTGGCATCTGCTGGCTGTGCTGGAACGGCTCGCCCGGGTGGCCGGGCGTCCCCTGCAACGGATCGGGCTCTCCGCCACCGTGGGCAACCCGAGCCAGCTGCTCACCTGGCTTCAGGGCGCGGGGGCAGGCCACCGACCGGGGGAGGTCGTTGCTCCCGACCCGACCGCTGCCACGGACCGCCCGCCACCTGGCGACATCGAGCTGGATTATGTCGGCTCGCTTGTCAACGCCGCGACGGTGATCGCCAGCCTGCACCGGGGGGAGAAACGGCTGGTCTTCTGCGAATCCCGGCAGGCTGTCGAGGAACTCGGTGAACTGCTGCGGATGAAGGGGGTGACCACATTCCTGTCACATGCCTCGCTCTCCGCCGATGAACGACGTCGCGCCGAGCAGGCGTTCAGTGAGGCACGCGACTGCGTCATCGTCTCCACAAGCACTCTGGAACTCGGCATCGACGTCGGCGACCTGGACCGAGTGATCCAGGTTGACGCTCCGGCCACGGTCGCATCGTTCCTCCAGCGGCTCGGCCGTACGGGCCGCCGGCCGGCCAGCAACCGTAACTGCCTGTTCCTGTCGCTTGACGGAGAGTCGCTCGTTGAGGCGGCCGCGCTACTGCTGGTCTGGTCCCGTGGCTGGGTCGAGCCGGTCGTCGCCCCGCCGGAGCCTCGCCACATCGTCGCCCAGCAGATGCTTGCGCTCTGCCTTCAAGAACACCGGGTTGGCGACCAACTGTGGGTGCAGGCATGGAACGGGTTGGCTCCGTTCGGGGAGGCCGCCCGCCCCATCGTCCGGCACCTCGTCGAGCACGGCTACCTCGATCGGGACGGGGGGATGCTCTTCATCGGTCCGGCCGCCGAGGCACGCTTCGGCCACCGGCACTTCATGGACATGACGGCGGTGTTCACCGGCCCACCTGAGTTCACCGTCCTACTCGGTCGCACAGAGCTGGGGCGGATCGACCCCAGTCTGCTGACCGAGGAGGTCCGGGGTGAGCGGCGGCTGCTGTTGACCGGCCGCAGTTGGCGAGTCACCTACATCGACTGGCGTCGGCGACGGTGCTTCGTCGAACCCGCAGACGGCGGGGGCCGTGCTCGCTGGACCGGCACCGGCTGGGCGTACCAGGGCTTTCCCCTGACCCGTGCGGTCCGTGAGGTGCTGCTTGGCGCGCATCCGCCGGTTCGGCTCACCCGGCGGGCACTCGAGCGACTTGCCCGGGAGCGCGGGGAGAAAGCACACCTGGTGCATCCCGGCGGAACTGTCATCGTGCGGGAGGACGGTGGGGACCTACGCTGGTGGACCTGGGCCGGCGTCCGGACGAACGCCACCCTGACCGCTACCCTCGGTGAGGTTGTCGATCCGGTGGAACGCTTCGACGACCACAGCATCCGATTGCGCGAGAACGTCACGCCGTCCGAGTGGCAGGCCCTGACGTCCGATGCCGGCGACCGGCTCTGCCTGCCAGGGGTCAACGAAAAGGCCCTCGACGGCCTCAAGTTCAGCGTCGCGTTGCCGAAGCGGCTTGCTGCGGCCACCCTCTCCGCCCGCCTCGCTGATCTGCAAGGGGCGGCCGTCGTGCTGAAAGAACCGGTCCGGTTCGTCGTGACGACTGCCTGATCCGGCGATGCGGTTTGCCCGGGTTCCCGCTCAGGCGGTCGGTGGCGGGTCGGGCAGTTCGTCGACGACCACCACCGGGGTGCCCGGGCGTACCTTCTCCAGCAACAGGCGCTGACCGCTGGCGGTCAACCGGATGCAGCCGTTCGTGGTCTGCTGGCCCAGCTCACCGTCGTGATACCAGGTGTGGATGCCGATGTGGGCGCCGCGCAGTCCGGCCGGCACCGAGTCCAGGTCGTCGGGGATCGAGCCGAGGGCGTAGATGTCCACCCCGCCGTAGACCGACTCGGGCGGTGGCGTGCGGCCCAGCACGAAGGTCCGGCCGAGTGGGGTTTCCTGGCCGCGTTGGCCGAGGCTGACCTGCCAGGATTCTTTGGCGGTGCCGTCGCGGAACCAGGTGAGCCGGAAGGGTGCCCGTTCCACGACGATCTGGTCGCGCAGCGCGACGGTGCGGAAGCCGCCGGGTGGTAGCCAGGCCAGTTTGCGGTTGGCCGAGGGGAGCAGCACCGCCGTCCAGCCGGACTCGCGGCGGGCGATCGGCACGGTCAGCTCCACCTCGCTGATGGTCGGCATCAGGAACGCAAGTGGCCGGCCGCCGGGTGCGTCGTACGCGGCGAGCTTGCGGGTCGGATGCAGGCCCTGGGTCAGCGGTGTGGTGTCCAGGGTGTCCGGGTCGTCGGGGAAACCGGCGGGGGCCGGGTCGTAGTCGATCTCCGGGAGCCCGTCCGGTGCCGGTGCGGCGGGCAGCACCCGCTCGGCGTCGGCGGATGGCGGCACCTCCGCGGTCGGCAGCCCCGCCCCGGCGGTTGGCCCGGCGACCGGTGCCGTCTCAGGTGCCGGAGTCAGCGCCCACCCGGTGTACGCGGCCCCGCCCATCAGCACCGCCACGCCGACCCCGACAGCGACCCCCCGCCGCCCCCGCGCCCCAAAACTCCACAAAACCCCCACAACTCCACCTTAACCCCAAAAACCATCAAATCACCCTCAACCCCACCCCTCGCCCGCGTTGATCAAGAAGTTTGCGTCGAGATCCGGCGCGAGAGCGACCAAAACTCCTTGATCAACGCGGGCGGGGGTGGGGCGGGCGTGGGGGCGGGGGGCGGGCGTGGGGTGGGGTGGGGGGTGGGGTTAGGGGAGGCGGGCGTTTAGGTGGAGGGCTATGGCGTCGTGGGCGGGGATGTTGGCGGCGAACCAGCCGTTGGTGTCGACCGTGATGACCGGGCCGGAGCAGGTGCCGTTGGTGAAGGTGCCGTGGATGACGTCGCAGTAGCGGCCGGCCGGGAGTCCGGTGTAGTAGGAGCGGCCGTTGATCGCGGAGCCCTCGTCGTTGATGGTGATGAAGCCCCGGCCGGTCCGGCTGAAGGCGATGTGGTTGTTGCCGTTGTCGTACCAGTTGCTGACCCCGGAACCCTCGGTGGCGTTGCGGAAGCCGACCATGTTCGCGATCACCGGCCAGCGGTGCTCGCACTCCCAGCCGGAGTAGCAGACCGTGTTGCGCGTCTTGTTGCTGCCGTCCGAGGGTGGGCCGGCGTCGCGGCTGCTGAAGGTGTAGCTCGACATCACCGTCGGGGAGCCGTACGGCCAGGCCAGCATGAACGCGTTGGCGAGGGCGTAGATGCCCCGGTCGCGGTAGGTGAGCACGCCGCCGTCGTCGCGCTGGGTGTCGTGGTTGTCCACGAAGACGGAGGACACGCCGCCGGGCAGATGGCCCCAGCCCTCGCCGAAGTTACGCAGGTACGCGAGCCGCTCGGAGCGGAACACCCGGGCCAGGTCCTTGCCGTAGCGGAACTCGTGCACGTCACCGTTGCCGGTGTATTCGTTCGGCGTGATCGGCTCGCCTGCGCCGTAGATGACCTCCTGCACGATGTACGCCGACCGGTTGAGCCGGCTGCGGATGTTGGCGATGTCGGCTGCCGGCATGTGCTTGCTGGCGTCCAGCCGGAAGCCGTCCACCCCGAGCGACAGCAGGTCGTTGAGGTACGCGGCCAGCCGGGAGCGGACGTAGTCGGACTCCGTCTTCAGGTCGGAGAGGTTGACCAGCTCGCAGTTCTGCACTTCGTAGCGGTCGTTGTAGTTGGCGATGTCGTTGTTGCCGTTGCGTCCGCAGTAGTGGAAGTCCTGTGACTGGTAGATGCCGGGGTAGACGTGGTGCTGGTAGGTCGAGCCGGCCCAGCCGGTGCCGCCGTTGTCCTGGCCGGACATGTGGTTGATGACCGCGTCGACGATCACCTTCACGCCGGCCGCGTGGCAGGTGTCGACCATGGACTTGAACTGCGCGCGGGTGCCCTTGCGGGACTCGATCCGGTAGCTGACCGGCTGGTAGGCAACCCACCACTGGTTGCCGCGTACGTGCTCCTGCGGTGGTGACACCTGGACGTAGCCGTAGCCCTTCGGGCCGAGGGTGCTGCTGCACTCGCTGGCGACCGAGGGCCAGTTCCACTCGAAGAGGTTGGCGATGACCTTCTTGCCGCCACTGGGGGCGGCGGCGGCCGGGGGTGCGGTCACCACGCCAGGGGCGAGGAGGCCGGCGATCACGGCGAGGGCGACGATCGCCGGGCGGAGTCGACGTCGATGCATCGGGTGCTCCAGGGGTGCCGGGGGACGGGAAGGCGGTGCGGTTGCCCGGATCTTGCAATCAGGGCTGAAAATTTCGGAAAGGTTACAAGCTCATTTCAATGCCTGTCAATGTGCAGGCTGGGAAGGGCGGCGGTGCGGCCGTTACACGCGCCGGGTGGCGGGGCGGTTCGACAACTCGGCGAGATTTTTTCTTACGACACTGATCCGACTGGAGCCGCGCTGCGTACTGGAATGGGGAACAGGGTCGGCCGGCGGTGCGCCGCCGCGAGACGATCGAGGAGCAGATGGTCCGGGCTACGCAGAACGAGAAGGCAGCTGCCGTACGTACCAGCAGCAGCAGTCGAGGGATCCGCGTCCGGTCCCGCGGCCAGATCATGGCGCTCTCCGCGTCCGGGCTCGCCGCGCTGTGGGCGTTGACGATGCTCACCGGCGCGGGCCAGAAGATGTACGCGATGGGCTTCTTCTTCACCGAGTTCTTCGCCGGCGTGATCGCGCTGGTCGCGCTGAGCCTCACGGTGATGATGGGACTGCTCGCCACCGATCGGCTGGTGCTGCTCATCCGGCATCGGGTGCTGTTGCAGTCCGCGCACCGGGCCACCGGCATCCTCGGCGTGGCCGGGCTGGCCTTCCACGTCATCACGAAGATCGCCAGCGGTCGGGCGGGGGTGACCGACGCCGCCGTGCCGTTCGTCGGTGGCCGGGGCCTCTACGTCGGGCTCGGCACCATCGCCGCGTTGCTGATGGTGGGTGTGCTCTGGACCGGGATCATCCGGGCCCGCTTCGCCGACGTCGGCCCGAAGTGGGTGTGGCGTGCCCTGCACTCCATGGCGTACGTCTCCTGGCCGTTCGCAATCTTCCACGGTCTGCTCGCCGGCCGTCCGCCCGCCACCTGGGTGGGTCTGAGCTACTTCGCCTGCGTGGTGCTGGTCGTGCTCGCCCTGATGGTCCGCCTCTCGGTCACCCTGCAACGGCGCAGCCGCGAGCAACAGCAGGCTGCTGTGCTGAACGAGGTCATGAGCGGGGCCAAGTCCACCGAGGAGACCCGGGGCAAGTCCCTGCTCGGCACCCTGACCGGCCGGCGCGAGGAAGCCGACGACGGTCGCGAGAAGCGGGTCCGTCGCGACACCAGCTGGGCCGACAGCACCTCCGGGACCTGGGCCAGCCCCACCATCCGACGCAACGACCCGGAACGGTTCACCGTGCCGGTGGTCCCCGAGCCGGGCACCCTGCGCGAGCCCGTACGAGCCGGTCGGGACCGTCGCGACGAGGAGTTCGAGCCGGTCGTCCGGCGTGCCTCGCGCCGCGAGGAGGAGGAACTGGAGCGGGTCGTGCGTCGCGAGACCGAGGTGCTGGAGCCGGTGGCGCGCCGACGCCGCGATGCCGAGCCGGCCAGTCGGCGTTCCTCCCGCCGCGACGAGGAGTTGGAGACCACCGGGCGGCGCTCGGCGCGGGTCGAGGAGGACCTGGAGCCGGTGGTCCGCCGGCCGCGGCGCGACGAGGAGCCGACCGGTCGCCGGTCGCGGCGCGAGGAGGAGCGCGAGCCGGTAGGCCGTCGTGCGTCCCGTCGCGACGAGGACCTGGTGGAGTACGAGGAGCCGGTGCGCCGCCGTCGCCGCGACTCCGACGACGAGGAGGAGTACGGCCGTTCCCGCCGGTCCCGGACCGACAGCCGGTACTCGGCCCCGCCGCAGCGGATGGAGGACGAGCCGGAGGAGCCCTGGGACAGCCCTCGCCGGTGGGAGTCGACCGCCTCGATCTCGGCCGGCCCGATCTCCGGTGCACCCATCTCCGGCTCGCCGATCTCCGCCGCGCCACGCAGCGGCGGTGGGCGGCACAGCGCTGAGGACGACCTGCCGGAGGCGGAGACCGACTACTGGCGTCCGCCGGCCCGGTACGCCCCGGACGACGTGGCCGACGACGACACTCCGACCCTGGTCGACCTGGCCTCCCGACGTGCCCGCCGGGCCTCGTCGGCGGAGAGTCGGCGTCGCCGCCGGGCCGACCCGGACTCGGTGGACGGCGCCTACTGGGCCGGGCTGCGGGGTGAGGCCAAGTGACGATGCGGACCACCGTTCCCCCGGTGGCTGCCGTGGGTGAGCCCCGGCTCACCGCGGGGTTCGCCGAGTTCGGCCGGCTCGACCTGCGTGCCCACGAGCTGGTGCACGGGCCGATCAGCCCGATGGAGCCGTCCAACCTGCTGCGTCTGGCCGAGGGCATCCAGCTCAAGGGCAAGGGCGGGGCCGGATTCCCGTTCGCCCGGAAGCTGCGTGCGGTGCTGGAGTCCTGTGAACGTCAGGATCTGCCGCCCGTGGTGGTGGTCAACGCCACCGAGGGTGAGCCGGCAAGTTGGAAGGACAAGGTCCTGCTCACCCGGGCACCGCACCTGATCCTCGACGGTGCCGCGCTGGCCGCGTTCGCGTTGGACGCCGAGGAGATCGTGCTCTGTGTCGCCGACGACCTGGTGGGCCGGGACTCCCTGATGGAGGCCCTGGACGAGCGCCGGATGCCGGCGCCGACAAGCGTCGTGACGGTGCCGCACCGGTTCATCAGCGGTGAGGGCGGCGCGCTGGTGAACGGGATCAACGGGCTGCCGCACATTCCGCCCGGCACCAAGAAGCGTTCGAGCGACTCCGGCGTCGGCGGGATGCCGACCCTGCTGTCGAACGCCGAGACGTACGCCCAGATGGCGATCGCCGCCCGACTCGGTCCGTACGAGTACGCGGCGCTCGGCACCGACGACGAACCCGGCACGGTGCTGCTCAGCATCACCGGCGCGGCGAAGCGGCACGCGGTGGTGGAGTGCGCGGCCGGTACCCCGTTGGCCGAGATCCTCGAACTGTGCGAGGTACCGGACGGTCCCGGCATCCTGATGGGCGGCTACCACGGTAAGTGGATCACCCGGGAGGCGGCGGAAAAGGCCGAGGTCTCCCGCAAGGGGCTTGCCGCGGTCGGCGGCACGCTCGGCGCCGGCATCATCGTCCCGCTCGCCAACGACACCTGCCCGCTCGGTGAGGCGGCGCAGGTGGTCCGTTACCTGGCCGGCGAGTCCGCCGGGCAGTGTGGCCCGTGCAAACGAGGTCTGCCGGACCTGGCCCGCGCCGTCGACCTGGCGGTTTCCGGCAGCGCGCCGGTGGAGGTCGTCCGGGCCGCCGCCGGCGACGTCAAGGGTCGCGGCGCCTGCAGCCACCCCGACGGCACGTCCCGCTTCGCGCTCTCGGCGATGGAGGTCTTCGCCGAGGACCTGAAGAAGCACACCACCGGGGAGGGCTGCGGACGGCGGGTCAAGGGCATGATGGGTCTGCCCGGCGCCCCCGATCCCGACCCGCAGAAGCTGGTCCTGGACTGGTCCCGCTGTGACGGGCACGGCCTCTGCGCCCACGTGGTGCCGGACTTCATCCGGCTGGACCAGAACGGATATCCCGCCTTTCCGCCCACCCCCGTACCGACCTGGTTGCGGGAGGGCGCGGTGAAGGCGGTGAAGGTCTGCCCGGCGTTGGCGCTGCGGCTGACTGAGGCCTGAGTCCGCCGACCGGGCGGCGTGGCTGCCCGGGTGACGGGCGAGCGAACCGAAGGAGACGCCGATGGGGTCGGTTCCACCAACCGGACGGGTCACCGGGGCGGCCACCGCCGCCCTGCTCGCCGCCGTGCTGGCCACCGCCGGATGCGGCGCCGGTCCGAACGCCGAGGCGGCCCCGCCGGCCGGTGGCCCGGCGTCCGCCACGGCCGACGCCACGTCCCCGTCGACCGGGCCGACCAGCCCGGTGCCGGACACCCTGCGGTTCACCGGCACCACCCTGGACGGTGCGGCCTTCGACGCCGCCACCCTGGCCGGCCGGCCGGTGGTGCTCTGGTTCTGGGCGCCCTGGTGCGCCACCTGCGCGAGCCAGGCGTGGACGATCGCCGAGATCGAGCCCGGCTTCCGGCAGAGCGTGCCGATCATCGGTGTCGCGGGGCTCGGTGAGCGCAAGGCGATGACCGACTTCGTCACCGAGTTCGAACTGGGCCCGATGCCGCAGATCGAGGACCGGGAGGGAGTGATCTGGCGACGCTTCGAGGTCGTCGAGCAGAGCACCTTCGTCATCATCGACCGGGACGGCCGGGTGATTCACCAGGGTTGGCTGGACGGTGAGGATCTCACCCGCCGGGTCACCGCACTGGCCACCTGATGGAAGCGCCGCTGCTGCTCGCGCTGACCGCGGGCATGCTCGGCGCGGTCAACCCGTGCGGCTCCGCGATGCTGCCGGCGTACCTGTCGCTGCTGGTCGCCGGGACCACCGACACCCGGGGTGCCGTCGGTCGGGCGCTGACCGCCGCGGGTGCGCTCACCCTCGGGTACGTCCTGGTGTTCGGTGCCTTCGGGCTGGCGCTGGCCCCGGTCGCCGACTGGCTGCGGCCCCGGCTGCCCTGGTTCACCGTGGGGCTGGGCCTGCTGCTGGTGCTGCTCGGCTGCTGGCTGCTCGCCGGCCGGCGGCTGCCGACCCTGCGCCCGCTGGCCCGGGCGCCCCGGTTGACCCGCTCGTTGCCGTCGATGGTGCTGTTCGGAATGGCGTCCGCGACGGCCTCGCTGGGCTGCGCCATCGCGCCGTTCCTGGCGACCGTGGTGACCAGCCTCCAGGCCGGCTCGACGGCACGCGGGCTGGCGCTGTTCGGCGCGTACGCCCTCGGGATGGGGTTGGTGGTCGCGGTGGCCGCGCTCGGCGTGGCGCTGCTGCGCGGCGAGGTGGTCGCCCGGCTGCGCGGCGTCGGCGCCTGGGCACCCCGGGCCAGCGGGCTGGTGCTGCTGCTCGCCGGCGGCTACGTCGCCTGGTACGGCTGGTACGAGGCGCGGCTGGCCGCCGGCAACCGCGACGCCCTCACCGATCCCCTGGTCACCACCGCCACCGCCCTCCAACGCTGGCTCGCCGACACCATCGCGACCGCCGGCCCCGCCCTCCTGGCGGCAACCCTCGCCGCCCTCGCAACCCTGACCATCCTGACCACCCGCCGCCGCACCCACCCCGGCGATCTTGCACTTTCTGCCCCGACAAATGATGCCGAAGGGGACCTTTCGGCGACCAGAACTGCAAGATCGACGCGGGGGAGGGTGGGGACAGGGTCAGCGGGGGGTGAGGCGGTCGGTGGCTAGGCGGTCGCGGAGGGCCTCCGGGACCAGGACCGAGCCGTCGGGCTGCTGGAACTGCTCCAGGATGGCCGGGTAGAGGCGGCTGGTGGCCAGGGCAGAGCCGTTGAGAGTGTGCACGAAGCGGGTCTGCTTGCCGCCCGGCTCGCGGTAGCGGATCGCCGCCCGGCGGGCCTGGTAGTCACCGCCCCAGGAGACCGACGAGACCTCCTTGTACTTGCCGGTGCTGGGCATCCACACCTCGATGTCCAGGGTCTTGCGCATCGACGCGCTGGAGTCGCCGGCCGCGAGCAGGCTGCGCTGGTAGTGCAGACCCAACCCCTCGACCAGGCTCTCCGCGTGGCTGACCATCTGCTCCAGCGCGGCGTCGGCCTGCTCGGGCAGGGTGAACTGGAAGATCTCCACCTTGTTGAACTGGTGGCCCCGCACGGTGCCCCGCTCGTCGGAGTGCGAGCCGGCCGCCTCGCGCCGGTAGCACGGGGTGTACGCGAACACCTTCAGCGGCAGCTTCGCGGTCTCCAGGATCTCGTCCTGGTACGCACCGAGGATCGCCGTCTCCGCCGTCGGCAGCAGGAACTGCCCGCGCGGCGCGGACTGCTTGTCCAGGTGGTAGACGTCGTCGTAGAACTTGGGGAACTGGCCGGCGGCGAAACCTGCGCTGTCCAGCAGCAGGTGCGGCGGCAGGAGGAACTCGTACCCGGCCTCGATGTTCCGCTCGATCAGCCAGTTGATCAGCGCCCACTCCAGCCGGGCACCCAGGCCGGTGTACATCCAGAAGCCGGAGCCGCCGAGCTTGACGCCGCGTTCGTGGTCGACCAGACCCAGCATCCGGCTCAGCTCGACGTGGTCGCGGACCTTCTCGATCGCCGGTGGCGCCCCGAAGGTCTTCACCACCCGGTTGGCCTCCTTGCCGCCGGGCACCACGTCCTCGGCGGGCAGGTTGGGCAGCTCGCTCATGGTGGTACACAGCCGCGCCTGCACCTCGTCGAGTTCCGCCTCCAGCTCGGCGACCTGCTTCCGACCGTCGTCGGAGGTGACCTGCGGCTCGACACCGGCCCGCTTCGCCTGCGCGTACGCCCGGGCCTCGGCCTTGCGGCGCTGGCGTTCCCCGTCGATCTCACTGATCAGCCGGCGGCGCTCCCGGTCGAGCTGCTGGATCTCCTCCAGCACCCGGTCGACCTCGGCGGCGTCCAGCCGCTTCGCCAGCGCGGCCGCCACCGCGTCGCGATCCTTCCGGATCAACTCCATGTCGAGCATGCTGCTCCGTACGCCTCCGTCCGGGCTCGGGTGGACCTCCAGATGCTACCGTCGCGCCCGGATCGCCCCGCCTCCCGCACCCGACCCACCCCGGACCGGCGGTTTCGACGTCCGGTCCGAGCCGGACCGGACGGGTCGCCGCGGTCAGAGTCGGATCGGCATCAGGATGGAGAAGGCCGCCGGATCGTCGGCCCGCCGGATGGCCAGCGGGGTGACCGGGCCATCCAGTTCCAGCACCAGGCGCGGGCCACCCGCCGCGTGCAGGGCGTCGAGCAGGTACCCCCCGTTGACGCCGACCCGCAGCTCGGCGTCGGCCCGACCGGCCGGATCGTCGGTCAGTTCGTCCGGGTCGAGCAGGCGTAGCGCGTCCCGGCCGCCCAGCCCCAGCACGGTCACCGGCAGCGGGCCGCCCGCGTGCTCCCGGGTCACCGTCGAGGCACCCGAGCGCAGCGCGGCGACCAGCCACGGCGCGTCCACCGGCACCCGCCGGGCCGGCCCGCCGGTCGCTCCCGGCAGCAGGGCGTGATAGTCGGGAAAGTCGTACGGCAGCGTCGTCACCCGCAACCGACGCCCGGCGACGTCGGCGACGACCTGCCGTCCGACCAGGGTCAGCCGTACCTCGCCGGTGACCGCCTCGTCGGAGAGCCGGCGCAGCCGGTCGACCGCGGCCACGGGCAGCAGCGCACGCACCGCCGGACCGTGCACCGTCGCGCCGGCCGTCGCCACCGCCAGTCGATGCCGGTCGGTCGCCACCAGCCGGATCCCCTCGTCGGTCACGTCGAGCAGCACGCCGGCCAGCCCCGGCAGCGCCGGGTCGGTGCCGACCGCGAACCGGACGGCGTCCACGGCGGCGGACAACGCACACCCGGTCAGGACGAGCCGGGTGGCCGGCGGGGGCTGGTCGTCGGCGAGCAGGCGACGGATCCGGGCGACCTCGCGCCGTGCCTCGGCCAGTCCGTCCGCCAGCCGCCCCAGGTGCGCGTCGAGCAGCCGGCGCACCACCGGGGGCTCCGCGCGTACCGCCCGGGCGATCTCGGCCACCGGCAGGCCGATCCGGCGCAGCCCGGCCACCAGCCGGGCCGGTGCCACCTGGTCGTCGGCGTACCAGCGGTACCCGGTGACCGGATCGACCCGGGCCGGGACCAGCACCCCGGCGGCGGCGTAGAACCGCAGCGCGCTCACCGTCAACCCACTCGCCCGGGCCAGCTCACCGATGCTGCGCAGGTCACTGTCCACGGGCCGATCCTGCCCCCTCGACCTGGTCGAGGGTCAAGCCGCCGGCTCCTCCTTCAGCACCCGGAAGGTGATGCCGGCCGCGGTGAGGCGGTGCAGCAGCGCGTCGCCCATCGCGGTGACCGGCGTGAGCTGACCCGAGGTGGCCGGCAGATCGTCGCAGGCCAGGCAGAGGGCCGACTCGGCGAGCATCTTCGCGGTCTCGTCGTAGCCGGGGTCGCCGCCGGCCACCTCCGTCACCACGCGTCGCCCGCCGCCGACGCCGACGAAACGCACCGTGAACCACGACTTCGCCCGCTGCTCGGCGCTCGGTCCCTGCCCGGAGGCGAGCCGGCCGAGCAGCCAGCGTCGGGTCGGCGGCAGCTTCACCAGCCCGACCACGGCTCCGAGTCCCGCACCGGCGGCCAGCACCGTCGGCAGCCGCCGCACGGCCGCGAAGTGCCGGTAGCGGAAATCCGGACCGTACTCGGGGCGGGCCACGGCCGAGCGGCGGACCACCTGCGGGTCGATGGTCGGCAGCGGTACCGCCCAGACCGGCAGGTCCCGGGAGCGGGCCAGTCGGCCCGACACGGCCCGGACCCGGCGGTCGGTCGGGCGTGGCTCGGCGGCGCGGCGTTCGCGGGCCGCCCGCGACGCCTCACCGGTACGCGAGAAGGCGGTCAGTACCGAGTGGTACGTGCCGGCGGAGAACCGCCCGCCCGCCCGCACGTACCCGTCCACGGTGACGGCGGTGTCGGCGGGCAGTTGTTTGACCGTGAACCAGACACCGAGGTCGTGCGGGACCGAGTCGAAGCCGCAGGCGTGCACCAGCCGAGCACCCGTGCGCACCGCCTCGGCGTGGTGGCGCAGGTACATCCGGTCGACGAACTCCGGTTCGCCGGTGATGTCGAGGTAGTCGGTGCCGGCGGTGGCGCAGGCGGCCACCAGCGGCTCACCGTGGTGGACGAACGGGCCGACGGTGCTGGCCAGCACCCGGGCGTCGGCGGCCACCGCACGCAGCGAGGCCGGGTCGGTGACGTCGGCGGTGAGCAGCGGCAACCCGGCCAGCGTCGGGTCGATCGCGGTCAACTGGTCCCGGACCGCGGCCAGCTTGTCGGGATTGCGGCCGGCGATCGCCCAGCGCAGTCCCGGTGGCGCGTGCCGGGCCAGGTAGCGGGCGGTGAGCCCGCCGGTGAACCCGGTCGCCCCGAACAGCACCACGTCGTACGAACGTTGGGCAGCCATCCCGCGATCATGCCACCGTCGCCGCCGATCCGCCCGGTCCCGGTCACTGCGGGGTGAACACGGCGCGGAGGCACTCCTCTGGCCGGTCGCGGAACAGGGCGTACCCTTCCGCGGCCCGTTCCAGCGGGAAATGGTGCGTGGCCAAGTGCTCAGTACGCAGCTCGTCGCGGGCCATCCGGTCCAGCAGCATCGGGATGTGGCGCTGGCCGTGCTGGCGTCCCCCGCGCACGGTCAGTCCCTTGTGCACGACGGTGCCGGCCGGGAACGCGTCGACGTGGCGGACGCCGCCGTTGAGGACGAAGACGCTGCCACCCTTGCGGCAGGCGTACACCGCCTCCCGGACCGCTTCCGGCACCCGGGCGCGGCCGGTGAACCGGTCGGCGAGCGACCGGTGTTCCCCCGCCGGACCGCCGACCGCCTCGACACACACGTCCGGTCCCCGCCCACCGCTGAACTCCCGCAACTGCGCCGCGACATCGGTGCCCCGCCGGTCGATGGTCTCGGCGCCGACGTGCTGCCGCGCCATCAGCAGCCGCGCGGGGTGCCGGTCGACGACGACCACCCGCTCGGCACCCAGCAGCCAGGCCGCCCGAGCGGCCAGCTGACCGACCGCACCCGCTCCCCACACCGCCACCACGTCACCGGGTCGCACCTCGCCTCCCTCGGCACCCAACCAGCCGGCCGGTGCGGCGTCCGAGGCGAACAGGGCCCGGTCGTCGCCGACGGACTCCGGCACCGGAAACGCCCCGACGTCGGCGTACGGCACCCGTACGTACTCGGCGTGGCTGCCGGCGAAGCCACCCGCGGCCCGGGGCTGGCCGAAGCAGCCCGCCACGGGGTGACCCCACTCCGCCTCGCTCGCGCTCGGGTCGCTGCTGCCGTTGTCGCAGCTGGACGGCAACCCTCGCCGGCAGTACCAGCAGGCACCGCAGGCCACCGACGCGCAGACCACCACCCGGTCGCCGACCCGGTGCCGGCGTACTCCGGCGCCCACCTCGACCACGTCGCCGAGGAACTCGTGGCCGAGTACGTCACCGGCGGCCAGGCCCGGCACCTGCCCGGTGAGCAGCGGCAGGTCGGCACCGCAGGTGGCGCTGCGCCGCACCCGGACGATCACGTCGTGGTCGTTTCGCAGCTCCGGGTCGGGCACCTGGCGTACGGCCAACTCGCCGCCGGTGGTCCAGCACAGCGCTCTCACCGTGGCGGCCCGTCCGTCCGCGGCCGGGGAATGTCGATCGGCACCACCGGCCCGCGCTCGCCGGGCGTCCGGTCGGCGCGTAGCACCTCACCGGTCTCGGCGAGCTGCTTGACCTGCCACAACGCTTGTCGCACCAGCAGGCCAGGGTCGTCGCCCAGCAGGTGCGCGGAGAGCCCGGGCCAGGCCGCGTGCGGCCGTGGCCGGGCCGCGAGTTCGGTACCCCGGCCGCCCGGTGCGCGTGCCACCGCGACCTCGACGGCGCCGTCGAGGCGGCGGAGCGGCTCGGGCCAGGCCGCGGTGGGCAGCACCTGCTCTGGTGGCCGGTCGACCGTGACCACCTGCCAGCGTCCCGGGTCTCGGGCGTGCCGGGCCCGCTGCCGGGTGACGGCGGTCCGCGCGGCCCTGGCCGCCGCCACGCCGAGGGCGCCGGCCACCGCGACAACTGTCCCGACCTGTCCCACTCGTACCTCCGACCCCGCTTTCGACCGTGTCGTTCCCCCGACCGGACGGCGTCGCCGGGTGACCCGGTGGGATCTGCGACGCGTCCGCCCAGCTCATCGCCAGCGTCGCCGCTGGCCGGGTGAACCCGGTTCCCCCGGAAGGGGTGAACCGTCGCGGGTCGGGTAACCGCCCGCCGCAGGGCCGGGGGAGGAAGCACGCGTCCGTGGGGGTGGGCCGGATGCCGGATGACCGCAGCACCGTCCGGGTCGACGCGGCGGTCCGTGCACCGGGCGGCCCACCCCTGCTGGCCTCCCGGCTGGCACCCGCCGTGCCGGGAGAACCGATGGTCCTGCGGCCCCGGCTGGCGCGGTTGCTCGACGAGGCGGTGACCCGCCCGGTCACCCTGCTCCGGGCACCTGCTGGCTGGGGCAAGACCACACTGCTGGCCACCTGGTGGCGGTCGCGGCAGGAGGCTGCGCCGGAGTTGCTGGTGCCGGCCTGGGTGTCCGTTGAGGCGGGTGACGACCCGGACCGCCTCTGGTCGTATCTCGGTGCCGCGCTGCGCTCCGTCGTGGACCCGGCGGAAGCGCCGCTGCCCGACCGGGCACCGCGTCCGGACGAGTTGGAGATCCTTGCCGCCGCCCTGGCCACCCGGGAACGGCCCCTGGTGCTGATCGTCGACGACCTGCACCGGATCACCGAACCGGCGGCGCTGGCCGGTCTGGAGTTCCTGCTGCGCCACAGCGAGCAGCGGCTGCGGCTGGTGGCGGCCGGGCGGACCGGTCCGCCGCTGGCGGTGCATCGGCTGCGGCTGGCCGGGGAGTTGACCGAGATCGGCCCGGACGACCTGGCATTCACCGGCGACGAGATCGCCGACCTGCTCACCGCGCACGGGGTGGCGGTGCCGGCCGCCGCGGTGGCCCGGCTGCGGCAGCGGACCGGGGGCTGGGCGGCCGTGCTGCGGATCGCCGCGCTCGCCCTGCGTGACCAGCCGGACCCGGAGCGCTGGATCAGCGAACTCGGCGCCGACCAGCCGGAGATCGCCGGCTACCTGCGGGCGGAGCCGCTGGCCGAACTGGAGCCGACGGACCGTGAGTTGCTGCGCCGCGCGGCGGTCGTCGACGCCGTCTGCGCCGGCCTCGCCGCCGCCCTCAGCGGCGACGCGGACGCCGAGGAACGCCTGCGCACCCTCGCCGACGACAGCGGTCTGCTCCACCATGACGGCAGCCGGCCGGTGTGGTACCGGTGCCATCCGCTCCTGGCCGATCTGCTGCACCGCGAGCTGGTCCGGCTGCCCGCGGTGGAGTTGCACGACCTGCACCTGCGGGCGGCCGGTTGGTACGCCCACAACGGCCGACCCGCCGACGCGTTGCGCCACGCGCTCGCTGCCGGTGACTGGACCGCCGCCACCGATCTGTTCGTGGTCCGGTGGCCGGAACTGGTGCCCTACGAGCGCCCGGCCGGCGTCGGGCCGGTGCCCGCGTCACCCCCGCCGGAAGCGGTGGAACGCGACCCGGAGCTCGCGCTGGCCTGCGCCGCCGAACGGGCGCTCGACGGCGACACCGGGGCGGCCGTGGCGTACCTGCGGCTGGCCACCGGGCACACCCGGCGGCTGCCGCAACCGCGCCGGTCCCGGTTCGGTCGGCTGGTCACCGCGGTCGAACTCACCCTGGCCCGACTGGCCGGCGACCCGCAGGCCGTACGCGACGCCGCCGCCCGGCTGCTCGCCACGGACGCTGGCCACCCGGCCGACGACCCGCAGCCCGTACCCGCCGTCGCGACGGCGGCCGGCAGCGGTGTGGCCGGGACGCCGGGCCACGCCGGAGAGGCCGCCGACGTGCGCGCTGTGGCCGGTACCGCGCTCGCCCTGCTCGCGTTGGACGAGGGCGACCTGACCGGGGCCGCGACGGGCTTCGCCGAAGCGCTGGCGGCTGCCCGGCAGGCGGCACGTCCGCGCACCGAGCTGGTCTGCGCCAGCCGATGGTCCCTGGTGGCGGCGCTGCGTGGACAGCTTCGCGCCGCCGAGGAGGCGGCCCGGGCGGCGTTGGCCCTGCCGCCCTGCCAGGGCTGGGCGGCCTTGCTCGACTGCGGGTACGCGCAGCTCGCGCTGGCGGTCGTGGCGCTGCACCGGAGCCAGCCGGCGGAGGCCGAGGCACACCTGGGGCTGGCCGCGCCCGCCGGCGGGGAACCGGTGCCCGGCGCGGTGGCCGGTTGGTGCCGCGCGTACCTGCGCCACGACGAGGGTGAGCCGAGCGTCGGCCACCGGCTGCTGGTGGAGGCCCGCACCGGGTGGGGCGCGCGCGGCGGTGAGCTGGGCTCGTGGCTGCGCGCTGCCGAGCTGGACCTGCACAGCGCGCGGGGCGACGTGCAGACCGCCCGGGAGCTGGCCGGCGAGTGGCCGCCCGGGCCGGTGACCGGTGCGGCGGCGGCGCTCGCCGTCGCGGCGGCCCGGACCGAACTGCGGGCCGGTGACCCACGTGCCGCCGACCGTCTGCTGCCGGACTGGACCGCCGCAGCGGCGGCCGACTGGCCGCTGCCGGTACGCCTCGACGCCGCGCTGCTGGCCACGGTGCTGGCCATCCGGGCCGGCGACGACCGTCGGGCGGGCCGGCTGCTGGAGCAGGCGCTCGACCTGGCCGCACCGGAGGATTACCGTCGCCCGTTCCGGCAGGCCGAGCCGGGACTGCGGGAACTGCTCGCCGCCCACCTCGACTCCGGCACCGCCCACTGGTCACTGGTGAGCGACCTGGTACGCGCCGTCGACGCGCCGGCCGGGCAGGGGGCCGGCACGGCCACCGCCGACACGGCGATGGCACCGCTTGACGAGCCGCTCACCGAACGCGAGCTGACGATCCTGCGCTACCTGCAGAGCATCCTCTCCAACGTGGAGATCGCCGCCGAACTGTCGGTCTCCGTCAACACGGTCAAGACCCACGTCCGCAACATCTACCGCAAGCTCGACGCCACCCGCCGTCGCGACGCCGTCCGCCGCGCCCGCCAACTCCACCTCATCTGACCTGTCCCACCCCGGGGCCCCTCCCCGTCGATCATGAAGTTGTTGTGCCCCTGCCCGGCGTGGCGCGACAACAACTTCATGATCAACGGGGGTCAGGGGGTGGCGGCGTCGATGGTGGTGAGGAGGGTGGGTGGGGTGAAGTCGCCGTCGTGGCGGATGTCGTTGACGAAGAGGGTGGGGGTGGCGTCCACCCCGCTGCGGATGGCACCGACGAAGTCGTGTCGGATCCGGTCGCCGTGCGCGTGCCGTCCGATTTCCGCCTCCACCTCGTCGACGGGCAGGCCGAGCTGCTCGACACCGAGCGTCAGGTGCACCGGATCCAACTGGTCCTGGTGCTCGTAGAGCCAGTCGTGCATCTCCCAGAACCGACCCCGCCGTCCGGCCGCCTCGGCGGCCTCGGCGGCCCGTTCGGCGTACGGGTGCATGTTGGTGATCGGGAAGTGGCGGTAGACGTGACGGACGGTGTCGGCGCGCTGCTGCAGCACCTCCGTCAGGTTGGCGTGGGCGAGACCGCAGAAGGGGCATTGGAAGTCGCCGTACTCGACGATCGTCACCGGTGCGTTCAGCGGACCACGGACGTGGTCGTGCTCCGTGACGGGTGCGCGGAGTCGCGCAGTGACCTGTAGGGGCGTGGTCAGCTGATCGGTCATACCCCCCAGCCTCGGACCGGGTCGGGTGAGCGCGACTCACCCGACCCGGGTGGTTCCGGTCGGCTCAACGGAGCACCGGGGCGACCGCGATGTGGTTCTGCACCTCGCGGATGCCGGGGGCGGACCAGACGACCCGTTCCACCTCGGCGCGTTCGGGCATCGAGTGCACCAGCCCGCCGAGCAGCACCGTGTCGCCGTGTACGCGTACCGTCACCTGTTCCGCGTCGGTGGCGCGGTTGCGGGCCAGCGCGTCGACGATGCGCCGGGCCAGGAGGGCGCCGTCCGGGCGTACCGGCGGCCGGACGCTCATGCCGTTGCTGACCCCGCGTACGCCGGTCAGTTGGCCGACGGCCTGCTCGGCGGCGCGGCGCTGGTACTCCCACTCGACCTCGCCGTGCAGGGTGACCCAGCCCTGGGAAACCGTCACGTCGAGCGCGTCGACCGGCACGAACGCCTGCCACTGCAGGGCGTGCTGGACCGCGGCGGCAATCTCCGGGTCGGTGCGTTCGGCCCCGGTCACCAGTCGCACCGCGAGGTCGTTGGCCACCGCCCGCACCTGCGTGACCCGGTGCGCGGCGCGCTCGGCCGCCCACTTCTTCGCGTAGCTGTCGACCCGCCCGGTCAGCGTCACCACGCCCTCGGTGACGGCGACCCCGATCTCGTGTGGCCGGACCCGGGGCTCCCAGTCGAGTTCGTCCAGCACCGCGGACTGGATCTCCTGGTCGGTACGGTTGATCGTCGAGATGCTGGCCATCGGTCGCTCCCTTCCCACCAGGGTGGCGCGGACTTCGTACCGGAGATGGCGCGAACTCCCCACCGGACTGGTGTGAACTCCTCGTCACGATGGCGGGAATTGGCGCGCCGTCACGCTGCCCCGGTTCCGTGTCGCGGAGCGCGCGGGCCGGCGTGCCAGGTCCGCCGCGACCGAGCCTGGTTACCGTGCGGGTGAGCCGGCCTCACCCGCACCGGACGAGGTCGGCCCGCCCCGACCGGAACCGCACGAAGGTTCCGGCTGGTGAGAGGGCGATGGGTGGCAGCACGACGGGCCCCGCCCGACCTCATCGGTCGGTGGGGCCCGTCGTCGCGGAGACCGTCAGGTGACGGGATTGGTCGGGTCGGCGGGGGAGTCGGGCCGGTCGACGTCGACGAACTCGATGTCCTCCAGGGCCCGGTCACGGCTGCCGGCGGCGCGTGCGGCGGTGCCGGCGGCCCAGCCGACCGCGGCACCGACCAGGGCGGCACCGATCAGCAACGTCCACGGCAGCGCCGGGCGGCGTCCGGCGAGCGCGTCGAAGGCGCGGCTGGCGCGGTGGCGGGCCTCCTCGGCGGCCGACTCGACCAGGTCACCGGCGTCGCCGGCGAAACCGGCGGAGCTGTGTCGGGCGGTGCGGGCAGTGTCTCGGATGCTGTCGCCGGCGTTGTTCACCGCCGAGACGAGGTGTTGCCACGCCTGGTCCGCGATCCGCTCCGGCTTGCTGCGGCGCTCCAGCAGATGTGTTCCGAACATTGTGGTTCCCTCCTCGACAGTGCCGGAGCCGGTGCACGCATCAGCTGTCGGCGGCGTTGTCCGGCCGGTGGCGGTTCGCATCGAGGCTGTGCCCGAACCGGCCCGGCCGCAAACCAGCGAAACTCTCGCCCCGGCCCGAAACGCCGGTGCGTTCCCCGGTGCGTTGCGGTCCGGACCGCACCGGGGCGACGCCGTGGGGGGCAGGGTCAGCGGACGACGACCGCCACCACCGCGGCGCGGGCGAAGTCGTCGTCATCGTCATCGTCGTCGTCACCGTCACCGCCGCCGAACCCGCAGGCAAGTACGAGGGCGAGTAGTGCACTGACACCGGCGAGCGCGGCGAGTCTGCGGAGCATGATGTCGTCCTCCCGTCATAGGGGTCACCCGTGATGCTAGGCACACCACGCCAGTGTCGCGCACCGAGCGCAGGTCAGGCCGGTTGTCGTGGGGCACGCCGGTAGTGCCGGGAAACGACGGGGATGGCGTCGGCCCGCTACCCTGGTTCGGCGGCGTCGGCAGAGGCCGACGCCGAGTGATAAGGCCAATAAAGTTCGGATATGGGTGATTTGCTGTGCCCGCATCCGTGAATTGCTCATCCCGAGGGGTGGCGACCGAGGCGGTTGAAGGAATACTGTCGGTCGCGGCCCGCGTACTGATGAGGCGCCCGTCGTACGGGCGAGTGGAGGTGCTCGCGTGAGCCTGTCGATCCTGCAGACGGTTCGGCCCGGTGGTGTCATCGAGATCGCCCCTCGGGGCGAGATCGACGTCGACACCGCGTACGAGGTGAAAGAGGCCATCGCCGAGGTGCTGGCCAAGGGGCGTCCGGCCCGGATCGAGCTCAACATGCGGCTGGTCACCTTCATCGACTCGGTGGGCATCAGCGCGATGGTCGCCGGCTTCCAGACCGCCGAGGTCAGCGGGGTGAAGCTGATCGTCACCGAGCCGAGCCGGTTCGTGCACCGGCAGCTCTGGGTGACCGGCCTGCTCGGTCTCTTCGGCGCACCCGAGCCCTACTACGCCGGGGCTGCCACGGCTCCCGAGGTGCTTCCCGGGGCCTGACCGCCTCGACTACCGCGCGGCCCTGATCACTCCCCGTCGAGGCCGGACAGGTCCACGTCGGCCACCTCGGTGACCGCCCGGACCGCGGTCACCGAGGCATAGCCGTCGGCGAGCAGAGCGAGGTCCGTGCCGGGCTGTACCGCCTGTCCCGGCTCCTCCAACGAGGTACGCACGAAGCCGTGCCCGGATTCGGCGACGGTCATCTGCACCTGGCCGAAGGTCGCCAGGGTGGCCTGGCGTACCCCACGCAGTCGACCCAGCGGTAGATCCGGCGCGTTGACGTTGAGCACGCTCTCCGTCGGCGCGGCGGTCAGTCGGGGCAGCAGATCCAGGGCGACGCGGGCGGCGGTGGCCCAGTTCCGTTCGGCGTCGCGTACCTGGGCGGCAGCCGCCACCGCGGCACCGCCGCTGGCCGCGGTGGCCTCGCCGGCCGAGAGCACGTCCAGCGACACCGCCATCGCCCGACAGCCGTTCGCCGCGGCGGTGAAGGCGGCACCCACGGTGCCGGAGTGCAGCACCGCGCGCCCCGCGTTGGCGCCCCGGTTGATGCCGGACAGCAGCACCGACGGTGGTGGTCCGAAGGCACCGTGCACGGCGATGAGGGCGATGAACCCGGGCGAGCCGCCGACGCCGAACGCCGGCACCCCGTCGAGTTCCGGCAGCGGATGTTCGCGGACCACCACCTGCCCGTCCTGCTCCATGGCGCTCATCGCGGCGCTGGTGCCGCTCGCCTCCTCCAGCGGGGCGGCCACCACCACGTCCAGGCCTCGGTCGACGGCTGCCCGGGCCAGCGCCTGGATTCCCGGCGCGGCGATCCCGTCGTCGTTGGTGATCAGCACCCGCAGCGTCATCGGCCACCCGCCCGTTGTGCCAGTTCGTCGGGGGTGGTCCGCTCCTGTGGACGGCTGCCCGCCGGTTCCAACCGGACCCGGTCGACGAGGCCGTTGATCGAGTCGAGGCGGCCGGTGCCGAGGCCGTGTCGGGTGACGTTGAGCGCGCCGGCTGCCGCGCCGGTACGGATCGCCGTGCGGACATCGCCACCCCGGGCCACCACGGCGGCCACCCCGGCGGTCATCGAGTCGCCCGCCCCGCGCGGGTCGGCCGCCTCCAGTCGCGGCATCTGCACCTCGAACACCTCGCCGTCGACAAGCGCCAACGCGGGCTTGTCGGCCCGGCTGACCACCACGTTCTCGGCACCGGAGGCGTGCAGGTCGTACATCGCGCGGGTGAGCTGTTCCTCGTCGTCACCGTCAGCCCGCCCGTCGGTGATCAGTTCCTCGTGACTGACCTTGAGGAAGAAGACGCCGCTCTCCAGAACTGCGGCGAGATGCTCGCCGCAGAGGTCCACCACCACTCGGCCACCGTTGGCGCCGAGATCGGCGGCGAAGCGCCGGTAGAGGTCGGCCGGGACCAGTGACGGATGGTTCGGCCCGCTCAATACGCTGACCGGCGCGCGCAAGCCCTCGCCGAGTGCGAGGTTGTACAGCTCGTCCAGCTCGTGCCGGCTCAACGGCTGGCCGACCACGTCGACGATCTCCCGACGGGTTCCCTCGCGGCGGTCGTGCACGTACCCGCCGGTGCCGCCGGAGTCGCGGGCCACCACCTTGAGGTCGACTCCCTCGCTGACCAGCAACGGCTCCAGTACCTGCCCGACCTCGCCGCCGAGCGCCGCGCAGAGCACCACGTCGACGCCGAGGGACAGCACCATCCTGGCCTGCCACACCCCCTGCCCGCCCGGGTGCAGGTGCAGCTCCGGCGCGTCGCTCGGCTGGTCGATGGTCACGGTCAGCAGCGGGGTCGGGGCGAAGATCATGACGCGGTCGCTCATGACCGCTCCCCGTTGTCCGTACCGCCGTCGCGCCTGGCGATTCGCTCGTTCATGGGGCGTCCCTCCCGTTAGCGGACAAATACCGCTTCCTGGTACGACGGTAACCAAGGAGACGCGTCAACGCGCGCCGAAGGGACGGTGCCCCGCCGCCCAGCGGTGGAAACGCAGCGCCGGGTGAACCGCTCGTGAAGAGCGGCTCACCCGGCGCGACGATGGACTCAGTACACCGACAGGTGGACGTGGTTGGTGTGGTCGCTGGACGGGTCACCCCGGGCGCCGCTGTACGACTTCCAGCCGCTGCTGGGCAGCCAGATCTGCCTGTACCAGATCACGTAGAGCACCGCGAGCCGGTCGGCGTTGTTGACGAAGTACGCCGCCAGGTTGTTGCCGTAGGACCGGTCGCCACCGGTCGCGTCCCCACCGAAGCCGTTCTTCTGGGCCGCGAAGTCGCAGGCCCGGCCCTTCGGGTGCTCGCCCGAGCCGCCGGAGCGGTAGCAGGAGACGTACCGGGTGAAGCCGGCCGACTTGGCCTGCTTCAGCGCGTGCAGGGTGCGTGGGGTGATGCAGCCGTTGGCCGGGGTCGGGTCGTTGACGCTGCACGACTCCGACGGCCATGACCCGTCCGAGTTACGGGGAGCGGGCTTGGCGGTGGGGCTCGACCCGCTGCTGCGCGACGGTGACCGGGCGGCCCGTTCGGCGGCCCTGGCCCGCTCGGCCGCCTCGTCCCGCTCGATGGACACGGTCAACGCCCGCTCGGCCTGGTCCTTGCGCTTGGCCATCACGGCCACCTGCTTGCGCTGTTCCTGGATCTCCGCGTCCAGCGCCTGCTTGGTGGCGCCGACCTCGTCTCTGGCGGTCTGGAGCTCGCGCAGTGCGCGATCCTCGTTGGCGGCCACCACGTCCAGCGCCGCCGCCCGGTCCATGAAACCGGCCGGTGAACCGCTGTTGAGCAGCGCCGACGCGGCACCCAGTCGCCCGGTGCGGTACGCCTGCGCGGCGATCTCGGCGACCTTGGTGCCGCGCTCGGCGACCTGGCTCTCGGTCGTCTTGAGCTGCTCGGCAAGCTGCTTCTGACGCTTCACCGAGCGGTTGAGCGCGGTCTTGGCGTCGAGGTAGCCCTTGCTGGCGGCCTCCAGTTGAGCCCGGAGTGCCGGGGTGCCACCCTCGTCGTCCACATCGCCCGGAGCTGCCGCCCGCAATTGCTGCGGTGCCGCGACGGCTTGGGTGAAGGGGGCCAGCGCGACGCCGAGGGTGAGGGCGAGCGCGGCGGCGATCAGGGCCGCCGTACGGGCGGCCGGTCTTACCGTTGCCACTGCTGGCATGCACATTTCCTTCCGTCAGCCGCCGACCGGGTTAGCTGACGGGTTCGGGACGGAAGATCCCTACCGCTGACGCGGATACACCCCAGGAACATGGTTCCCCGGTTCGCCCTGGCGGGCGATTAGGCGGCGGCCGCCGCCGGCACCGGTGGGCGCCGCCTGGCGGAGGCCGGGTCCGAGCCTACCGGTGCCCATGTGACCGGTGCAGCTGCTGTTACCGCTGGTGTTCAGTTGTTGACTAGTAGACCAGAACAAAAGCGGACGATAACCCCTTTCCGGTCGATTGCTCCGGTCACCACCGCGCCGCCCCGCAGTCCCCCGGATCCGATCGCGGCTCGACCTGCAGTGTCGCGTGCTCGATCTGGAAGTCCTCGTGCAGCGCCGAGCGGGCCGCTGCCAGCACGGCGCCGACGTCGGCGCCCGGGCTGACGGTCAGGTGCGCCGAGGCGACCTCCATGCCGGAGGTCAACGTCCAGACGTGCAGGTCGTGGACGCCGGCCACGCCCGGCACCGCGGCCAGCCGGTCGTACACCGCGGTGACCTGAAGGTGTTCCGGCGCGGCCTGGACAAGGATGCGTACCGCCGCCCGGCCCAGGCGCCACGTCCGGGGCAGAATGAACGTGGCGATCGCCACCGCGACCAGCGGGTCGGCCCACCACCAGTCGGTCACGGCGATCAGCAGGGCGGCCGCGATCACGCCCAGCGAGCCGAGTAGGTCCGCCAGCACCTCCAGGTAGGCACCGCGCAGGTTGATGCTCTCCCGCGCCCCCGGGCGCAGGAGAGCGAACGCGGCGATGTTGGCGAGCAGGCCGAGGGCCGCCACCACCAGTACCGGGCCGGCGAGCACCTCGGGTGGATCGCCGAACCGGCGTACCGCCTCGACCAGCACGTACACCGCGACGCCGGAGAGCAGTACCGCATTGGCCAGGGCCGCGAGCACCTCCAGCCGGTAGAGCCCGAAGGTGCGTTGCGGGTCGGTGTCGGCCCGTCGGGTGGCGGCCACGGCCGCGAGAGCCATCCCGATGCCCAGCACGTCGGTGAACATGTGCCCGGCGTCGGAGAGCAGGGCCAGCGAACCGGTCCGTAGAGCGGTGGCTGCCTCGACCAGCGTCAGCGCGCTGAGCAGGGCGAATGCTGCCCACAGCCGGCCGGAGTGGCGGTGCGCGGCGTTCGACACCGCAGCATGGTGGTGGTCATGGCCGGCACCCACCCAGACACCTTGCGTCGTCCGCCGGGCCGGGGACGGAGCTATGCCAACATCGCTATGTGTGCAATCGTCGGGTGGCTCGCGGTGCTCGGGCTCAACCGGTCGGGTCGACGGTGGTCAACCGCTGAGTGGCCCGGGACAGCGCGACGTAGAGGGTACGGACACCGGAGCCGGGCTCCGCCCGGATCTCGGCCGGGGCGACCAGCACCACACCGTCGTACTCCATGCCCTTGGCCTCCAGGCTCGTCACCACCTGCAACCGCTCCCCGCCCAGCGCCCCCAGCCAGACCGCGACCTGGTCCCGGCGGGGCACCGGCGTGATCACGCCGACGGTGCCCTCGACCTCGCCGAGCAGGGCGCTGACGGCCGTCACGACGGTGGTCTCCAACTCGGGCGCCCGCACCTGGAGCTGGACCGGATCGATCCCGGTGGAACGGACTGCGGTGGGCAACGCGAGATCCGGGTACGCCCGCCGGATCTCGGCCGCCGCCACCGCGAAGATCTCCGCCGAGTTGCGGTAGTTCGTGGTGAGGGTGAACCGGTGCCGCCGACGGCGACCCAGCGCCTGGTCGCGGGCCCGGGCCAACTCCTGTGGATCCCCCGTCCAGGCGGTCTGTGCCGGGTCACCCACCACCGTCCAGGACGCCAGCCGCCCGCGTCGGCCGACCATCCGCCACTGCATCGGTGAGACGTCCTGGGACTCGTCGACCACCAGGTGGGCGTAGTCGCGATAGTCCTCGGGCCGTTCCCGGGCGGCCTGCCGGGCGGCCCGTTGCCGGTCGGCGAAGGTGCTCAGCTCGCGCACCCCGCCGGCCAGCTGGAACGGGTCCCGCTTCCGTTTGGCGGGGCGCATCGGCTTGCCGAGCAGCGCGTCCAACTCGTCCAGCAGCGCGACGTCGGCGACGGACGGGCCGTCTTGGGCCAGCCCCCGGTACGCCGCACCGAGCAGCCGGATCTCGGCGCCGGAGAGCAGGCCGCCGGCGTACCGGCGCAGCCGCTGCGGATCGGCCAACCAGGCGAGCACGTGCCGCGGATGCAGCCGTGGCCACCACGCCTTCAGGAAGTCACGGAAGTCCGTCCGGTCGATCAGCTCGTCCTCGAAGGCGCGCTGCTCGGGCAGCCCGGCGATGCCCAGCCGGCGGGCCTGCGCCCAGAGCCCGGCGAGCACGCCGTCGAAGCCGGCCCGACGCACCTCGTTGCGGCGGGCACCGCGGGGCAGCGCGCGCTCCCGGATGGCGTCCAGTTCGGCCCGCTCCAGTCGCAGCAGCGTGCCCCGGTACAGCAGGCGCAACTCGGTCGGGGAGTCGGGCACCGCGTCCCGGGCCGCCCGTTCCAACACCCGGCGCATCCGCAGCGACCCCTTGACCGCCGCCACCTCGGGTGGGTCGGTGCGGGTGGCCATCACCCCGGGGAAGAGGCTGCCCAGCGAGTGCAGGGTGGCGGTGTCCTCGCCCAGCGACGGCAGCACCGAGGCGATGTACTCGACGAAAACCGAGGAGGGGCCGATCACCAGGATGCCGCCGCCGGCATACCGGCTGCGGTCGGCGTAGAGCAGGTACGCCGCGCGATGCAGCGCCACCGCCGTCTTGCCGGTGCCCGGGCCTCCGGAGACGAGGGTGACCCCCGAGCCGGGGGAGCGGATCGCCTCGTCCTGCTCGCGCTGGATGGTGGCCACGATGTCCCGCATGCCCCGACCGGTGGTTCGGGACAGGGTGGCCAGCAGCGCACCGTCCCCGACCACCGGCATGTCCGGTGGGGCGGCGTCCGGGTCCAGCAGGTCGTCCTCGATCCGGGTGACCCGCTCACCGCTGGACTGGATCGTCCGGCGCCGGACGACGCCGAGCGGCTCGGCCGGGGTCGCCTGGTAGAAGGCGGCGGCGGCCGGGGCCCGCCAGTCCACCACCAGGGTGGTGGCGTCCTCGTCGCGGATACCGAGTCGCCCGACATAGAGGGTCTGCCCGTCACGCAGGTCGAGCCGGCCGAAGACCAGCCCCTCGTACTCGGCGTCGAGCAGGTGGCGTCGCTGCGCGGCGTGGAAGACCATGGCGTCGCGCTCGACCAGCGCACCGAAGTTGCCGACCCGGGCGAGCCGGTAGCCCTCCCGTTCCGCACGAACCGCGGATCGGCGCAGCTCGGCCAGTCGCGCGTACACCCGGTCGAGATGCCGTTGCTCGGCGGCGATCTCCTGATCCAGGGTGCTCTGGTCCACCGCTCGCTCTCCTCGTGACGCCGCCCGGCCAACCGCACGAGATTACGCCCCGCGTCCCAGGGCGCTTCCCCCGGATCTTCGCCGACCTGCGACGGACCCGGCGGCAGGGCACCGTGGCCGCAGCGGGTGGCGGTCAGCCGAGGACGCGCTGCCCGGCCGGGAGGTCATCGAGGACCCGGCGCAACACGCCGGCCAGGGCGGCGTTGACCTCCTCCGGCCGCTCCATCATCAGCATGTGCCCGGCACCGGAACAGACGGTCAGCTCGGTGGCGGGTAGCGCGGCGGCGATCGACTCCGCGCACGGCGGCGGGGTGAGCCGGTCCCGGTCGCCGACCAGCGCCGCCGCCGGCAGGTGAGCCAGCGCGGTGAGCGTCGCCAGCCGGTGCTGGGTGCCGATGGAGGCCCGGAACCCGCCGATCGACCGGAGCGAGGCGCGGGCCACCGCCGAGGTGACCAGTCGGATGTCCGTGGGGTCGCAACGGTCGCCGAAGAGCATCCACCGGATGCTCGGGCGTAGCGCGCGCAGCAGGGCCCGAGGCGGTCGCCAGGCGCCGCAGCGGGCGAGGACCCCGGCTCCGGTGGTTTCGGCCAGCCGGATGATCCGGGCGATCCGGGGAGAAAGGCCGTAGACGGTGTGGGTGTGCCCCTCGGCGGTGGTGGAGACGAAGACCAGACCGGCGGTGCGTCGGGAGAAGTGGCCCGGGTGGCGGTGCGCGTACTCCATGATTGTCATGCCGCCCATCGAGTGACCGACAAGCACCACCGGGCCGGTGGGCGCCACCGTGTCCAGCACCGCGGCCAGGTCGTCACCGAGTTGGGCCAGGGTGGCCGTGGGCAGCGCCATACAGCTGGACCGGCCATGACCACGCGCGTCGTAGGTGACCACCCGGACCGAGCCGAACGTCTCGCGGAGGGCGGCGAGTTGCCGGTGCCAACTGCGTCCGTCCAGGGTCCAGCCGTGCAGCAGCACGGCGGTCACCTCGGCGTCGGTCGGGCCGGTGGTCTCCACGTGCAGGCGTACGTCGTCGCCCAGCCGTACCTCGGTCGGCTCCGGCATCGCCACCTCCCCACGGCGCACGGATGCGTAACACCGGGGATACCCGGTGGTAACACCGGCTACCCGCCATGACAACACGCCAACCCGGGTGTTGAGAAGATCTCGTCGATCGGCTCCGTCCGGGCGACGGCCCGGCCAGGCTTAGGAGATGGCATCCACGGGGGGAGTACCCGCCGGCTCCGCGCTCGCCGGCCAGGCCCGCGGCGGCACCCCGCGCGCGGCCCTGGCCGAACTGCTCGCCGGTAACCGGCGCTTCGTCAGCGGGCAGCCGGTGCACGGCCACGACGTGACCGCAGCGGCCGCCACCGCCTCCGGCGACCAGCAGCCGTACGCCGTGGTGCTGGGCTGCATCGACTCGCGGGTGCCGTTGGAGGCGATTTTCGACCAGACGTTCGGCTCGATCTGTGTCATCCGCACCGGGGCGCACGTGCTGGACCGGGCGGTGCTGGGTTCGATCGAGTACGTGGTGGAGGTGTTGGGCGTACCGCTGGTGATGGTGCTGGGCCACGAGCGGTGCGGCGCGGTGCAGGCGACCGTCGATTCGCTGCGTACCGGCCGGCGTCCGGCCGGTGCGCTGGCCCATCTGGTCGACCGGATCGCGCCGGCGGTCACCGAGGTGGGGATGGACGAACCGAACCTGCTGCCCCTCGCGGTCCGCCGGCACGTGGTCCGCACCGTGGCCGCACTGCGCGCCGACCCGAGGCTGGCGCCGCCGGTCGCCGCCGGCCGGGTCGCCGTCGCCGGGGCCCTCTACGACCTCGCCACCGGCGAGGTCGCCCTGCTGGATCCGCCGGAACGGACCTGACAGACCGGGCCGGCCGCAGCGGCCGTGAGTTCTCCGGCCGTCGCTGCGAACGGTGAACGCCCGCCGGGCGCGACCCGACGGGCGTTCACAGGTGGTACGGAGAGGGCGCGCCGCCCTCGGCCGATCAGGACTCGAAGACGCCGGCCTCGACCAGGCGCTTCTCGGTGGCGTCCCAGCCGTCACCCGGGTGGGCGGCGTTGAGACCGTTGAGCTCGGCCCGGATCTTGGCGGCGTGGCCGGCAGCGGCCAGCACCCGGATCTCCTCGATGAAGGCCTCGGAGTCGGTGCGCAGGTGCGCCGTCCTGCCGTTGGTCAGGTTCCGCACGTAGGCGTGCTTGCCGCCGTTGAGCGGGATGACGTACTTGAACTCGCCCAGCACGCTGAGGGCGCCACCCTGGCCAGCCTGGCCGGCCCGGACTGACGCGCGCGCGGTCTTAGAGGTGTTGCTCGCCACGGAGGTACTCCTTGCAAGACGTACGGAGGACGGAACGTCCGGGGGCTGTTGCGGGCGCCGTCGAAGGCGAGACCCGCGGAGGCTTACGCGGCACAGGCCGCCGATGGAACTGTACACGACCCACGATGCCGGCTGGTCATCGCGGCGTCACGAGGTGGAACCGCGGTCACCTGTCCGGGTATTCCGAGCGGCGGATTTTCCGATTCTCTGGCGTACCATCCGTCACACCAGTCATCATGTGTTCCACAAGCCCGGATCGGGCGAGGTCGTAGGGGAAGACGCACCTCGCACTCCGGGAGGTCACCGTGCCAACGTGTGGCGTCGTATACGTCCACTCGACCCCGCTCGCCGTGTGCTCGCACGTCGAGTGGGCGATCGCGCGCGTCCTCGCCGCGCCGGTCAACCTGCAGTGGACGGCTCAGCCCGTCGATCCCGGCGCCCGCCGGGCCGAGTGCGGGTGGTCCGGTCGCCCTGGAACGGGCGCCGAGTTGGCCGCTGCCCTCCGGCAGTGGCCCATGATCCGTTTTGAGGTCACCGAGGAGCCCAGTCCGGGGGTCGACGGTGAGCGTTTCATGCACGTGCCGGGCCGGGGTCTGTTCCGGGCGACCGTGGGCGCCGCCGGGGACATCCAGCTCGGCGAGGACCGGTTGCGCAGCATCATGGCCGGCGCGCGGGCGCCGGAGGCCCTCGCGCATGCCCTCGACAAGGCGCTCGGCACCGCCTGGGACGCCGAACTGGAGCCGTACCGCCACGCCGGGGACGGCGCACCGGTGACCCTGCTCACCCGGGTCGGATAGGCAGGTCCACCCGGTCGCGCGGGCAGCGGTCGAGTTGCCCGGTACGCGGTGAACTGGTGGGATGGTCCGCGTGTCGACTACCCCTCGGCGCGTCGCCGCCGCGCTCGTCCTGGTGACCGCGCTGCTCGTCGCCGGCTGTTCCGAGGCCGGCCAACGCCCCTCGGCGGGCCCCGCCTCGGCCCCGGTCACGGAGCCCGCGCCGCCGTCGAGCGTCCCACCCGAGGACCCGGCCACCCTGGCCGCCGCTCTCGTCGCCGAACTCGCCGACGAGGACCTGGTCGGCCAGGTGCTGATGCCGTACGCGTACGGCGACCACGCGACGAAGGTGTCGGCCGGTTCGGCGGCCGGTAACCGGACGCTGGCCGGGGTGGACACACCTGCCGAAATGATCGAGAAGTACCGCCTCGGTGGGCTGATCCTGGTGGGTTTCAGCGCGGACGACCCCACCCAGGGCAACCAGGAGACCACAAACGTCGACAACCCGAAGCAGGTCCGCGGGCTCACCACCGGGCTGCGCGAGGCCGCCGGGCGGCTGCCCGCCGGTGTGGCACCCTTCCTGATCGGCACCGACCAGGAGTACGGGGTGGTCACCCGGATCACCGACGGGGTCACCATGCTGCCCAGCGCGCTCGGTGCCGGAGCCGCCGGTGACCCGGACCTGACCGAGGCCGCCTGGCGTGCCGCCGGCACCGAACTGACCGCCATGGGCATCAACGTCGACTTCGCGCCGGTGGCCGACGTGCTGGTGACCCGCAGCACCGTCATCGGGTCCCGCTCGTTCGGCTCGGACCCTGAGCGGGCGGCCGACCAGGTCGGCGGCGCGGTACGCGGGCTGCAGACCGCCGGGGTGGCCGCCACTCTCAAGCACTTTCCGGGCCACGGTCACAGCGCCGTCGACTCGCACAAGGACCTGCCCCGGCTCTCCCAGTCCCGCGGCAAGCTGGCGGCCGAGGCGTGGCCGCCGTTCACCGCCGGCATCGAGGCCGGCGCGCTGGCCGTGATGTCCGCTCACCTAGACGTACGCTCGGTCGACCCGGGTGTGGCCGCCACCTTCTCGTACAAGCTGCTCACCGAGGTGCTGCGCGGGGAACTCGGCTTCCAGGGCGTGGTGATCACCGATGGGATGAACATGCCGCCGGCCCGTCGCTTCCCGCCCGGCGAGGCGGCGGTGCGGGCGTTGAAGGCCGGCAACGACCTAATCCTCATGCCGCCGCACGTCGGCCAGGCGTACGAGGGGCTGCTGACCGCGCTGCGCGACGGCACCCTGCCCCGCAGCCGGCTGGTCGAGGCGGCCACCCGCGTGCTGACCATGAAGTTCACCCTGGGCGACACACCCGCACCTCAGTTGTCCACGCTGGGCGCACCGGCGCACCGCGAGGCGGCCAACGCGCTGGCCGCCGGCGCGGTGACCGTGCTGCGCGGCCGGTGCGACACCACCGGCGTACGCGGTCCGGTCACCGTCACCTCGTCGGGCGGACGGGCACACACCCGGGCGGCCCTGACCGAGGCGCTGACCTCGGCCGGCGTGAAGGTGGTGCCCAGCGGTGGCACCGTCGTGCATCTGGTCGGCTACGGCGACGGCGCGAACGACCTGCGGGCCGACGCGGCCGTCACCGTCGCCATGGACACCCCGTACGTGCTGGCCAGGGCGAAGTCGGCCACGCTGCTGGCCACCTACTCGTCGAGCCGTGCCTCGATGACCGCGCTGGCCGACGTGCTCGCCGGCAAGACCCGCCCGGCGGGCCGCTCCCCGGTCAAGGTGCCCGGGCTGCCAAGAACCACCTGCGCGGACTGACCCCTCGGGGTCACGACGCCGCGCTCTCGGTGAAGGGCACCGCGTCCCTCGGTTGCCAAGCGCCGCGCCCCCTCCGGCTCAGGGCGCCGCGACGAGGGTGTCGCGGGCCAGCCGGTACGCGGGCAGCACGTCGAGCGGCTCACCGAGGCTGGTGCTGCTCGCCTCGACCAGGACCGTCCGGTCGGCCACCGTCACGGCCAGCGCCCACTCCCGCACGTCGGAGTCGGTAAGCGCCCGCCGGCTGAGCCAGGTCGCCTCCACCACGTCGAGGTTGCCGGCACGGGTCTCGCGGTACTGCTGCCCGCGCGACTCCGACTCGGCGGTGACGAACTCCTCCAGCGCCTGCCGGGCCGCAACGCCTGCGTCGTCGGCCGTCCAGACCCGCAGGAATCCCGGCGCCACCGCGCGGCCGTCCAGCTCGCAGCGCACGGTCGAACCGCCGCGGCGGGTCAGCGCCTCGGCCACCGCGTCACCCAGCTCGTCGGTGGGTTCCGGTGTTTCGATCGGCTCCGCCGCCCAGCCGTCGGCCAGCCCGAAGGTGACCGGCAGCGGGCAGGGCGCGCCGCCGCCGACCGTGCCGGCGGACTCCGCGGCGGCCACCTCGTCGTGCCACGGCTCTCCGGTCACGCCGCCGGCACCTTCCCCGGTGCCGCTGCACCCGGCGAGCAGCCCGATGGTCAGCGCTGCCGCGATCGTCCGTCGTCCCACGTACCCAACCCCCGTCAGTGATCGACAAGGGAGCCAGCAAAGCGGTGTCCCGAGTGGAAGTCAAGTCGTCGGGGCGACCACCGCTCGCCGGTCCGGGAGTGCCGGGAAACGCCGCGGTCGTGGCGGGTTTCCCGACACCCGGGTCGGCTCAGGGCCGGGTGAAGACCAGCGCCACGTTGTGACCGCCGAAGCCGAACGAGTTGTTCAGGGCGGCGGGCACGTCCATGTGCCGTGCCTTGTTGGCCGCCACCTCCAGGGTGAGACCGTCGTCCGGGTCGTCCAGGTTGATCGTCGGCGGCACCACGCTGTCGCGGATCGTCAGGATGGTGGCGATCGACTCCAGCGCGCCGGCCGCGCCGAGCAGGTGACCGGACATGGACTTGGTGGCGGTGAGCAGTGGATGATCGCCCAACGCGGCCCGCAACGCGGTGATCTCTGCGATGTCGCCCACCGGGGTCGAGGTGGCGTGCGCGTTGACGTGGACGATGTCGGACTTCGCCACGTCCGCGTCGGAGATCGCCTTCGCGATCGCCCGGATCGCGCCGGCACCCTCCGGGTGCGGCTGGACGATGTCGTAGCCGTCGGAGGTGATGCCCGCGCCGGCGAGCCGCGCGTACACCCGGGCGCCCCGGGCAGCGGCGTGGTCGGCGCGCTCCAGCACGATGACGCCGGCGCCCTCGCCGAGCACGAAGCCGTCGCGGCCCTTGTCCCAGGGGCGGGAGGCCCGCTCCGGCTCGTCGTTGCGGGTCGACATCGCCCGCATCGAGGAGAAACCGGCGATCGGCAGCGGGTGGATGACCGCCTCGGTGCCGCCGGCCACCACCACGTCGGCGCGGCCGGCGCGGATCATGTCCAGGCCGAGCGCGATCGCCTCCGCACCGGTGGCGCAGGCGCTGGCCACGGAGTGCACGCCCGCGCGGGCGCCCAGTTCCAGGCCGACCCACGCGGCGGGGCCGTTCGGCATCAGCATCGGGATGGTGTGCGGCGAGACCCGCCGTGGCCCGGACGCCTCCAGGACGTCGTCCTGGGCGAGCAGGGTGAGCGCCCCGCCGATGCCCGAGCCGACGCTCACGCCGAGCCGCTCCGGATCGAGCCCGGAGTCGGCCAGGCCGGCGTCCGACCAGGCCTGGTGGGCGGCGATCAGCGCGATCGCCTCGGATCGGTCCAACCGGCGCAGCTTCACCCGGTCCAGCAGGCCGGCCGGATCGACCGCGAGCTGGGCGGCGATCCGGACCGGCAGTTGCGCGGCCCACTCCTGGGCGAGTGAACTCACCCCGGAGCGGCCGGCGAGCATGGCGTCCCAGGTCGACGCGACGTCCCCGCCCAGCGGGGTCGTCGCGCCGAGCCCGGTGACGACGACGTCGATGCGACTCATGATCAGGACTGCGCCTCGATGTAGCTGACGGCGTCCCCGACGGTCTTGAGGTTCTGCACCTCGTTGTCAGGGATCTTGACGCCGAACTTCTCCTCGGCGGCGACCACGACCTCCACCATGGAGAGGGAGTCGACGTCCAGGTCGTCGGTGAAGGACTTCCCCTCGGCCACGTCGTCCGGGTTCACCCCGGCAACCTCTTCGAGGATCTCGGCGAGGCCGGCGGTGATCTCGTCACGGGTCATTGCGGTGGGTTCCTCTCATCGGGTTCTCTCGACGGGGCGGCGACGCCACCCGTCGCTCCTCGGCGCCACGCGCCGTGGGGGTATCAGGGGCAGCGGACGACCTGACCGGCGTAGGTCAGGCCGCCGCCGAAGCCGAACAGCAGCACCGGGGCGCCGGAGGGCACCTCGCGGCGCTCCACCAGCTTGGACAGGGCCAGCGGGATGCTGGCCGCGGAGGTGTTGCCGGACTCGACGATGTCCTTGGCGATGATCGCCTGTGGGATGTTCAGCCGCTTCGCGATGCCGTCGATGATCCGGGCGTTGGCCTGGTGCGGGACGAAGGCGGCCAGCTCCGACGGGTCGACACCGGCGCGTTCACACGCCTGCAGGGCGAGCGGCGCCAGCGCTGTGGTGGCCCAGCGGAACACCGTCTGACCCTCCTGGGCGACGTACGGTCGCCAACCCTCGATACGTACCGCGTCGCCGCGCTCCGGCACCGAGCCCCACACCACCGGACCGACGCCGGCCGGCTCGTCCTCGGCAGTGGCGGTGACCACGGCCGCGCCCGCGCCGTCGCCGAAGATGATGCAGGTGGAGCGGTCGGTCCAGTCGGTGAAGTCGGACAGCTTCTCCGCGCCGATCACCAGGGCGTTGCGTGACGCGCCCGCGCGGATCGCGTGGTCGACCGTGCCCAGCGCGTACGCGAAGCCGGAGCAGGCGGTGTTTACGTCGTACGCCCCCGGGACGTTGATCCCCAGCTTGGCGGCCACCCGGCAGGCCACGTTCGGGCTGCGGTCGATCGACGTGCAGGTGGCGACCACGACCAGGTCGATGTCGGCGGCGGTCAGGCCGGAGTTGGCCAGCGCCTTGTCGGCCGCGGCAGCGGCCATGTCGGCGACCGTCTCGTCACCGGCGATCCGGCGGGTCGCGATGCCGACCCGGTCACGGATCCACTCGTCGCTGGTCTCCACCAGTTGGGCGATCTCGTCGTTGGTCACCACCCGGGACGGCTGGTAGTGCCCGAGGGACAGGATCCGGCTGCCCGTCATGACGAGGCCTCCCCAGCGTCGGTGTTGTCGCGAGACGTGAGCGGACTGTTTTCGTTTACCGGACCGCCCGCCGTCGTGCCGTGCCGGGCGATGAGCTCCCGGGCGGCGGGCAGGTCGTCCGGGGTCTTCAAGGTAACGATCTCCGGCGCACCGGCACCGGCGAGTTCGCGCTTGACCAGGCCGGCGAGCGTGCCGGCGGGCGGCAGCTCGATCACGCCGGTCACGCCGAGGCTGGTGAGAGTGGCCATGCAGAGGTCCCAGCGGACCGGGGCGGTCACCTGGCGGACCAGCCGTTCGAGCAGCTCGCGGCCGTTGTCGACCGCCGTCCCGTCGAGGTTGGACAGCAGGATGCGGTCCGGATCGCTCGGGGTGATCCCGGCGGCGACGGTGGCCAGCGCCGCCTCCGCCGGAGCCATGTACGGGGTGTGGAAGGCGCCGGCCACCTGCAACCGGACGACCCGGACCCGCTCCGGGGGCTCGGCAGCCAACTTCTCCAGCCCGTCGAGCGCACCAGCGGCGACAACCTGGCCCTTGCCGTTGCGGTTGGCGGCGTGCAGCCCGTGGGCGCTGATCGCGGCGGTCACCTCGTCCGGGTCACCACCGAGCACGGCGGCCATGCCGGTCGGCTCCAGCGCGCAGGCGGCGGCCATCTCCCGGCCGCGTACGCCGGCGAGGGTGATCGCCGCCTCCGCCGGCAGCGCCCCTACCAGCGCCGCCGCGCCGAGTTCACCGACACTGTGCCCGGCGGTCACCGCGACCTGGCGCATCGGCAGGTGCTCGGCGGCGAGCAGCGCGGCGGCGACCAGCAGCGGCTGGGTGCGCGCGGTGTCCCGGATCTCGTCGGCGTCGGCGGTGGTGCCCAGGTGCACCAGGTCGACGCCGGCCAGCTCGGACCACGAGTGCAGTCGGGCTTCGGCGTCGGGCAGGTCGAGCCAGGGGGTCAGAAAGCCGGGTTTCTGGGAACCCTGGCCGGGGCAGAGTACGGCGAGCACGTCTATGACTCTCCTGGATACCCATGGGTTGCGCTGTGCCGGCTGGCACCAAACCGCACTAGGACAGTTGGAGGGATCCTACAAAGATTGACGCTGGTCATCACCATGCTGTGATCTTTTACTGACTGGTGGGGCCAATGTCTGGGTCGGTACCACCGGGTCGAGCCGGCCGACGGTCAGCGCGACCCGCAGCGCGAATGCGTCCCGGGGCGTCAGCGGGCTGAAGCCGGTCACCTCGGAGATCCGCCGCAGCCGGTAGCGCACGGTGTTCGGGTGCACGTACAGCGCCCGGGCGGCGCTCTCCAACGTGCCACCGGCGGCGAAGAAGGCGTCCAACGTCTCCAGCAGTTCACCGCTCGCGCGGACCAGCACCGCGTACACGTCATGGCGCAGCCGGCGACGGGCCTCGGTGTCGCCCGCCAGGGCCCGCTCGGGCAGCAGGTCACCGGCGTGCACCGGGCGTGGTGCCGCCGGCCACGCCGGGGCGGCCCGGTATCCGGCCAACGCCGCCCGGGCCGACTCGGTCGCCTCGTCCAGGCTCGGCACCGCCGGACCGACCACCACCGGTCCGTCGCCGAAGGCGGTGAGCAGCTTGCCCGTCGCCGCGACCGGGTCCGCCGCTCCGCCGAGCACGATCACCAGGCGGTCGCCGTGTACGCCGCCGATCACCTCGACACCGATCCGCCGGGCCTGCCGGTAGACGGTGTGCAGGACCGCGGCGACCTCACCGCCGGGGGAGGGACCGACCGCAACCGCCACCGGTGGCGCGTCCGTCCAGCCGAGCGCGGCGGCCCGGCTGGCCAGCACGTCCGGCGAGTCGCCGCGCAGCAACGCGTCAACCAGCAGGGCCTGCAACCGGGCGTCCCAGGAACCGCGCGACTCGGCGGCCCGGGCGTAGACCCGGGCGGCGGCGAAGGCGATCTCCCGGGAGTACCGCAGCACCGCCTCCCGCAGCTGCGGCTCCTCACCGGGGGCAGCGAGGTCGCCGACCTGCTCCTCGACGACGTCGATCGTGACCTTGATCAGGGCGACGGTCTGCTGAAGGGTGATCGAGCGGGCCAGCGCCTGCGGCGCGGTGGCGAACACCTCGTCGGAAACCTCCTGGGTGCCCTCGGCGGCCCCGCCGCCGGCACGCAACCACTGGACCAGGGAGCGGGCGCCGGCCTGGGCCACAAGCATCACCCAGGAGCGCTGGTCGGCCGGCAGCTCCCGGAACCAGGGCAGGGTCTCGTCCATCCGGACCACGCTCGCGGTGGCCAGCGCACCGGCCGCCCGCTCGATCCGGCGCAGCGTGGCTGACAGGTCCGTGCCGCCCGACTCGCTCACCCGCCTAGCCTGACATGCGCTGACCTGGACCTCGACGGCAGGCGTCGACACCGGCACCGGCGGCGGGTGAACCGGTACGCGCTGCGCGGCCGGTCCGAACCGGCCAGTACGGTGACAGGGCACGTCGGGTGGGCACCGGCGGGTGAGGGCGAGCGTGAGGAGACGCCGATGGCGTACGGGGAGGCCGACCACGGCTGTGCCCAGGGGGAGCCGTGCCGACCGGGCCCGCACGAGCAGCCGGCCCTCGCCAAGCACCACCGCCGGCCGCCCGGCCTGGTGCATCCGGTCGAGCCGGTCGCCGGTCGGGTGGCGGAACGCCCCGAGGACGACCCATCCGCCCGGCAGCGCGGTGGTGAGCCGCCGGTGCCTCGCCAGCGCACCATCGAGCCGTCGACGGCCGGGCAGACCGACCCGACGGCCGGCGGGTGCCGTAGTGACCTGCCCGGTTGGGCCGGGGCGCACCGGCACGGCCCGGTTCGCCCGGCCCACCGCAGCCTGCGGCGGCAACGCCCGCCGGGGCGTTGGTGCTGAGCGGCGGGACAGGCCGCTGCGGCGCACTCGCGGGTCGGACCGCGACCTCGCGCCAGGAGGTGGCGTCAGCGGGTACGGCGGCGGATCAGTAGCGCGATCCCGGCGAGCCCGACGGTGATCACCAGCACCACCGCGACGTTCAGCAGGAGCAGGCGGCGCAGCTCGCTGAACGCCTCGTTGATGTCCTGTGCGGGGTTGAGCGCGTCCTCCGGGATGATGCGTTCACCCCCGCCGGCACCCCCGCTGACCGCCTCGTAGGTCCGTTCCAGCGGCACACCGGCGGTCCGCAGCGTCTCGGACATGCTGACCCGTCCGAGGTACCAGGCTGCGCTGACCTTGCGGTCGGGCTGCTTCGCCGGGCGGTACACGCGCGGCCCACCGACCGCCTTCGGGTACAGGTCGTAGGTCTGCTTCGGAGCGTCGCCGGCCAGCACCAGGACTGTGTACTTCGGACCGAGGTCGGCCTTCTTCGGGCCGCCGGACTGGCGGACCAGGCCCTTGTGGTTGACCTGCTCGATGACGGCGACGACATGCGCGGGGTGGGTGTCGGCGCGCAGCCGCAACGGCTCGGCCAGCCCGTGCCCGGTGATGTCCACGCCGGCCGGCGGCGTCTTCGGTGCCGCCCCGGCCACCTCGGCCGAACTGAGCGACAGCAGCAGTGCCGCCACCGCACCCACAGTCGCTCCGGCCAGTCGCCTCATCCGTCGGACCATGCCGCCTCCTCGCCCCGTTCGATGGGTGGCTGTGCTGCAGGGGTCACACGTTGGAAGGCCGACGGTGGTGACCGTGCCCACAGGACAGGTACCCACTAAAAGACTCCGCGGAACGCCGATCGGTTGCAGCTGATGAAACACTAATTGGAACTATCCGCGATCGCGACTCGACCAACGACCAGCCGCGAAGCAGCGGGCGGATCTTACCTTTGCGGAGGCCATGATGGGGGGCAGGATAGCGCGTTTGACGCGTTCCTGGGCAGCGGTGCTCGGCGTGGCGTTCGGCGTGTCGTTGCTGATGCCGGCCGTGCCGGCCGCCGCGCACAACCAGTTGACCGGCAGCAGCCCTCGCGCGGGTGCCCGGGTGGCCGAGGCACCGGACCGCGTCGAGCTGCGCTTCCTGGCCCGGCTTGACGAGGCCACGACGAAGGTCACGATCACCGGGCCGGACAATGTCGACGCGGCGGGTGGCCAGCCGCGTTTCTCCGGCAACCGGGTCAGCGTGCCGTTCGCTCCCGGCGCCGCCGGGCTGTACATCGTCGGCTACCGACTGGTGTCCGCCGACGGTCACCCGATCACCGGCGAGGTGCGGTTCACGCTGACCACGAACACCCCCGCCGACCCGTCCCCGGAACCCACCGCCGTCGATCCGACGACCTCCGGTACGCCCGGGACCACCCCGGCGCCGGCCACCCCCGAGGCGGCCACGCCCGTGCCCCGGTCGGACGAGTCCACCGGCGGCGGGTGGTGGTGGGCGGCTGTCGCGGCGTTGCCGTTGCTGGCCATCCTGGTTGCGGCCCGGCTGATCCGCCGCCGCGCCTCCCGCCGTGGTTGAGCGCTGACGGTCCGGCCGCTCCGCCGGCGCCGCTGCGGAGCGTCAGACCAGGCGGACCCGGGCCGCGCGCATCCGGGTCAGGGCGCGCTCGCGGCCGAGCACCTCCAACGACTCGAACAGCGGCAAGCCGACGGTACGGCCGGTGACCGCGACGCGTACCGGTGCCTGGGCCTTGCCGAGCTTGAGGCCGCGTTCCGTGCCGACCGCCTCCAGGGTGGCCTTGAGCGTCTCCGCGTCCCAGGAATCGACCGCCTCGAAGGCGGCGATGGCGGCGTCGAGCAAGTCCGCCGACCCCTCCTTCATCGCCTTCGTCCAGGCCGCCTCGTCGATCAGCGGGGAGTCGACGAAGAGGAAGTCGACGTTCGGCACGATCTCGCTGAGCACCGCGATCCGGGTCTGCGCCAACGGGGCCACCGCCGCGAACACGGCCGCGTCGAACTCGGCCGGCTGCCAGGGGGGCGGCGCGATGGTGCCGGTGCCGGTCAGCCAGGGCTGGCACGCCTCGATGAACTCCGCGACGGGCAGCGCCCGGATGTACTCGCCGTTGAACGCGCGCAACTTCTTCTCGTCGAAGAACGCGGGCGAGGGATTGACCTCCGCCAGGCGGAACTCGTCCTCGATGACCGACCAGGGCACGATCTCCCGGTCACCGGAGGGCGCCCAACCGAGCAGCATCAGGTAGTTGCGCATGGCCTCGGCGAGGTACCCCTCGTCGCGGTACGCCTCCAGCGCGACCTTGTCGCGGCGCTTGGAGAGCTTCTGCCGCTTCTCGTTGACCACCACCGGCACGTGCGCCCAGATCGGCGGCTTCACCCCGAGCGCGTCCCAGAGCAGCTGCTGTTTCGGGGTGTTGGGCAGGTGCTCCTCGGCCCGGATCACATGCGTGATCCCCATCGTCATGTCGTCCACGACGTTGGCCAGCAGGAAGACCGGCGAGCCGTCACCCCGGGCGATGACGAAGTCCTCGATGAGTTTGTTCTCGAAGGTCGGCTCGCCCCGGATCAGGTCGGTCACCACCGTGGCACCCTCGTCGGGGGTCCGGAAGCGCAGCGCCCGGCCCTCACCGGGAGGCAGCGCCCGGTCGCGGCAGTAGCCGTCGTAACCGGTGTACTGGTTGCCGGTGCGTGCCTGCACCGCCTCGCGGGTGCAGTCGCAGTAGTACGCCCGGCCCGCCTCGTGCAACCGCCGCGCGGCGGCCCGGTGCTCACCGGCGTACGAGGACTGGAAGTAGGGCCCCTCGTAGCTGCCCCGCTCGATACCGATCCAGTCCAGCGCGGAGAGGATGCCCTCGGTCCACTCCGGCTTGTTACGGGCCGCGTCGGTGTCCTCGATGCGCAGCACGAACACCCCGCCCTGCTGCCTGGCGTAGATCCAGTTCTGTAGTGCCGAGCGGGCACCGCCGACGTGGAACATACCGGTCGGGGAAGGGGCGAAGCGCACACGTACCGTCACGACCTCCAGCCTACGGCGGCGCGCTACCGCCTTCGGCCAAGGGGTACGGCTCACGGCACCGAGCGGATCTTCAGGACCAGCACGCTGCCGAGCACGGTCACTGCGGCGGTGGTCGCGTACAGCGCGGGGTAGCCGCCGAGGTACACCACGATCGGCGCGGAGATGGCCGGGCCGAGTACCTGCGGGGCGGAGTTGGCGATGTTGATCACGCCCAGATCCTTGGCCCGGTCGGTGGCCTTGGGCAGCACCTGGGTGATCAGCGCGGCATCCACCGACAGGTACACCCCGTAGCCGGCACCGAGCAGCAGTGCGGCGGCCATCGCCATCGGCCAGGTGGGCGCCACGGCCAGCAGCAGCGCCGCCAGTGCGATCACCATCCCGGAAGTGATCACGTAGACCTTCCGTCTGCCGGACCGGTCCGACAGCCGACCGGCGACCACCGTGGTGGCCATCAGCCCGGCGGTGTAGAGCAGGATCAGCACCAGCAGGCCACCCTCGGGGTCGGCGACCCGGACCTCGTCGGTGAGGAAGTAGAGCAGGTACAGGGTGCCCAGGGCGTTGCCGAGCTGGACCAGGAACCTGGTGATCCAGGCCCAGCCGAAGTCGGGATGCTGCCGCGGCGACACCCACATCGAGCGGAACAGGCCACGTAGTGTCAGCCGGTGGGCATGGGGTAGCGGATCGTCCTTGGTGCGCACGGCGAACGGCACGGCCAGCAGCAGGATGGCCCCGGCGATCGCCAGGTAACCGGCGGTGATGCCGGTGAACACTGCGGTGACGAGGACCACCCCGAGCACCAACCCCAGCGCCTGCGGGATGCCGACCCAGCCGGAGACGCCGCCACGCTGGACGACTGGCACCCGGTCCGGTACGGCGGCGGTGAGGCTGGCCAGCATCGCGTTGAGGCAGACCTGCGCGGCGACCCAGCCGACCGCCACCCCGAGCACGGTCTGCGCCTGGGCGAGCAGCACCAGCGCCAGCGCGGCGAGCACCGCGCCACCGAGGGTCCAGACGTGCCGCCGGCCGAACTCCCGTCGGCCGATCCGTAGACAGGTCCGGTCGGACAGCGCCCCGGCCAGCGGGTTGGCGAGCACCGCCGCGAGGGCGCCGAACCCGGTGACCACCGCCAGCATGGTCTCCTTGTCGGCCGCTGCGATCTGCCCGAGCTGCTGGGGGAGCAGCACCTGGATCGGGGTGAAGAAGGCCATCCAGACGCCGAGGTTGGCGGCGAACAGCAGCGCGATCCATCCGCGCCGGACCGGCACGGTCGGCTCGGCGAGCGCGGCCGGCAGCGAGGCCGGGGTGGGGTCGACGGTGGTCACCGAGGTTCCCGCCGGTTGGTCGCGATCACCTCGCGCAGCCAGGCGTACGACGACTTGGGCGTGCGCTGCCCGGTGTCGAAGTCCACGTGCACCAGGCCGAAGCGTTTGGTGAAGCCCTCGGCCCACTCCCAGTTGTCCAGCAGCGACCAGACGAAGTAGCCGGTCACGTCCACCCCGTCGTCCATCGCGGCGCGGACGGCCCGCAGGTGGCCGTCGAGGTAGGCGATCCGGTCCGGGTCGGGCACCCGCCCGTCGGCGTCGGGCGCGTCGTCGTAGGCGCAGCCACTCTCGGTGACCTGGATCGGCGGCAGTGCGGTGCCGTAGCGGTCGTGCAGCCAGCCGAGCAGCTCACGCAGTCCGTCCGGGACCACCGGCCAGTCGAAGGCGGTACGCGGGTAGCCGGTGAGCGGCACCAGCTCGAAGGGCAGTGGCGAGCCCTCCTCGGGGGCGCGTATCGCGGTGGGGTTGTAGTAGTTGACGCCGAGCACGTCGATCGGCGTGGCGATCACGTCCAGGTCGCCGTCGCGGACCACGGCGGTGTCGAAGCCCAGCTCCGCCGGGTACCCGTGACCGAGCAGCGGGTCGGTGAAGAGCCGGTTGTGCAGGGCGTCGTAGGTCGCCGCCGCGGCGGCGTCGGCCTGGCTGCCACCGACCACGCGTACCGGGGAGTAGTTGTTGGCGATGGCCACCGGGCTGGTGCTGCGGGCACGCAGCGCGGCGACCGCGAGCCCGTGGCCGAGCAACTGGTGGTGGGCGACCGGAAAGGCGTCGAAGAGCAGCATCCGGCCGGGGGCGTGGACGCCGGTGGCGTGCCCGAGGCTCATGTGGATGAACGGTTCGTTGAGCGTGATCCAGAGCCGCACCCGGTCGCCGAGCCGGGCGGCCACCAGGTCGGCGTACTCGGCGAAGCGGTGCGCGGTGTCCCGGTTCAGCCAGCCCCCGGCGTCCTCCAGCGGCTGGGGCAGGTCCCAGTGGAAGAGGGTGGCGACCGGATCGATGCCGTGCGTGAGTAGCTCGTCGACCAGCCGTTCGTAGAAGTCCAGCCCGGCGGGGTTGACCTGGCCGGTGCCGCTGGGCAGCACCCGGGGCCAGGCGATCGAGAAGCGGTACGCGCTGACACCCAGCCCGGCCATCAGGGCGACGTCCTCGGCGTACCGGTGGTAGTGGTCGCAGGCCACGTCGCCGCTGCTGCCGTCGACGATCCGGCCGGGGGTGTGGGCGAAGGTGTCCCAGATGGACGGTCCACGTCCGTCGGTGCCGGTGGCGCCCTCGATCTGGTAGGCGGAGGTGGAGACGCCCCAGCGGAAGCCGGTGGGGAACTCGGGCATCGGTGCGGTCGACATGCGCCCTCCCGGTAAACGCGAAACGTGCTCGGAACTCTAGGGGGCGTCGAGACCGGACGCCATAGGCTCCCGGGCGACGAGGAGCAATACCTTTCGGCGTGTCTTTTACGAACCCGTCCATATACGTCCGTTTTTGCGCATAGAGTGCCGAATATTGTGGGATGTCCTCACTGGAGGAAGACGGAAATGATCCTCGTGGAACGCAGCGCGCACGTGGCGGCGCCGGTGGAAGCGGTCTGGGACGTGGTGCAGCGGGCCGAGCAGTTGCCGGCCTGGCTGGCCGGGGTCCGTGCGGCCGAGGTCCTCTCGGGGGAGGGCTTCGGTCGGCGGCAGCTGGTCCAGGCCGGACGCGGTGCCGCGCATGAGGCCGAGGTGATCGCCTATCAGGAGCCGACCCTGATCGGCTGGCGCGAACGCGCCAAGGGCGCCGGTGCCCGAGCGGAGGCGCGCACCGAGATATACGTCCAGCTCACGCCCGACGAACAGGAGGGCGGCACGGTCGTGCGGCTCATCGTCGTACGCTGGCCGGCCGGCCCGGTCAAGGCCGCCCTGCTCCGGCTCGGCCTGCGTCGGGTCGGCGCCGACCTGGAGGACTCGCTGGCCCGGCTGACCGATCTGGCCGCCGTCGGCTGACGGGCCACGTCCCGGCGTCACCCGCGAAGGTGGCGGCCCCGGTGTCCCCTTCCAGAGGCACCCGGGCCGCCACCGCTCGTCGCAGCCCGGTTACCTCACACGACCACGGTGAACGCGGCGACGCGTACCTCGTCGAGGTGCCGGAACTCGAAGAACAGCCGGTAGGTGCCGGTCGACGGCACGGCGACGCCGAACGCCACCACCGAGCTGGGCTGGCTGGCCGCCGCCGGGTGAACGTGCAGGTACGCCAGATCGCCCTGGCGCAGTGCCACCAGATGCCCGTACGCGCCCAGGTGCCGTTGCAGGTCGTTGACCGGCCGCCCGTCCTGCCCGAGCCAGACGAGCACCTGGTTGGACTCGCCCGCCCGCAGCCCACCGTCGAGGGTGACCGTGTAGCCGTCCACCAGGATCGTCTCCTCCGGTGGGGCCAGCGGGCCGGCGGCGTACCGGCCGGGGACCGGTACGTCGACGCCGAGCGTGACGCCCGCGGGCGCACCCTGCGGCCAGAAGTCCGCGATGGCCCGGAGCGGGCCGGGCGTGCTCGGCGTGACCGTGACCCGCCAGGTGCCGTCGGTCGACATCTCCGGGTGTACGTGCTGGTAGCCGGAGAGGTCCCGACCGACCAGGATCAGGTGCATCCGGCGCTCGTGGTTCTCCTGAAAAGTGGTGAGCGCCGTGCCGGCCGGGTCGGTGATCCGGAAGGCCAGTTCGCCCGGTCGGCCAACGATCAGGCTCGGGGTGTCCAGCGCCAGCGTCCAGCCGTCGCGGGACACCTCAAGCCCGCCCGGGCCGTGACCGAGGTGCGCGGTGGACGCCGCCTGCGGTGCCGGACCGGAGGCCGGCGCACCCGCGCGACCGGCGAAGAAGCCGACGGTCAGGGTCAGGCCGAGCACCAGCGCGGCGGCGGCGTACCGCCACGCCGTGCCGCCCGTCGGTGCCGCGGGCACCGGGTCGGGGCGGGGGCGCCCCGGCTGGGACGCCCCCTCGACCTGGCCGGCGACCGTCCCCGGCCGATGGTCGGTGGCGGTCATGACAAGCGGGGCTGGAGTACGAACAGCCCCTGCTCGATCCCGCTGACCACCACGATGCCGCTCGGGTAGTAGGGGTAGGTGCTCCACGCCCCGTTCATCGAGGCACTGTTGCTCGACGGGTAGATGTCGAAGAATCCGGCCTCGGTGGCCTGACCGCTGGCCACGTTACGCAGGTCCAGGATGCGCAACCCGGCCCGGTAGTTGGCCTGGTAGCTGTAGCTGCCCTTGACGTACTGGTTGTGATCGGTGGCCTGGACCCCGGACGGGGCGCTGTAGGTGCCGATGTGCCGAGGTGCGTCCAGGTCGGCCAGGTCCCAGATGTAGGTCTGCGTCCGTACCCCGCGCCGGGTCTCGTCCAACTCGTCGTCGAGCAGGAAGTACCGCTGGTTGTCGGTGAACCAGCCCTGGTGGGTGTACGCCCGCCCGCTGTAGCCGATGCGGGACAGCTGCCGGGGAGCGGACTTGGTGGTCACGTCGACCACGGTCACCGTGTCCTCGTTGGAGCTGACGCAGATCTCCCGTCCCGTGTAGGTGGTGTCCGGACCCCGGTAGACCACGCACTGGGTGTCGTGGGTGTAGCCGTCGTTGCTGACGCAGCCGGCGTACACCGGGGATTTCGGGGTGCGGATGTCGACCATGTGCAGGCCGCCGCTACAGGTGTTCGTGCCGACCGCGTACGCGTACCCGGTCTGCTCGTTGATGGCGATGTTGTGCGAGTTGCCGAACCGGCTGTAGTGCGTGTTGGCCGTCCAGGTCTGCGGTGCGGTGACGCCACGCAGCCGGGTCAGGTCGAACACCTGCATGCCGTGCCCGGAGACGTCCGCCACCACGTACGCGTGGTCCCGGTAGACCTTGATGTCCCGCCAGATCGCGGTGCGGTTCTGGTACGCGGGCAGGTTGCCCAGGTAGACCGGGGCGGTCGGGTTGGACACGTCCACGAAGGAGGTGCCGTTGCGGCGACCGACCAGCGCGTACTCCTTGCCGGTCTGCGGGTCCGTCCAGCCCCAGATGTCGTTGGCCTGGCTGCCACCGATGCTGGACAGCGGCATGAACGACAGCAGGTCCACGTTGCGGCAGGGGTAGCCCACCGCCTGGCCGTTCGTGCAGGTCGCGGCAGCGGCCGCGACGAGTTGCTGAGTGGGTTCGCGCTGGGCCATGAACTCCTGGGCCGACGCGCGCCCGGCCGGGGTGGCCGGGTCGTGTGCCACCGACGGCGAGCTCGCCGGGAACATCGACACCACCAGGACGCCGACGGTCAGGGCGAGACCGATCCGGACAGGTCGCATGTGCACTCCCTTCCGTCGCGCCGGAGCGTCGATAGCGTCCGGGCCGGCGGTGGGACGGCGCGACGGGATAGTCCACCGAACCGACCCAATGCCCGCAAGGGCCAACGCCTATCGACCATTCTGAATTAATCCCTGTTACAGGCGATAGCACCATCCAATACCACCTGCGTCATACCACCCCCCATCCCGACCTCCCCACCCCCACCCTTTGTTGATCATGAGGTTGACGGCAGTTGTTGATCTTCAAAACGCCGCTAACCTCATGATCAACAGGGCTGGGGCGGGGGGTGGGGGTGGGGGGATGGGGAAGGGCCCGGCGTGGGGTGCACGCCGGGCCCTTCGGGGTGGAACTGTTTAGCTGTCGCCGCCGGTCTCGCCGACCGGGGCGGCGTTGACGTCGTCGATGGCGTACTTCTTGGCCGCCTCGGCCGGTACGTGGGCCGGTACCGCCCCGCGTAGCGCGAGCTGGCGCAGGGTCGCCACCGTCACCGACTCGGCGTCGACGTGGAAGTGCCGGCGCAGGGCGTGGCGGGTGTCGGACAGGCCGAAGCCGTCGGTGCCCAGCGAGGTCCAGTCGCCCGGCACCCACCGGGAGATCAGGTCCGGCACCGCGCGCATCCAGTCGCTGACCGCGACCTTCGGGCCGTCGGCGTCGGCCAGCTTGCGCTGGATGTACGGCACCCGCTGCTCGGCACCCGGGTGCAGGAGGTTGTACTCCTCACACTCCACCGCGTCGCGGCGCAGCTCCGTCCACGAGGTGACCGACCAGACGTCGGCGGCCACCCCCCAGTCCTGCGCCAGCAGCTGCTGCGCCTTGAGCGCCCACTGCATGCCGGTGCCGGAGGCCAGCAGGTTCGCCCGGGGGGCGTCCCCGTCCAGCGAGGGGGCGGGGGAGTAGCGGTGGATGCCCTTGACGATGCCCTCGACGTCCACGCCGTCAGGCTCCGCCGGCTGGTGGATCGGCTCGTTGTAGACGGTGAGGTAGTAGAAGACGTTCTCCGGCTCCTCGCCGTACATCCGGTGCAGGCCGCTCTCCATGATGTGCGCGATCTCGAACGCGAACGCCGGATCGTACGCGACGACCGCCGGGTTGGTGGCGGCCAGCAGCAGGGAGTGACCGTCCTCGTGCTGGAGCCCCTCACCGTTGAGCGTGGTGCGTCCGGCGGTGGCACCGAGCACGAAGCCCCGGGTCATCTGGTCCGCGGCGGCCCAGAAGCCGTCGCCGGTGCGCTGGAACCCGAACATCGAGTAGAAGATGTACATCGGGATCATCGGCTCGTCGTGGGTGGCGTACGACGTGCCGGCCGCGGTGAACGAGGCGACCGAGCCGGCCTCGTTGATCCCCTCGTGCAGGATCTGCCCGACTGTCGACTCCTTGTACGACAGGAACAGCTCCCGGTCGACGGAGGTGTACCGCTGGCCGTGCGGCGAGTAGATCTTGGCGGTCGGGAAGATGGAGTCCAGACCGAAGGTGCGCGCCTCGTCGGGGATGATCGGCACCCAACGCTTGCCGAACTCCTTGTCCTTCATCAGGTCCTTGAGCAGCCGGACGAAGGCCATCGTGGTGGCCACCTTCTGCTTGCCCGAACCACGCTTGACGTCGGCGAAGCGCTCCGCGGCCGGGATGCCCAGCTTCTTGGTGCTGGTCCGCCGGGTGGGCAGGTAACCGCCGAGCTGCTTGCGCCGCTCGTGCAGGTACTGCATCTCGTCGGACTTCTCGTCCGGCCGCAGGTACGGCGGCAGGTAGGGGTTCTCCTCCAGCGCCGAGTCCGGGATGTCGAGGTACAGCCGGTCGCGGAAGGTCTTCAGGTCCTCCAGCGTCAGCTTCTTCATCTGGTGCGTGGCGTTGCGGCCCTCGAAGTGCGAGCCGAGCGTCCAGCCCTTGATCGTCTTGGCCAGGATCACGGTCGGCTGGCCGGTGTGCTCGGTCGCCGCCTTGTAGGCCGCGTAGAGCTTGCGGTAGTCGTGCCCGCCCCGCTTGAGATTCCAGATCTCGTCGTCGGTCAGCCCCTCGACCATCTTGCGGGTGCGCGGGTCACGGCCGAAGAAGTGCTCCCGCACGTACGCCCCGGACTCCGCCTTGTAGGTCTGGTAGTCGCCGTCGGGCGTGGTGTTCATCAGGTTGACAAGCGCGCCGTCGGTGTCGGCGGCGAGCAGCGGATCCCACTCCCGCCCCCAGACCACCTTGATGACGTTCCATCCGGCGCCCCGGAAGAACGCCTCCAGCTCCTGCATGACCTTGCCGTTGCCGCGTACCGGCCCGTCCAGGCGCTGCAGGTTGCAGTTGATCACGAAGGTGAGGTTGTCCAGCTCCTCGCGGGCGGCCACCCCGATCGCGCCCAGCGTCTCCGGCTCGTCCATCTCGCCGTCGCCGAGGAAGGCCCAGACGTGCTGGTCGGAGGTGTCCTTGATGCCCCGGTGCTGCAGGTACCGGTTGAACCGGGCCTGGTAGATGGCGTTCAGACCGCCCAGACCCATGGAGACCGTGGGGAACTCCCAGAAGTCCGGCATCAGCCGGGGGTGCGGGTACGAGGGGAGGCCGCCGCCAGGGTGGGACAGCTCCTGCCGGAACCCGTCGAGCTGGTTCTCGCTGAGCCGACCCTCCAGGTACGCCCGCGCGTACATGCCGGGGGAGGCGTGCCCCTGGTAGAAGATGTGGTCGCCGCCACCCGGGTGGCCCTTGCCCCGGAAGAAGTGGTTGAAGCCGACCTCGTAGAGCGAGGCCGAGCTGGCGTAGGTCGAGATGTGGCCACCGACGCCGATCTCCGGCCGCTGCGCGCGGTGCACCAGCATCGCCGCGTTCCACCGCACGTACGCCCGGATCCGGCGCTCGACGTGCTCGTCGCCGGGGAACCACGGTTCGCGCTCCGGCGGAATGGTGTTGATGTAGTCGGTGGTGGTCAGCGACGGCACCCCGACCTGACGCTCCCGGGCGCGCTCCAGCAGCCTCAGCATGACGTAGCGGGCTCGCTTGGTGCCACGGTCGTCGATGACACCGTCGAGCGACTCGACCCACTCGCTGGTTTCTTCGGGGTCGATGTCCGGAAGCTGGCTAGGCAGGCCGGCCGTGATCACCGGGCGCTTGCGTTCCGTAGCCACAGGCGTTCCCTCGGTTGTGTGTGGGATAGGTCTCTAGCGCCATCCTGCCCCGTCGTGGCGCTCGGCGTCACGTCCACCCGGCCGAAGGGCGACGCTCGACACAGGTACCCACCAGTAACTATGTGGGTTTCGTGACGGCGGCGAGCAGGCGCCTCGAGCGGGATCGGCGGGCGCTGGTCGGGTGCGGAAGAATACGGGCGTGCGCAGTGAGCTGATCACCGTCCGGACCGGTTCCCGGCCGACCGTCCGGGACATCACGGCCGAGGCCGAAAAGTTCGTCGCCGGCGCGGGTGACGGCCTGCTGCACGTCTTCGTGCCGCACGCCACCGCCGGCGTGGCCATCATCGAGACCGGGGCAGGCTCGGACGACGACCTGCTCACCGCGCTGGACGCGGTGCTGCCCACCGATGGGCGCTGGCGGCACCGGCACGGCTCACCGGGGCACGGCCGCGATCACGTGCTGCCCGCCTTCGTCGCCCCGTACGCGACGCTGCCCGTACTCGGTGGGCGGCTGGCCCTGGGTACCTGGCAGTCGATCTGCCTGGTTGACACCAACGGTGACAATCCCACCCGGCAGGTCCGCTTCTCCTTCCTGTCCGGCTGATTGCGTCCCATCGTCCCCGCTCACACGGTCCGTCCGGTTCGCCCGCCCCCGTCGTACCGCCGCCGGGGGCCGTGCCGCCTCAGCAGGCGGCGCGGCCCGGCAACACCGGCGAGCCCGACCGGGCTTGGCGGTCAGGGACGACGGGTCTCGCTCTCCACCGTGTGGTGCCCGGCGTCGGCGTCCGGACCGGCGGCCCGCGCGGCGGCCGGCGGATCGTCCCGGGTCAGGTGCAGACCCGGGAGACGGTCCTCGATGACGAACCGGGCCCGGGTGCGGACCGGGGCACCCGGGCTGCTCACGTACGGCAGCACGTCGAAGTCGGCGGTGAGCTGTTCCCTGCTGATCGTGGTGCGGACGTACCCGCGCAGGTTGTTGTGGAAGCGCAGGTGCGGGTTCCAGGCCAGCCACGGGTGCGAGCCGGTCGCCGAGTCCGCCCCGTCGCCACCCGACGTGATCGAGGAGCACACCAACTCGCTGCCGACGGTGCGTGAGGTCGGATCGGCGTAGTCGAGCTTCAGGTCGCTGGCCCAGTGCGCGTGCACGTCGCCGGTGAGGACGACCGGATTGCGTACCCCGGCCGCCAGCCAACCCCGGGTGATCCGGTCCCGCGAGGCGAGGTAGCCGTCCCAGGCATCCATGCTGGTCACCGTGAGCGGGCCGGAGTCACGGTCCCGCTGGGCGAAGAAGACCTGCTGCGCGAGGAGGTCCCAGCGAGCCGAGGAACGGCGGAACCCGTCCAGCAGCCACGCTTCCTGCCGCTCGCCGAGGATGGAACGGCTCGGCTCGGCCGCCTCCGGACACGACTGGTAGCCGTCACCGCAGGACTGGTCGTCGCGGTACTGCCGGGTGTCGAGCAGGTGGAAGGTGGCGAGCCGGCCCCACCGCAGCCGCCGGTAGAGCTGCATGTCGATGCCGCGCGGCAGGGAGGTCCGGCGTAGCGGCATGTTCTCGTAGTACGCGCGGAAGGCCGCCGCCCGCCGGGCCGGGAAGTCCGGGTCGGATGCCTCGGGGACGTCGTCGGCCCAGTTGTTCTCCACCTCGTGGTCGTCGAAGACCACCGCCCACGGCGCGACGGCATGGGCCGCCTGAAGATCCGGGTCGGTCTTGTACTGGGCGTGCCGCTGCCGGTAGTTGGCCAGCGTGCGGGTCTCCGGGCCGTCGTGGTCGCGCGGGTTCCCACCCGGTGCGGTGTAGGTGTCGCGGGCGTACTCGTACTGGTAGTCGCCCAGGTGCAGGACGATCTCCGGCTCGGTCTCGGCCAGCCGCCGGTACGCGGTGAAGTACCCGTGCTCGTACTGCGAGCAGGAGGCGAAGGCCATCGCCAGCGTCGCGGGCAGGCTCCACGGCGCAGGAGCGGTCCGGGTCCGCCCGACCGGCGACAGGTGCCGTTGAACACGGAACCGGTAGAAGTACTCGCGGCCGGGCAGCAGGCCGGAGAGTTCGACGTGGACGCTGTGTGCGCTCGCCGCGTGCGCGTCGGCGACTCCGCGCCGGACAACATGCCGGAACCGTTCGTCGGCGGCGAGTTCCCAGAAAACCGGCACGGTGCGATCGGGCATGCCACCGAGACCGTCCGCGGCCAGCGGCTGCGGTGCCAGCCGGGTCCAGAGCACGAAGCCCTCGTGGTCGGGGTCACCGGAGGCGACACCGAGGGTGAACGGGTAGGCCAGGGCCGTCGCGAGCGACCGGGACGGAGCCGGCGCGGCGCTCGCGGGCAGGGTGCCACCGGCGACTCCGGCGGCGCTCGCCGTCAGGCCGGAGAGCAGGATGGTACGTCGGGACAACGGCACGATTGCCTCCCCAGGTCGGTACGTGGTCCACCGGGAGACTCGCTTCCGTCGATGAATCGTGGGTGAAAGAAAGAACCCTTTCCCGCCGCTGTTGTCCGAACAAGGGCCGAGCTGTTCTCCGAACAAGGGCCGAGCGGAGCAGAACCGACGGACGTCCGCCGTCCGCATCGTCGCCAGGTGGACGAGGTCGAAGGCGGTCCGCGACCCTAGGATGTGACCATGTCACGGCCGATCATCGCCCCGGCCGGCCCGGAACCGGCCGACCGGACCGGGCTGGCCGGTGACGCGGTACGCCGGATCATGCACGTCGCCGCTGCCCTGCGGCACCACCAGGATCTCGACATCGCCGCGCTGGGCCTGACCCCGGCCGTGGCCCGCGCGCTGTACCAGCTCGACCCGGACCGTCCGCTGCCCGCCCGTGAGCTGGCCGACCAGCTGCGCTGCGACCGGTCCAACGTCACCGCCCTGGTCGACAAGTTGGAGCAGGCCGGGCTGGTCGAGCGTCGGGTCGACCCGACCGACCGGCGGCAGAAATCGTTGGTGGTCACCGACGCCGGTCGGCGGATGCGCGAGCGGGTCCATCTCGTGCTCTCCGACTCCCGGCTGCTGACCCCGCTCGACAACGAGGAACTCGCCGCACTGCGTGACCTGGTGTGGAAGGTTTCCGACGGCGGCTGCCCGGAGGACTGCGGCCCGGCCGGGCCGGCGTGAAACGCACTCGACTGTGCGCGGCGTGCCCCGGTCGGTAATGCTGTCGGACGTGACCACCCCGCAGGATCTCGACGACCGGTTCCGGGAGTCCCTGGCCGCCCTCGCCGCGCCGCCGCACCGGAGCGACCCGGCGCAGCCGGTGGCCGAGGACAGCGCGCTGACCGGTGCCCAGCTGCTGGACCTCTTCGACGCCCAGGTCGCCAGCCGGCAACTCGACCTGGCCGGCCGCTGGCTGCGCAGCTTCGGCGAGGGCTACTACACCATCGGCTCCGCCGGTCACGAGGGCAACGCCGCGGTGGCGGCGGCCCTGCGGCCCACGGACCCGGCCCTGCTGCACTACCGCTCCGGCGCCTTCTACTGCGTCCGCGCCGCCCAGGCCGACCCGTCCACGCCGGCTGCGTCGCCGTCCACGCCGGCTGTACCGTCCGCGCCGGCTGTACCGTCCGCGCCGGCTGTACCGTCCGCGCCGGCTGTACCGTCCGCGCCGGCTGTACCGTCCGCGCCGGTTGTGTCGACCGCGTCGCCGTCTGTGTCGCCGGCCGCGCCGCCGTTGCCGGCCGCGCAGGGGGCCGGGGCCGGCCACGCCGCGGACGCCGAGGGCGGCTCGTCCGGCCGGTCCGCCGTCACCCAGGACCAGCCGGAGGCCAGCGAACGGGGGACCGCCCCCGCCGCGCCGGAAGAACCGGCGACGGGCCCGGTCACGGCGGGCACCGACTCGCCCGGCGGTGGGCCCGACGCGACGGCGGTCGACCGGGCGGAGGGTGACCCCGCCGACCCCGCCCGGTCCGCCGCCGACCCCGCCCGGTCCGCTGCCAAGCCCGGAGCGGGCCCGCAGCCGGAGGCGACCGCAGCCGGGGACCAACCGGCAGCCGCACTGGCCGGCTCCCGACCCGCCACCGTGACCGAGCCGATCCCCGGGCCGGGCGACGGCGTCGGACCCGACGGGATCAGGATGACGGTCGTCAAGCGGCCGGTGCCCCGGGCGTACGCCGAGGCGGCCCGGGACGTTCTGCGCGGCATGGTGGCCTCCAGCCAGGAGCCGATCGCCGGTGGCCGGCACAAGGTGTTCGGCCGTGCCGACCTCGCGGTGGTCCCGACGACCTCGACCATCGCCTCGCACCTGCCCCGGGCGGTCGGGATGGGGCTCGCCGTGGAGCGGCTACGCCGGCTGGACGCCCGAGGAGAAGCGAACCGACCCGTCGCGGAACCCGAACCGACACCCTGGGCGGCCGACGCCATCGTGGTCTGTTCCTTCGGGGACGCCTCGATCAACCACGCCAGCGCCACGGCGGCGTTCAACACCGCCGGCTGGTACGACCACACCGGCCTGCGCATCCCGGTGCTCTTCGTGTGCGAGGACAACGGGTTGGGCATCAGTGTCCGGTCTCCGCAGGGGTGGGTGGCGACGGCCCTGCGGTCCAAGCCCGGCATCCGGTACTTCGCCGCAAACGGTGCCGACCTGGTCGGCACCTACGAGGTGGCGGCCGAGGCGGCGGCCTGGGTACGCCGGCACCGCCGCCCGGCCGTGCTGCACCTGACCACGGTCCGGTTGATGGGCCATGCCGGCGCGGACGCCGAGAGCGCGTACCGCCCCGCCTCGGAGATCACCGCCGACGTGGCCCGTGATCCGGTGGTCGCCACCGCGCGGCTGCTGGTCGACGCGGGCCTGGCCAGCGGCCCGGAACTGCTGGACCGCTACGACGAGATCGGCTGGCAGGTCCGCCGGATCGCCGAGGAGGTGCTCGACGAGCCGAAGCTGGCCGACGCCGCCGAGGTGATCGCCCCGCTGGCACCGCGCCGCCCGGTCCGGGTCGCCCTGGCGGTCGCCGACGCGGGTGCCCGCGCCGCCGGCCACGACGCCGCGACGCGGGCCGAGGCGTTCGGCGGTAAGCCACCGGAACTGGCCGGGCCGCTCACCCTCGCGCAGAGCATCAACGCGGCGCTCACCGACGGGCTGCTCAGCCATCCGCAGATGGCGGTCTTCGGTGAGGACGTCGCCGCCAAGGGCGGGGTCTACGGGGTCACCAAGGGGCTGCGTGACCGGTTCGGTGCCGCCCGGGTGTTCGACACGTTGCTCGACGAGACCTCGATCCTCGGCCTCGGTCTCGGTGCGGGGCTGGCCGGAATGCTGCCGGTGCCGGAGATCCAGTACCTGGCGTACCTGCACAACGCCGAGGACCAACTGCGGGGCGAGGCAGCGACCATGCGCTTCTTCTCCCAGGGGGCGCTGCGCAATCCGATGGTGGTGCGGGTGGCCGGGCTGGCGTACCAGGAGGGCTTCGGCGGGCACTTCCACAACGACAACTCGGTGGCCGTACTGCGGGACGTGCCGGGCTTGGTGATCGCCGTGCCGGCGCGGCCGGACGACGCGGCGGCGATGCTGCGGACCTGCCTGGCGAGTGCGGCGGTGGACGGCAGCGTCTGCGTGTTCCTGGAGCCGATCGCGCTCTACCACACCCGCGATCTCTACACCGACGGTGACGGTGAGTGGCTGGCTAGTTACGCCGAGCCGGGAGCTTGGGCCGGCGGCCACGTCCCGGTGGGACGGGCCCGCGTGTACGGAGTCGGTTCGGCCGCAGACGTAACCATGATCTCCTTCGGTAACGGCGTACGGATGTCGTTGCGGGCGGCGTCGGCGCTGGCCGACGAGGGGATCGGCACCCGGGTCGTGGACCTGCGCTGGCTCGCGCCGCTGCCGGTGGCCGACCTCATCCGGGAGGCCGCCGCGACCGGCCGGGTGCTGGTGGTGGACGAGACCCGCCGGTCCGGTGGGGTGGGTGAGGGGGTGATCGCCGCGCTGGTGGACGCCGGATATGTCGGGGCGGCACGGCGGGTGGCCGCAGTTGACTCTTTTGTGCCGCTGGGTCCGGCTGCCCGACAGGTCCTGGTGTCCGAGGAGGCCATCACCCAGGGTGCCCGTACGCTGCTGGCACGGTAAATTTCGTTCCACCCGGTGCGCCACTTGCGCAGGAGGGCACAACTGTGTGGACTTTGCCTGACGGCGTCGAGCAGACGCCGGCTCGGACGAGATGAGGAGGCACGCGACAGTGAGCGCGACCGCTGGTCAGGCTGCTGACGGGGTACGCAGCCTGGCGGACCGGTTCGGCATCGAGCCGGGGATGGTCGTCATGGAGATGGGCTACGACGTCGACGTCGACTCCGATCTCCGGGACGCCCTGACCGACCGTTGTGGAGATCTGGTCGACGAGGACACCGACGAGGTGGTCGACGCGGTGCTGGTCTGGTACCGGGACGGCGACGGTGATCTCTTCGAGCTACTCGTCGACGCCCTCGGCCCGCTGGCCGACAACGGGGTCGTGTGGCTGCTGACGCCCAAGGCCGGCCGCGAAGGCCACGTCGAGCCGAGCGAGATCGCCGAGTCGGCACCCACCGCCGGCCTTCAGCAGACTTCCACGGTCAACGCTGGCAAGGACTGGAGCGGTGCCCGACTCGTGCTACGTCGCGGCGCCAAGGGCAAGAAGTAGCCCGACCCACGGCGAGCCGTCCGAACCGATTCGAGGAGTTCGCATGCCCATCGAGGTTGGCGCCGAGGCGCCCGACTTCGTGCTGAAGGACCAGAACAACCAGCAGGTCCAACTCTCCGACTTCCGGGGCCGGCGCACCGTCCTGCTGGTCTTCTACCCGCTGGCGTTCACCGGGGTGTGCCAGGGTGAGCTGACCGAGGTACGGGACAACCTCGACGAGTACGTCAACGACGAAGTCCAGGTGCTGACCGTCAGCGTCGACTCGGTCTACGCGCACAAGGTCTGGGCGGAGCGGGAGGGCTACCAGTTCCCGTTGCTGTCCGACTTCTGGCCGCACGGCGCCGTCGCTCAGGCGTACGGCGTCTTCAACGACGTCGCCGGCATCGCCAACCGGGGCACCTTCGTCATCGACCAGACCGGCGTGGTCCGCTTCGCCGAGATGAACATGCCCGGTGAGGCCCGCGACCAGCAGGGCTGGCGCAAGGCTCTGGCGGAGGCCACGGCTTGACCCGGTCCACCGGGTGCGAGGCGTCCGTCCGGGCCGGCGGGTGGCAGGGTAAGCTTGCCAACCGCCGGCCCGCCGTACGGCGTTCCGGGCGCGTAGCTCAGTGGGAGAGCACTCGCCTTACAAGCGAGGGGTCGCAGGTTCGAAACCTGCCGCGCCCACCACACACCACCAACACCAACGACAGCCCGGAGATCAATTCTCCGGGCTGTGACAGCAGGGGCGGTCACGACAGTCAGCCGCAGCCTGGACCACCTCCGCAGCTGCTGATGCCGCTCGACCCCGCCTAGCATCGCCTGATGTATGGAGTACCGCCGGTCCCCGTCACGATCCAGCCGGACTGCAACGGCCCTGGTGATGCCTGGTTACTTCCCCGATTGCAGATGCGACTGCGACCGGTCAGTGCGCCGATCCACGCCCCGCGAGCCAAGCTGGGTGGCCAACCCGTGTGGCTGGGGCCGCCCACCTGGCCGCTGTCTCGCAGCCTGGGAACGCCCATGATGTTCGTCGGTCAGATTCCCATCCCCGGTGAACCAGCGAGCCTCGCCTACCTGTTCGTCACCGACGACCCTCAATGCATGGCCGAGACTTTCGACGCTGAGGCCGGCGAGAACGCACTACTGGTCCAACCGGGTGGCCGAATCCCACACTTCATCGTTACGACCGGCACGGCCACCGGTCCGTCCCTGTGGCGACGGGGCATGACGTGGAACGAGCATGTAGGCGTGGAACTCGCCATAGACCTGGTCCCGCCGGACCCAGCCGCCGAGGCATCCCTGGATGCGGACATCGCACGTCAAGAGGCCGAGCAGGCGGGCGTACTGCTGGACCTTCCCGACGCTGTCGATGCACCCGCCAGTGCGCTTCCGCCCTACAGCTACGTCGGCGGCAAGGCCCACCTGTGGCAGACCGATTTTCAGGAAGTACCGGCCGACTGGCGGTTCCACTTCCAACTTGACGGCGGAGAGGGCCACGGACCCGATGACCCCTACGCTCTCAACTTCGGCGGCGGGACCGGCTACAGCTTCCCGTCTCCAGATTTGCGCGAAGGCCGCTTCTTCTGGGATTGCGTCTGACGCCTGGGCCCCCGCCGATCGGCGCCCCAGCGCGACCGTGTCAAGCTCCGCAGCTCGATGAGAGGGGACCAGGTGGCTTTCGCCGAGGTCAACGGCGTCCGATTTTGGTACGAGACGCACGGTGCCGGGCGGCCGTTGGTGCTGCTGCACGGCGGGTTCGGCGCGGTGGAGACCTTCGCCGCGATCCGGCCGGCGTTGGCGCGGCGTCGCCTGGTGGTCAGCGTCGATCTGCCGGGCCACGGCCGCACCGCCGACGTCGGCCGCCCCCTGTGGTACGAGTCGATGGCCGACGACGTGGCGGCGCTGATCGTGCACCTCGGGCTGGCCGAGGCCGAGGTGCTCGGCTTCTCCCTCGGCGGTGGGGTCGCCGTGCGGTTGGCGGTGCAGCACCGGCAGTTGCTCCGCCGTCTGGTGGTGGTCTCCGCGCCGTGTCGGCGGCAGGGCTGGTTTCCCGAGGTGCTCGCCGGCATGCCCGAGCCCGACGAGGCGGACGCCGAGCGGATGCGTGGCACTCCGCCCGAGCAGCTCTACCGACGGGTGGCGCCCCGGCCGCAGGACTGGCCGCGGCTCTGGGCCAGCACCGGTGAGCTGCTGCGCCGTGACTACGACTGGTCATCGGAGGTCGCGGCGATCACCACGCCGACGATGCTGGTCTTCGCCGACGCCGACTCGGTTCGCCCGGCACACATGGTGGAGTTCTTCGGTCTGCTCGGCGGTGGCCACCGGGACGCCGGGTGGGACGGCACCGATCGCCCTGCTGCCCGGCTGGCCGTCCTCCCTGGACTCACCCACTACGACATCGTCGACTCACCCGCCCTCCCTGCGGCGGTCCTCCCCTTCCTCACCCACCCGTCCACCCCACCCACCTGAGTGTTGCGGGGTCACGGCTGCTCGGGGGCAGCAGGTTCGGGGATGTTGCTGCCTCGAAAGATGTGCGGGGTGCGGGCGGGGCGGCGAGCGTCAGGTGGCGACGCGCTCGGCCAGCCAGGTGAGCAGGACCTCGGCCTGGGCATGCTGGAACGCCCGGAGGGTGGGGATGCCCGGCGGCGGGGGCAGGCGCGCTCGGTCGGTGAAGAAGCCGGCGAGGCCGGCGTAGAGGCCGGTCACCGCGTCTGGGTCGGCTGCGGCGGTGAGCGGAAGCCGACGTAGCAGGGCCTCGGTGTCGTGCCCGCCCTGCAGGCGTACGTCGAGCAGCAGCATCGCGGTGTCCAGCCAGTTCGGGCCGCGAGCCGCCCAGGGCCAGTCGACCACGGTGACGCGGCCGGCCTGGTCGACGAGCAGGTTGTCCGTACGAAGATCCACATGGCACAGGGTGTCGCCGGTCAGCGACGCCAGGCCATGGTCCGCCCAGGAGCAGAGTTCGTCGAGATGGGCCCGGGCCCAGGAGTTCAACTCCGGCGGCGGGTCGTCGACGATCCGCCGCCAGCCGGCGAATTCATCGGCCAGCCGCTCGGCGATGGCCGGCACCTCCGTCACCGGGCTGGGCGTGAGCGCCGTCGACATCCGTTCCAGGGCGTCCAGCACCGCGTCGAGTTCCTCGGTGCGCCACGGAGTGACCGGGTGCCGCCCGGCGACGTCGGTGAGCACCAGCGCCACCCAGTGGCCGTCGTCGTGACAGCCGAGCAACCGGGGGGTCGGGGCGTACGCGGGCAGTGCGGCGGTGATCCGCGCCTCGGCCCGGTGCATGTCCGGGGTGTCCGGGTTCTGGGCCGGGCTGGCCGCTTTGACGAAGGCGCGACGGCCACTGGCGGTGCGTACCCGGTCGGCGGTGCCGGGGGAGTACCCGCCCGGCTGTGACACCGCTTCGACCACCCGGTCGCCGAGGATCTTCTCCACGGCGGATCGGACATCAGGGGGCAACTCGGCCCACCGTAGCCGATTCCGCGTCTGCGCCTGCATGTCGTTCACGCTGCCGGTCAGGCACCCGGGCGGGCAAGTCGTTTCCCGTCGGTGCGGGTGCCCCGGACCGGTCCGTGAGTACTTCGGGGTGCGAGGCGTCCGTCCGGGCCGGCGGTGGCAGGATGAGGTTGCCAACGCTGGCCCGCCGTACGGCGTTCCGGGCGCGTAGCTCAGCGGGAAGCACTCGCCCATGCGAGGGACCACCAGGTTCGTAACCTGTCGCGCCCTCCCGCCTGGCAACAGCGTCTTGCCAGGCGGGAGGGCGGCACGCGTGCCGCCCGAGCGGCGTCGAGCAGCGGCACCGCCGGTCAATGCGCGAGAACGACCTCCACCTGTTGTCGGGTACCCCAACCAGTCCGCCGCACCCGCCACCAGGAGCGGATGAAACTGCCCCGCATCCACCGCAGATACATGCGGCACAGGTGCCCGAACCGGTTCGGCATCAACGCGAAGGCGAACGCGGTCGGCTGTTGTACGGTGCGGCCCCTGACCATCACGAACAACGTCAACAGCGAATCATCCGAGAAGAGCGCATTCCGGCCGAAAACGTCTCCGTCCGGTAGCCGTCGAGGTTGTCCCGGATGGCAGCCGCCCGATAGGCGGCGATCGGCCCGGAGTTGACCCACACCGCCCCGAACACTGACAACGACGACCGGTCCGTGAGCTGACCCGTGACGAACCACAGGTCAGTGATCCGCGCCAGGAACGATGACCGGACGTTCGCGGCCATCACGACCCCGGCAACCGACTGCACGCGAGGATCAGCGAACGGCAGCAACAACTCGTCGAGCGCCCGCGGATCGGAGACCGTGTCCGAGTCGACCGTCCAGTAGATGTCCGCGTCGCCGGTGGTCCGCACGGCCACAGCCTGCGCATGTCGTTTGCCGGCGTTCTCCCGGACATGCCATGCCACGTTGATCCCGCGCGTGGGGGCGGCATCGAGAAACCACCGCTTCACGGTCTCGTATTCGTCGACATTGGTCGAGCCGTCATCCACCACGTAGATGACGTCAGGGGTCCGGGTCTGCCCGACCATGGATTCGAGGCAGGCACGCAGTGCCGCCGGATCCTCGTTGTAGACCGGCACGATCGCCACCACCCGCAACGCGTCGAGGTACTCACGAGCCTGGCAGGTCGCAGTCGCCGGCAGCTCCAGGTAGGCGCCGCCGATCTGCCACAACAACAACAGGAACATGCCCGCGTACACGTAGGTGAAGCGGTGTCCGGCGCCGTCGAAGGCGCCAAGAACCGCGAACACATGACGTATCGCCCACACTGCCGCGGCAGCCAGCACGACCGCCGCCGCGAGCAAGACCCGTCTGGGTACGATGCGCGCGCTCATCCGTTGATCGACCGTCCGCGTCGGAACGTCAGCCGGATCATGCCGGCACCGACGATCACCATCAGCACACCGACAGCCGCGATGACAAGCGGCCACGACAGCTGTACGAGGCCGACACCAGCCGTGCCGCCGATGGTGATTACGTCGACTCCGGTGCGAGGCAGGGTGCCACCTGACGACATCGAGTTCTCCGCTCGGGGCTGCGGGGGCTGTGACGGCGGCCAGGATGCAGCCCCAGTCGTACCCCGGCCGCCGCGTGGATCAGCCGCTCGGGGTCGAGGGGATCCGCCGGCCACCCTCGCAAAGCCGTCAACCAGCGTCAACCACGGTCTGTCACCCCATCGGGCTAATGTGTGACCGTCTGTGGCGCGTCGGGGTCGGCGCGTGCCGGGGAAGTCGAATTGTCGACAGCGGCCCGCCTGGAATGCCGCAGTCTGTGCGGTCGGCCGCTGGTCTCGGCCACGCCAGATCCGCCAGCCGCACCGTCTGATCGGGTGGCCGAGGAGCCCTCGAGGACTGTTCACCAGCGCAGCGGGGAAACGGCGGAGCGGACGCACCTGGGGAGGAGCGACGGATGACGCGTGCCGGACTGACCATCGGCGTGCTCGGCTCGTACGGTGGGCGCAACCTGGGCGACGAGGCGATCCTCACCGGTCTGCTGACCGATCTGCGGCAGCAGGAGCCGCATGCGCGGATCATCGTGTTCTCGCGGAATCCCGCGCACACCGCGGTCGCCCACCCGGACGTTGAGGCGGTGCCGTGGGAGGGGGTCAGCCGGACCGACTCCGCCCTCGTGCTGTCTCAACTCGACCTGCTCATCCTGGGCGGCGGCGGCATCCTCTACGACAAGGAGGCACGCCGCTACCTGCGGGTGGTCCGGGTGGCGCAGGAGCGGGGTCTGCCGCTGCTGACGTACGCCGTGGGCGTCGGGCCGCTCAACGAGATGGTGGACACCGGCATGGTCCGGGAGACGCTGGCCGGTGCGGTCCAGGTGACCGTACGCGACCAGGAGTCGCGGATGGTGCTGGAGGAGGCCGGCCTGCTCAATCCGATCACCGTCACCGGCGATCCGGCGTTCCTGCTGGAACCGGAGGACTTTCCCGCGCAGTTCCTCCGGGAGGAGGGCGTGCCAGCCGGCAAACGGCTGGTCGGGATGAGCGTGCGGGAGCCGGGCCGGGCGGCGGAACGGCTGGACGTGGACGGATACCACCGCCTGCTGGCGCAGATCGGTGACTTCCTGGTGCACCGGATCGACGCGCACGTGCTGTTCGTGCCGATGGAACGCGACGACATCCGGCACTCGCACGGCGTGCTGTCGCACATGATCGCCGCCGAGCGGGGGCGGATCCTGCACGGCACCTACTCCCCGCAGCAGGTGCTCGGGTTGATGCGGCACTTCGACCTGGCGGTCGGTATGCGCCTGCACTTTCTGATCTTCGCCGCGATGATGGGTACGCCGTTCCTGCCCCTGCCGTACGCCGGCAAGGTCTTCGACCTCGCGCAGCGACTCGGGGTGCCGGCGTTGCGTGGCGTGGAGCGCGAGGTGGAGGGCCCCCTGCTGGCCGAGGTGGACCAGCTGTGGGATGAGCGTGAGCAGCGGGCCGAGGTCACCGCCCGGCGGGTGGCGCGGGTGTGTGACGAGGCCAGGGGCACCTCTCAGGTCACCCGGGCGGTGCTGGAGAGCCTGCGCAACCGGTCCCTGGTCGAGGTCGGTGCCTGATCGGTGGCGCGGGGGTCGGCTTCAGACCGCCGGCCCCCGCCAGCAGTAGCGCCACTGTTGGCGGTCGGTGTCGACGGACTCCAGTTCGTAGATCTCCGCTGCCGCCAGCCCTTGTGGCCCCAGGTGATGGTGGGTCAGTGGGGGCCGGCCGTTCGGGTCCAGCTCGACGGTGACGTGCTCGCCGTCGGCCGTGCCGCCCACAAGTGGGATCTCAACCGTGGATGCCATGCGCCCATCCTGCCCCGGCCGTCGGTGACCCGCAGGACGAAGCGGGATGATCCCGCCGTCGGTCGGGCGCGGCGCACAGGGCGGCCACGCCTGCCGGGCTGAGCCGGTAGACCCGCCGGGTGCCGGCCTGCCGGTCGATGACGGTGCACTCCGACCGGTCAATCGCGGGGAAGCAGCCCCGGCGGGTACTCCATGCCGTCGTGGATGCAGGCAGCGGCGGCGACCCGGGACGCGTAGCCGGCCGCCTCCGCCCAGGTCGCGCCGCGCGACCGGGCCGTGATGATCCCCGCCGCGAAGGCGTCCCCGGCGCCGTTGGTGTCGACCACCGGGCCGGGTGGCACGGCCGCCGGAATCCGGTGGAGGTTCCCGCCCAGGTACAGATCGGCGCCGTCCGCGCCCCGGGTCACCAGGACCGGGCGCGGTGCCAGCGTGCCGGCCACGGTCGCCGCCCGGTCGCCGAGCGCCGCGCCGCTGACCAGCACGAGCTCGGCGATGTCGGCGAACGGGCGGTGGTACGGGTTGTGCCCGTCCCAGTCGTGCAGATCGGTCGAGCTGCCCACCCCCTCGCCCAGCAGGTCACCGAGGTCGGGCAGCAGCTCCCGCACCCAACCCATGATCGACAGGTGCACGTGGTTGGCGTCCCGGATCAGCTCCGCCACCCGGGCCGCCGCGAACGGTGGCGGACCGTCCGAGGCCCGGGGGTCGTACAGCGACATCCGCCGCCCGCCGGGGTCGACCAGGTTCACCGATCGTCGGGTACCCGCCGGGTCGTCGGCCAGGACCGCGCGCACGCCGGTACGGGCCAGCGCGGCCCGCACGACGGTGCCGGCCGGGTCCACGCCCACCGTGTCGACCACCGTCACCCGCAGCCCGAGCGCGTGCGCGGCGAGCACCACACCGGCTCCGGTGTTGCCGATGCGCAGCTCGATCGGGTCGACGGTGACCGAGTCGACCACCGGCAGCGGCAGTCGGGGCACCCGCACCCGCACGTCGACGCCGAGGCCGCCGATCACCAGGAGGTCGCACATGGCGCCGACGCTAGCCGGTCGGTGCCGCCTATCCTGGCCCCGGGTGTCGTCAGGGCCCCCGGGCCGCGCGGCGTCGAGCGGGCCCGTCCGGTCCGAGGGGGAGTGCGTGCTGGTCGTCCATGGGATGTGGCTGCCCGGCCGGGCGCTGGCGGTCTGGGCCGAGGACAGCACCCTGCCACCCCACGCCCCGCGTCGTCCCGGTCGGGCACCGCGAGCCCGCCCACACCCGTTCGCCGCCGCGCACGCCACGCTTGTCGCGCTGCTGGCCGATGCCGCCGAACCGGACGACCTCGGCACCGCGTTGCTGCGCCTGCCCACCCGGGCCGGCTCGCCGGTGGACTCGCCGGAGCTGGTCCGCACCGCCGTCGTGGAACCGGTCCGTGGCCCGGTCACCCTCGCCGGGTGGCAGGTCCCGGTGCTGGCGTACGCCCCGGACGCCGCGCTGTCGTTGCTGCGTACCGTCGAGAAGCTGGCCGCCGCACCCGGCGCGAGCCTGCGACACCTGGCCGAACTGGCCGACTTCGCCACCGAACTGGCCGCCCGTGGCCGGGTCCTGCCCAGCCTCGCCGGCCCGCCCTCGGCCAGTGACCCGTCCTCGGCGACCGGCCCGTCCTCGGCCACCGCGGCGTCCGACGCCTGGGCGGTGTGGCGACCGTTGCTCACCGGTACGGACGCCGCCTGGGCCCGGTCGCTGGCGCTGGCCCTGCCCCCTGCCGCCCGGGCCGTGATCGAGGCGGAACTGCCCGCGCTGGCCCCCGGCGACCGGCACGGGCGACGCCGGGCGGCCCCGCCGGACGCCGGCCCGCGTCGGCCGGCGTCGGCCGGCGAGCGTGCGGACGAATCCGGCCGACGGTCCACGAACCGGGCGGCGGGCCCGTCCGACATGTCGGTCGAGGTGCCCGGGCTGCTGGTCGCCGACGCGCTCGACGCCCTGACCGACGCGGCCGTGCGCGCCGCACTGCCGCCGATGACGCTGGCCCGGGGAGTGCGACCGAACGGTGCAGTGGCGGCCTGGCTGGGCGGGTTGACCGGACCGCAGCGCGGGTTCACCGCCGAGGCGGCGGCGCTGCGCACGCTCCGCGCCGAGCTGGACCAGTGGCAACGCGACGCCGCCGGTGGCCCGGTGCGGGCCAGTTTCCGGCTGGTCGAGCCGTCGGCCGACGAACTGACCGAACCGGTGACGGTGGTGCCGGCCGCCCCCGACGCCGTCGTCGCCACCACCGGCCGGTGGCGGGTCGAGTTCGGGCTGCGCGCCAACGACGAGCCGGGCCTGCACGTCGACGCCGGACAGGTGTGGCGCGGCGACGGCGCGACCGTGGTCGGTGACCATCCGCAGGAGATCCTGCTGGCCGAGCTCGGCCGGGCCAGCCGACTGTGGCCGGAACTGGACGTGGCCCTGCGTACCGCCCGGCCGGAGGTGCTGGAGCTGGACACCGAGGGGGCGCACCGGTTCCTGCGCGAGGGCGCACCGACGCTGCACGCGGCGGGCTTCACGGTGCTGCTGCCGTCGTGGTGGCGGCGGCCCGCGTCGCGGCTCGGCGCCCGGCTGCGGGCCCGCTCCCGCAGCGCACCGGGCGCGGTCACCGGCCCGGCCGACCGGGTGGGACTGGACGCCCTGGTCGACTACCGCTGGGAGCTGGCCCTCGGCGACGAGCCGTTGACCGAGGACGAACTGACCCGTCTGGCGGCGCTGAAGACCCCGCTGGTGCGGCTGCGGGGGCGCTGGGTCGAACTGGACCCGAAGCGACTCGCCGCCGGCCTGCGCCTGCTGCGGTCCACCGGCGAGCTGACCGTGGCCGACCTGCTGCGGCTCGGCCTGTCCGATGCCGAGCAGCCGGACGCGTTGCCGGTGCTCGAGGTGAGTGCCGACGGCGCGCTCGGTGACCTGCTCGCCGGGGCCGTGGACCGGCGGCTCGCCCCGCTGGACGAGCCGCCGTCCTTCCACGGCACGCTGCGGGCGTACCAGCGGCGGGGGCTGGCCTGGCTGGCGTTCCTCCAGTCACTGGGGCTCGGTGGGGTCCTCGCCGACGACATGGGGCTGGGCAAGACGGTGCAGCTGCTGGCGTTGTTGGCCGTCGACCCGCCACAGGCCGGTCCGACCCTGCTGATCTGTCCGATGTCGCTGGTCGGCAACTGGCAGCGGGAGGCCGCCCGGTTCACCCCGGACAAGCGCGTACACGTGCACCACGGCGCGCAGCGGGCACGCGGCGCGGAGTTCACCGCCACCGTGCACGCCGCGGACCTGGTCCTCACCACGTACTCGGTGGCCGCCCGCGATGCCGCGGAGCTGGCCGGCGTCGACTGGCACCGGGTCGTGGTCGACGAGGCCCAGGCCATCAAGAACGCCGCCACCCGGCAGGCCGAGGCGGTCCGGTCACTGCCCGCCCGGCACCGCATCGCGGTCACCGGCACGCCGGTGGAGAACCGGCTGGCGGACCTCTGGTCCATCATGCAGTTCGCCAACCCGGGCCTGCTCGGCCCGGCGGCGACGTTCCGCAAGCGGTTCGCCGAGCCGATCGAGCGGCAGGGGGACACCGAGGCAGCCGAACGGCTTCGCCGGATCACCGGGCCGTTCGTGTTGCGCCGGCTCAAGACCGACTCGTCGATCATCTCGGACCTGCCGGAGAAGCTGGAGATGGAGGTCTTCTGCAACCTCACGGCCGAGCAGGCGGCGCTGTACCGGGTGGTCGTCGACGACATGCTGGCCCGGATCGAATCCAGCGACGGCATCGAGCGGCGCGGGCTGGTGCTGGCCACCATGACCCGGCTCAAGCAGGTCTGCAACCATCCCGCCCAGCTGCTACGCGACGGCTCGCCCCTGGACGGACGGTCGGGAAAACTGGCCCGACTGGAGGAGATCCTCGACGAGGCCCTCGCGGCAGGGGAGAAGGCCCTGCTGTTCACCCAGTTCGCGGAGTTCGGCGGGATGCTGCGCGGGCATCTGTCGGCCCGGTTCGGCCGGGAGGTGCTGTTCCTGCACGGCGGGGTCGGCAAGGCCGACCGGGATGCGATGGTGACCCGCTTCCAGTCCGCCGGCGGTCCGGCGCTGTTCGTCCTCTCGCTCAAGGCCGGCGGGACCGGGCTGACGCTTACCGCCGCCAACCACGTGGTGCACGTCGACCGGTGGTGGAACCCGGCGGTGGAGGACCAGGCCACCGACCGGGCGTTCCGGATCGGACAGCGCCGCCGGGTGCAGGTCCGCAAGTTCGTCTGCGCCGGCACGGTGGAGGAGAAGGTAGCCGCGCTGATCGCCGACAAGCGTGGCCTGGCCGCCTCGGTGGTCGGCACCGGCGAGCAGTGGGTCACCGAGCTGTCCACCGCCCAGCTGCGTGAGTTGTTCGCTCTGGAGGCGGGGGCGGTGGCCGAGTGAGCGCCGACGATGGCGGCAGGTTCGCCGACTACGGCCCGCCGCGCCGGGTCGACGGTGGGCTGCGCGCCCGCAGCACCCGGGGCGCGATCGGCGTCTCCTGGTGGTCCCGCCGGTTCCTGGAGGTGCTGGAGTCGTTCGCGCTCGGCACCCGGCTGACCCGGGGCCGGTCGTACGCCCGCGCCGGCCAGGTGCTCAGCCTGGACGTCGCGCCGGGCGTGGTGACCGCGGTGGTCCAGGGCTCCCGGGCCAAGCCGTACCAGGTCAGCGTCGCACTGCCGCCCTTTCCGGCCCGGCTGTGGGCCCGGATCGAGGGGAAACTCGCCGACCAGGCGTTCTTCAGCGCGCGGCTGCTCGCCGGCGACCTGCCGGCCGAGTTGGAGGAGCTGTTCATCGCGGCCGAGGCGCCGCTGTTCCCGGCGGCGATCAGCGACCTGGACCAGCGGTGTTCGTGCCCGGACGTCGCGGTGCCCTGTAAACACCTCGCCGCCACCTTCTACCTGCTCGCCGAGGCGTTCGACGCGGACCCGTTCACCCTGCTGCACTGGCGTGGGCGCAGCCGGGCGGACCTGCTCGCCCGGCTACGGCACCTGCGCGCCGACGCCCACGCGTCGACGACAACGCAAGCCCGGGACGGCGAGTCGACAGCCGGTGCCGGCGCCCCTGCGGATCGGGGCGGCACAGCATCGCCGCACCCGACCGGCCACAATGGCCACTCGGACGCGCTGGCGACCGGGCCGGTCGACACCGGCCGCGATGGCGGCGGGTGGCCCGGGCACCACGAGGCGGACGTGCCCGCCGCAGGTGCCGCCCGGGCGCTGGCCGACCTGCCCGTCACGCCGCTGGCCGAGGCGGTCGACCGGTTCTGGTTGCCGCCCGTGCCGCTGCCCGACCGCCCGCCGAGCCTGACCGCCCACCCGGACCTGTTGTTGCGGCAACTGGGCGCACCCGCGCCGGCCATCGGCGGGCCGGGACTCGTCGAACGCCTGCGCCCCGCCTACCGCCAGCTCGGCGAAGAGTGAACCACCACGACCGTCCGGTTCACAGCCAACGTTGACGGAACCGCCACATCAGCGCCGCATTGGTCAACAGCACCACCGCGAAGATCGCCCCGGCCAGCCGGCCGGCGAGCACGGTGGTCGCCGGCAGTGCCGCCCAGAGCACGACGGTCAACAACAGCAGCCAGCGGCCGTGACGGCCCCGGGCTCGGTGGTCGAGCCGGGCGAAGAACGCCGGATCACTCTCCCGCAAATGGCGGGTGATCTGCTCAAATCTGCGTTGATCCTCTTTGCTGAGCATGTGCCTTCCCCTCACGCGTTCAGCAACGGTGCGACGGAATACCCGCTGCGGAGAGGGCTCACGCGCTCTTCCTGTTGCTACTTTGGCGCCCACGGCTCGGGAGCGCGGCCGGGCGAGAGCTGAACGACCCCTTATCCGAGGCTTAAATTTCACCTCCGCGACGGGTCGGCGCGGCGACGGTACCGGTTGTCGGATTGCCGCCCGCTGAGCATCGGCGACCAGCGAAGGCCCTGCTTGTGACGTGCGTACCCGAATTGGCCGACAACCGCCCGACGCCTGCCCCTGATGAGTTCCGCCTTAAGTGCTCCGGCCGGGGGCGGTCGACGGCCTTGTCGGGATGCCGACCGGTGACTACCTTCCCGGGGCAAACCCTCAGGCAGCAGGCGTCGCACCTCGGGAGACCGGTCACGTCCTGGGTCGACGCCCGGCAGGAATCGGAAACGGTGCATGGCCGATCAGCTCGACGAGTGCGGCGGCCGGGCGTGACGACCTACCCCCGCCCGTACGTCAGTCCCCGGCCGGATCTCCGCGCCGGGCCCGGGTCGCATCCACCCGCCCCACCGCCGGCCGTGCCGCGGCGCGGCGCCGGTGGCCGGCGACTGCTGATCGTGCTGTTCCTGGGCGGTCTCGTGGCCAGCGTGCTGCCGTGGTGGCTGGACACCCCGGCCGGCTCGTTGAGCGGTTCCACCGCGATGACCACCGCCGCCGGGCAGATCACCGGACTGGTCGCCGGCTACCTGCTGCTGGTCCAGGTGCTGATGATGAGCCGCCTGCCGGTGCTGGAACGGTGGGCCGGTGGCGAGCGGATCGCCCGCTGGCACCGCGACGTCGCCGCCACGCTGCTGGTCGCGGTGCTCGCCCACGCGGCCCTGATCCTGGTCGGCTACGCCGGGCTGGAGGGTCGCTCGCTGCTCGGTCAGGCCGGCGTGATGCTGCGCGAGTACCAGGACATGGTCTCCGCGTTCGCCGCTGCCGGTCTGCTGGTGCTTGTCGGGTTGGTAAGCGTGCGGGCGGTACGTCGGGTGCTGCCGTACGAGCTGTGGCACGCCACCCACCTGGCCGCGTACGCCGTGCTGCTGCTCGGCTTCGCCCACCAGTTCAGCAACGGCAGCCAGCTGTTCCGGCCCGGTCCGGCGCGTACCGGATGGATCGCCCTGTACGTGCTGGTGGCCGCCGCGTGGCTGTGGGGTCGGTTGGTCGTCCCGCTGCGGTTCAACCTGCGGCACCGGCTACGGGTCGCTGACGTGGTCACCGAAAGTCCCGACGCCGTCTCGCTCTACCTGACCGGGTCGGGCCTCGATCGGCTGGAGCTGTTGGGTGGGCAGTTCTTCCGCTGGCGCTTCCTGACCCGGGGCTGCTGGTGGCAGTCGCACCCGTTCTCGGTCTCCGCCGCGGCCAACGACCGCTGGCTGCGACTGACCGTCAAGGTGGTCGGTCGGCACACCCAGGACCTCCGCAATCTCGACCCGGGCGTACGGGTCTGGGCGGTCGGCCCGTCGGGCACCTGCACGGCAGCCCACCGCACCCGGGAACGTGCGCTGCTGATCGCCGCCGGCAGCGGCATCACCCCGCTGCGGGCGATGCTGGAGGAACTGCCGCCCGGTGCCGCCCTGATCTACCGGGCCCGTACCCCCGCCGACGTGCTGTTGCAGGAGGAGTTGGACTGGCTGGCCCGAAACCGCGGTCTGCGGGTCTGGTACGTCGTCGGCTCCCGCAACGACCCGGGCCCACGGCAGGTGATGACCCCGGACGGGCTGCGCCAACTGGTGCCGGACGTGGCCCGTCGCGACGTCTACCTGTGCGGCCCACCCGGCCTGGTCGAGCAGTACCGACGGGTGCTCCGCCAGGCCGGCGTCCGCCGCCGCCAGATCCACCTCGCCACCTTCGAACTCTGAGAGGGCCCACACCGCATGCGTCGCGCGCTTCTCGCGATCACCGGCCTGGCCGCCAGCACCACCGCGCTGGTGGTGTTCAAGGCCGCCCCGGGCACCGGTCAACCGGCCCAGGAGGCCCCCACCGCCGCCGAGGGACCGGCACCAGCAGCCGGCCCGGAGGAGGCGACGCCGCGGGCCAGCACCTCGCCGAAACCGACGCGCAGCGCGCCCAGGGCGAGCCGGTCCGCTTCGAGTGGTGCACCGAAGACCCCGGCCGCGTCCCGGACCGGCCCGGCCGCCGCGCAACCCACCGCCAACACGGTCGTCGGACCGGTGGTGAGCAACGAGTTCGGCGACGTGCAGGTCCGCATCACGGTGGTCGGCGACCAGATCGTCAATGCGGCGGCACTTCAGCTGCCGCGCAGGACGGCCCAGTCCGACCAGCGCAGCGACCAGGTCGACAGCCGCTACAGCGGTGCGGTGGGGATGGTGGTGGAACGGCAGGGCGCCGACCTGGACACCGTTTCGGGCGCGACCGCGACCAGCGACTCCTACCGGCGGTCGTTGCAGGCTGCGATCGACCAGACCCGATGAGCGTGGACACCTTGACCCGACCCGGGCTGCGGCGGGTCGAACACGTGATGGGTACCCCGGTCAGCCTCGACATCGCCGACGACCGGCCCACGACGGAGTTGGCCGCGCTGGCCGACGAGGTGTTCGCCTGGCTGCGGGAGGTGGACGCGAGGTTCAGCACCTACCGGCCGGACAGCGAGGTGTGCCGCTTCGACCGGGGCGAACTGCTGCTCTCCGAGGCGTCGGCCGACCTGCGCCGGGTGCTGGAACGCTGCGCCGACCTGTGGGGTGCCACGGACGGCTTCTTCGACGCGTACGCCACCGGCGGACTGGACCCGTCCGGGTACGTCAAGGGCTGGGCGGTCCAGGTGGCCTCGGACCGGTTGCGCGCGGCGGGTGCCGACAACCACTGCCTGAACGCCGGTGGTGACGTCCGGGTGCGGGGCCACTCCTCGACCGGACTGCCGTGGCGGATCGGTGTGCGGCACCCCTGGAACCCGCCGGCGGTCTGTCTGGTGCTCACCGGGACGGACCTGGCGGTCGCCACGTCGGGTGTCTACGAACGTGGCCCCCACGTTCGGGATCCGCGTCGTGGAGCCCCGGCCCGGGGCCTGAGGTCGGTGACGGTGGTCGGGCACGACCTCGGACTTGCCGACGCGTACGCCACCGCAGCCGTGGCCATGGGGGTGGCCGGGATCGGTTGGCTGGACCGGCTGCCCGCGCACCGGCACGTGGTGGTCACCGACGACGCGCGGTGCCTGCACTCCGTCAACCTGCCGCTGGCCGACAACCCCATCGACTGACCGCACCGACGCCGCCCTCGCCCTCCCGCCCCCTCGCCCTTCCGGCCGCGGCCAGCCGTGTTCGGTGGCAGCGAAGGTGGCCGACACGCCGGCCAGGAACTCCCTCCACTGCCACGGATCGCGGCTGCGCGTTGACCAGGCGCAGACGGCGGGGTCGGGGTGGCGCTCGAAGGTGGGCGGTGGGTGATAGCTGGGCGGGTCAGGGCCAGCGGGCCGGGCGGTGGGTGATGGCTGGGCGGGATCCGGTCGGTCGGGGACGGCCGGGCCGGGCACCCGGTGGACGGGTGGCCGCCCATCGGTGGCCGGGCCGGTGTCGCCGGGGCGGCTCTGCTCCGCCCGGGTGGTGTCTGGTGTCGCCGGTGGACATCGCATCCCCGCTCCCGGCGCAGGCGCGCCGTCGAAGGATCCAACGAGCGCCGGTGCGTTCGGGTCTCGCTGCCGGCGCCGGGGAGCGCGGCGACGTGCGTGCCGGAGTGGTCTGGCAGGGGCCGGTGGCCATCGCACCGCGCGCCCGGTCAGCGGCCTCGGCGGGGCAGCGGTAGATGGCCGGGGACCAGTGCCGAGGTCAGCCTCACTCCGGTCGCTCGCAGCGCCTCGACCAGCGTGTTCTGCACCAGGTAGGCGTCCGGTAGCTGCCATCGGGCCTGTTCCGGTGCGACCGCCCAGCGGACCTGTCCCTCGGGCAGTCGGGTCGGTGGCGCCGGAACCCACGAGCCGCGACCGTGCAGCACCACGTCGAAACAGTGCTCAAGTTCCGGTCGCAGTGGGTCGCCCGGGCGGACCAGGAACATCCACCGCCCGGTCGGGGTGACCAGCACCGGTCCGCGTACCCCCGGGCCGACCGGGTGGACGCGCACCGCGTCCAGGACCAGCCGGCCCAGGTGGGCGGGGACCTCCAGCACGTCGAAGGAGCGGCCGGTGGGCAGCAGTACGCCGTGTGGCCGGGACCGCCACCAGGTGGCCACCCGCGCCGGGTCGGTGCTGGCCGCGTGCTCCCAGTCCTCCAGGGCCGGATGGCAGCCGACCGTCGGACAGCCGGCCCGGCCGCAGACGAAGCGGCTCCGTGCCAGGCAGGCGCCCGGGGTGATCGCCCAGCCGTGCAGGGCGTAGCGCACGGCGATCCGGCGCAGCCGTACCCGTTCCAACGGCGACAGCCGCGCCACATGCGGACCGACATTCCCCCACATTGGTGCCATCTCCCCTCGCCGCGCCCGACCGGCGTCAGCTCGTACGTCGAGACCCGTCACTGCCGCAGCCCGTCCTCGTTTGTTTGGCAAAGTGGCCGATGCAACTTGCACGAAAAGTACGAGGTTCGGCCGGACGGCTGACGCACCTCCTGTGCGACCAGCGGAAACCTGAGATACGGACGGATCGCCGCGCCCACGAACGGCCCCCGGCCCCCGGCCAGGGCTCCAGCAAGGGGAGGACTGGGGAGATGGACGAGCTACCCATCGGGCGGCGGGTGGCCTACTGGCGCGGCCGGCGGAAGATGTCGCAGCAGGTTTTCGCCGACCGGTTGGGCAAATCGAAGAGCTGGGTCGACAAGATCGAGCGGGGCGTGCGGCGACTGGACAAGTTCTCCGTGCTCTACGAGATCGCCGACATCCTCCAGATGGACGTGCAGCTGCTGCTCGGCAAGGATCCGGAGCGGCGCACCGACGCGCTCAACTGCATCGACCAGTTCGAGGTCGAGGAGATCCGGGCCGCACTGGAACGTTACGACTCGATCAGCGCGTACTTCGACGCGGCACCGAGCCCACCCCCGCTGGCCGACATGAGCAAGGCGGTCACCCACGCCTGGCTGACCTACCAGTACGGCCGTTACGGGATGCTCACCCGGGCCCTGCCGAAGCTGCTCCGCGACGCCCAGGCGGCCGACGCCGCGTACGGCGGTGACCAGGCCCAGCGTGCCGCCCACCTGCTCGGGCAGGTCTACCAGCTCGCCTCCTCGGTGCTGCGCAAGCTGGGCGAGTGCGATCTCGCCTGGCTCGCCGCCGACCGTTCCATCGCCGTCGCGCAACGCGCCGACGACCAGTTGCTCGCCGGTGTCGCCACCACCCGGGTCTGCAACGCGCTGGTGGCGATGGGCCGGCCCCGGCCGGCGCTGGAGCTGAACGTGCGGATCGCCAACCAACTCGCCCCGGGCGGCGGCAACGACAGCCGCCCCGAGCGCCTCTCCGTCTACGGGATGTTGCTGCTCCAGGGTGCGATGGCCGCCTCCCGCATCGGTGACACCGCCACCGTGGAGGATTTGCTCGACGGAGCGCATGCTGCGGCGGTCGAGCTCGGCGGCGACCACAACCACTACTGGACCTCGTTCGGGTTGACCAATGTGGAGCTGCACCGGGCGGCAGCCGCCGTCGAGCTGGGCGACGGCGGGCGGGCCGTCGAGGTGCACCGCCAGAAGATCCAGCCCGCGCCGTTCGACGCGATGCTGCCCGAACGCCGGGCGCACCACCTGCTCGACCTGGCCCGGGGCTTCGCGTTGATCGGCGATGTGGCCAACGCCGGGGAGATGCTGCTGCGCGGTGACCGCCTGGCGCCGTCCGAGATCCGCTGCCGCCCGATCGCCCACGAGGTGATGTCGGACGTCCTTCGTCGCACACGTGGTGCGCCGCCTTCTCCGATCGCAGAGTTGGCTGAGCACATGGGAGTAGGAGTATGACCTCGGAGCCGGCATGACCGGTTCGCACCGCCACGACGGGCACCGCCAGGTGCTCTACATCATCGCCTGTGGTTCGCCATTGGCCCGAGACGTGGGCCGGCTCGTCGACCTGGCCCAGCAGGACGGCTGGGACGTCTGCGTGATCACCACGCCCGACGGTGCCAAGTTCGTCGATCGCACCGCACTGGCCCGCCAGACCGGTCACCCGGTACGCACCCACTACAAGAACCCGGGCGACCCCGACGTGTTGCCCACCGCCGACGCCATGATCGTCTGCCCGGCCACGGTCAACACCGTAAACAAGTGGGTGGCCGGCATCGCGGACACCCTCGCCCTGGGGCTGCTGGTGGAGGCCCAGGGCCGGGAGATACCGCTGGTGGCCGTGCCGTACACCAACGCGGCGATGGCCGCCCACCCCGCCTTCCGGGCGGGCCTCGCCCGGCTCTCCGAATGGGGGGTGGGCGTGCTCTTCGGCGATGACGTCTACCCCCTGCATCCGCCGGGGACGGGTGAGCGGCACCAGCATGCCTTCCCGTGGGCGCTGCCGCTTACCGTCGTGCGTGACCGCCTCTGCCGGACCGGTTGACCGACGTCCCACAGCTGACGCCGCCGGTCGGGCCCGGGCGACAGTTCGGGACCGACCGCCGGAGAATTCACGGTCCAGCCGCGGCAAGGTCCATGGCCGGGTCTCCGAGGTCCGCGTACCGGCATCGGACCGAGCCGCTGCACGGCGTCTGCGTGCGGCCAACGGGCTGAGCCGCTGCACGGCGTTCGCATGCGACGGGGCCGGCAGCGGGCCGAGCCGCTCCTTGGCCTCCCGGGCCGGGCACACCGGCCCGGCCCGGTGTGCCCGGGTGACGTCCGGTAGAAGTGCTGACGCCGGTAAGCTCACCGGCCGTGAGCACAACCGCAGCCGTACCGACCGTCGCCGACGTGGTGGCCGAGGTGGCGCGGCACTACCCGCCGGCCTGGGCCGAGGAGTGGGATCGGGTCGGCCTGGTGCTCGGCGAGCCGTCCGCCCCCGTACGCCGGATCCTCTGCGTCGTGGACGTGGTGCCCGAGACGGTCGCGGAGGCGCTCGACGCGGGCGTCGATATGATCATCGCCCATCACCCGCTGCTGCTGCGCGGGGTGTCGTCGGTGGCGCCGACCACCTACAAGGGCCGCATCGTCCACCAGCTGATCAAGGCCGATGTCGCGCTCTACGTCGCGCACACCAACGCCGACGTGGCCGTGCCGGGCGTGTCCGACGCCCTCGCCGCCCGGCTCGGCCTGCTCGACCTGCGCCCGCTGCAACCGGCCCGCCCCGGCACCCCCGCCGAGGGGGAGGGGCGCGGTGCCGGTCGGATCGGCCGGCTGCCGCAGCCGCTGACCCTCGCCGAACTGGCCCGCCGGGCCGCCGCCGTACTGCCGGCCACCGCCGCCGGGGTGCGCGCCGCGGGCGATCCGGACCGCATGGTGCGTACCCTGGCAGTCTGCGGTGGCGCCGGGGACAGCTTCCTGGCCGACGCCGCCGCCGCCGGGGTGGACGCCTACCTCACCTCGGACCTGCGCCACCATCCGGCCGGCGAGCACCTCGCCACCGGAGGGCCGGCGTTGCTCGACGCCACCCACTGGGCCACCGAACGGCCGTGGCTGGACGACCTCGCGGCGCTGCTACGGGCCGCGCCCGGCGTCGAGACCCTGGTGTCCGACCTGGACACCGACCCGTGGACCGTGCACGCCGCCTCACCGCACCCGGACGAACCCGCGCCGGACGAACCCGCAGCGGACGACAAGGAGCCCGACCGTGAAGGCTGACCCCCAGGTCCAGCGCCGCCTGCTCGATCTCCAGGCGATCGACACCGCCCTCGCCCAGCTCGCCCACCGGCGTCGGTCGTTGCCCGAGCGGGCCGAACTGGAGGCCCTCGCCCGGGAGTTGTCCGCCCTGGAGGACGAGCGGGTCCGCGCCCAGGTGGCGGTCGACGACCTGGACCGCGACATCGCCCGGTTGGAGAAGGACGTGGACCAGGTCCGGGCGCGCAAGACCAAGGACGAGGACCGGCTGGCCGCCGGCACCGGCCCGGCCCGGGAGCTGGAGGCGCTCCAGCACGAGCTGGCCTCCCTCAACCGCAGGCAGAGCGACCTGGAGGACGCCGAGCTGGAGCTGATGGAGCAGCGGGAGACCGCCCAGTCGGTGCTGGACGGGGTGGAGCAGCGGCTGGCCGAGGTGCGTGAACGGCGGGCCGCCACCGAGCAGCGGCGCGACGACAGCCTCGCCGAGATCGGTCGCGAGGAGGAGTTCAAGCGCTCCGCCCGGCAGCCCCTCGCCAACGACCTGCCCACCGACCTGGTGCAGCTCTACGACCGGATCCGCACCGACTCCGGACTCGGTGCGGCGCTGCTGACCGCCGGCCGCTGCGGCGGATGTCGGCTGGAGCTTTCCGGCGCCGACCTGGCCCGGATCCGTAAGTCCGACCCGGACGACGTGGTCCGCTGCGAGGAGTGTCGCCGGATCATGGTCCGCACCAACGAGTCCGGGCTGTAGCCGATGGCCACGCGGACGGTCCTCGTCGAGGCCGACGGTGGATCCCGGGGCAACCCCGGCCCGGCCGGATACGGTGCGGTGCTCCGCGACACGGCAACCGGCGAGGTGCTGGCCGAGCGGAGCGAGGCGATCGGCACCGCCACCAACAACGTCGCCGAGTACCGGGGACTGATCGCCGGCCTGGCCGCCGCCGCCGAACTGGGTGCCGACGAGGTCGAGGTGCGGATGGACTCCAAGCTGGTCGTCGAGCAGATGTGCGGCCGCTGGCAGATCAAGCACCCCGGTCTGCGCCCGCTGGCCGCCGAGGCCGCCCAACTGGTCAGCCGGTTCACCGCCGTACGGTTCAGCTGGATTCCCCGGGACCGCAACACCCACGCCGACGCCCTCGCCAACGCCGCGATGGACGCCGCGGCCGCGTCCGGCGTCGCCACGCCGACCGTCGAGCCGCCCCGCGTGGTCGAGCCGCCGCGCCGCCTCGGTGGCCCGGAGCCCGCCGGCGGCGGTGCCGCCGAGGTCGCCGCCCGGGCCGAGTCACCTGGTGCCGACCTGACCAGCGCCCCGGTGTCCTGGGAGCCCCGACCCAGCTTCACCGCCACCCGGCTCATCCTGGTCCGGCACGGCGAGACCGAGTACACCGAGCAGGGCCGCTACTCCGGTCGCGGTGACATCCCGCTCAGCAGCAAGGGGCAGGCTCAGGTGCGGGCCACGGCCGCGCGGGTGGCCGCGCTCGCCCCGGACGCCGTGGCCGTGGTCAGCTCACCGCTGTCCCGGTGCACGGCGACCGCCGAGGCGATCGCCGCCGCCGTCGGTGACCTGCCGGTACGCCGCGACGACGAACTCATCGAATGCGACTTCGGTGCCTGGGAAGGGCGCACCTTCGCCGAGGTACGCGAGGGCTGGGCCGGCGAACTCGACGCGTGGCTCGCCTCCACCCGGGTCGCCCCGCCGGACGGCGAATCGTTCGCCGCGGTCGCCGAACGGTGTGCCCGGGTGGCGCGGCGACTGCTCGACGCGTACCCCGGTCAGACCGTCGTGGTGGTCTCGCACGTCTCGCCGATCAAGCTGATGCTGCGCGACGCGCTCGCCGCCACCGACTCCTTCCTGCACCGCCTCTACCTCGACGCGGCCGGCATCTCGGTCCTCGACCGCTGGCCCGACGGCGGCGTCGCCGTCCGCTCCGTAAACGAAACCGCCCACCTCGCCCACCTCTGACCCGCCCCGCCCCACGCCCCGCCGCCCCGCGCCTCGCCTCGCCTCGTCGATCTTGCACCTTTGGTCGTCGATAGGTAACTGATGCCCGATTTGCGGGGACACCAGGCGCAAGATCGGCGGTTCAGGCGAGGGCGCGCCACAGCAGGTAGGTGCCGATGAGGGTGCCGAAGACGACGATGATGGTCTTCAGGACCGCCGAGGGGAGCCGGCGGACCAGGCGGGCGCCGGCGTACCCGCCGACCAGCGTGGCCGGAGCGACCACCGCGACCCCGGCCCAGTTCACCGGGCCGGCGATGGCGAAGACGACCACGGTGGTCAGGCCGATCACGGCGGAAAGCAGATTCTTGATCGCGCTCACCCGGGCGAGCGTCGCGTCCAGCACCAGGGCCAGACCGGCGACCAGCATCACCCCGACGGCGGCGCCGAAGTAGCCGCCGTAGACCGCGGCCAGCGTCACCACCACCTGAACCGTCACGGCCCGGCGGCGCGGTGGCAGGTCACGCGGATGGCCGACCAGCCGGCGCAGCGGATCCTGGAACGCCAGCAGCGCGGTCGCCCCCAGCACCAGGAAGGGTACGACCAGCTCGAACGCCCGCGCCGGGGTGACCAGCAGCAGCCCGGCACCGGCCAACGCGCCGACCACGGTGGTGGGCACCAACGCGGTCAGCAGCCGTGACCGGGGCAGATCCACCCGACTGCCCGCCACGGCGGCGAAATACCCGGGGGCGACCGACAGCGAGTTGGTGACGTTCGCCGGCACCGGCGGCAACCCGATCGCGAGCAACGCCGGAAACGTGATCAGCGACCCACCACCGGCCACCGCGTTGACCGTACCCGCGGCGAGACCGGCGGCGAGCAGTAGCGCGGCTTCGGCGAGTTCCATGATCCGCAGGCTAGCCGTCCGGGACGCGGGCCGCCGCCCGACCGGACGGCTGCGGGAGATCGCGGCCCGTACCCTCGCCGGAGCTACTCGCCCAGCGGACCACCGGCCAGCTCGGCCACGATGTCGAGGTGCCCGAGGTGGCGGGCGTACTCCTGGACCAGGTGGAACATCACCCGCTCCAGCGACGCCGGATCCGCGCCCTCCCACCGTGGCCCCGGCATCCCGCGTGCCGCCAGGTCGGTGCCCTCGACCACCGCCCGGGTGTGCGCGCCCTGAGCCCGCAGCGCGGCCGTCAGCTCAGCGAAGCTCTCCTCCGGCGCGACGTACCACCGGTCGTCTCGCTGGTCGCCCCACGGGTCCGCGACGTCGCGCCCCTGGAACCCCCACTCGATCCAGCGAAGTTCCACGTGGCGCAGGTGCTTGAGCAACTCCAGCGGGGTCCAGCCGGACGGCAGTCGGCTGCCCCGCCGCTCCTCCTCGGTCAGCCCGGCAGCCTTCGCCAGGACGCTTTCCCGGAAATAATCGAGGTAGCGCAGAAACACCTCGGCCCGCCTGTCGGCTGGCGCGGTCGGTTCGGGAAACGGCGGTATCGTCACGGCGCCATTATCCGTACGCCCACCCCCACGCCGCCGAACCATCGCGTGCCCCCAACCCTGCCCCCGGCCCCCGGTGCCACCGTATCCGCGACGTCCGCGACTGGTGTGCGCCATCCGTGGCAGCGAAGGTGCCCGACACGCCGGCCAGGAACCACCTCCGCTGCCACGGATCGTCGGCGGCGCGTCGACCAGGCCAGGCGGCGGGGTCGGGGCTGCCCGCGTGACCTGCGCGAGCCTCGTGCCCGCCGACCCGGACACAGGCGCGGCAATAGTCGCGGACCTGAGGTCGTTAGGATGGGTGCGCGACGGACGAGTCGACCGGGCGGTCGCGTCGGCGGGCTGCGGCCCGCCGCCGAGGAACGTCCGGACTCCACAGGGCAGGGTGGTTGCTAACGGCAACCCGGGGCGACCCGCGGGACAGTGCCACAGAAAACAGACCGCCGGCCCCATCGGGGACGGTAAGGGTGAAACGGTGGGGTAAGAGCCCACCAGCATCCCGGGTGACCGGGATGGCTCGGTAAACCCCACCCGGAGCAAGGCCAAGTAAGGGCCGTCATCGCAGGATGACGCCCGCGCAGACGCTTGAGGGCGGCCCGCCCGATGTCTGCGGGTAGGCCGCATGAGCCTGCCGGCAACGGCAGGCCGAGATGGATGGCCGCCGCCGGCACGCACCCCAGGTGCGCGCCGCGCACAGAATCCGGCGTACAGGTCGACTCGTCCGTCGCCCACCAGCTCAGAGGCCGTGATCAAGGCTACGAGCTGATCGAATCTCAAGGGATCCGGTGCCGGGTCAACTCAGGTGCCGGGCGGGAACCATTGTCGAGACGATGTGGGTACCAGCAGCAATCCGATAACGGCCACGAATGCCATCATTCGCAACGCCGTCAGTTCGGCGATGTCGGGAAGTTCCGTCAGGCCGTACGCGATGTTGAAGATGGCGTAGCCGACTGTCAGGATCCGGGCGCGCCCGACCTGGCGCCACAAGCCGTACGCAAAGGCCAGCGAGAGAAGGATCAGTCCCACGGCGAAGATTGTCGCCCTCGGCTCGGTGGCCCTGGCCGCAGTGCTCGTCTTGATCTGGGCTGCCTGGAGGGCGTTTCCCAGCGGAAAAATGATCGCGGCTGCGGCGACCGGGACGGGCATGGGCCGTCGGTCCTGATCGGTCATCGGCCACATGCTAGGTGTTGATCGTTCGGATCGACCAGGCTGATCGACGGGTCGAGCGGCGTGCGCTGGTGGCGCTTCGCGGGCAGCGGGGGTGGGTGGACTGTCGCTAGAGTCCGGGGATGGTGGAGAGCCGCTCCGACCACGTGGTCACCGCGATGATGGCGAGCACGGGAGAGGAACGCGTCGTGCTCGACGCGTTCCTCGATTTTCATCGTGCCGTGGTGCTGGGGAAGGTGCGGGGGATCTCCGACGCCGACGCCGCCCGTCGCCTGGTGCCGTCGGCGACCACCCTCGCCGGCCTGGTGAAGCACCTCACCGTGGTGGAGCGGAACTGGTTCCGGTGCCTGCTCGCGCCCGGCCCGGAGGACGTCTACCTCACCTCCGAGGAGGACGCGACGGCCAGCTTCGCGTTGGCCGAGGGTGACACGGTCGAGCGGTTGTCGGCGGCGTACGAGGCGGAGTGTGCCCGGTCGCGGGAGGTGGCGGCCCGGTTCGACCTCGACCATGTGGTGCCTCACCCGCAGCTCGGGGAGGTTTCGGTGCGCTGGATCCTGGTGCACCTGATCGAGGAGACGGCCCGGCACGCCGGTCACGCCGATATTCTCCGCGAACTGACCGACGGCTCGACGGGCGCCATCTGACCGAGGTACCCCCGGCGACTCGGGGATCAGGCGGGGGCGAGGAGTTTGGCGAGACGTTCGGCTACCGGTGGGGCGTGCAGGTGCAGTCGGGCGACGTTTATCGCGTCGGCGCCGACCACCGAGAGCAGTGCGCGCCGGCCGACGGCGTACACGGAGAAGTAGCCGGCCTCGTTGCGGACGGTGGACTGGCGGAATTCGCCCTGGCCGAGGCGGAGGCTGACCTGCCGGCCGAGGCCGAAGGTCGCCGCCGCCATCGCGGCCAGGTCGTCTGGGTCCAGAGTGTCGGGAACGTCGTGCGTGATGAGCAGGCCGTCGACTCCGCCGAGGACACTTCCCTGCACCCCCGGGGATCTGTAGGCGCAGCTCGTGCAGTTCGGTGCCGATCGCCGGGTACGGCAGCGACGGGTCACCGGCCAGCGACGGTGGGAGCCGCACCGGTGGCGGAAGGCCCGGCTGCTTCGCGGTACGGCGGGGGAGGAAGGTGTCGCCGGTGCTCACAGTTCCAGCTGCTCCTCGATGGTGCGCAGCTGGTGTCGGGCGAGCGCCAGGTTGGACCGGGACTTGCTGAGCATCAGGTAGAGAAACAGCCCCTTGCCGTTGGGGCCGGTCAGCGGTCGGATGATGTGGTACTGGCCGCCGAGGGTGATGAGCATGTCCTCGATGTCATCGTTTCAGCTTGAGCATCTCGATGGTGCGCATCTTGGCGCGTACCACATCGGTGTTGCCGGCGGCGGCGACGGTGAGGTCGATCTCCGGGGTGCCACCGGCGACGCCGAGGGTCATCCCGCTGGTGTAGTCGACGAGCGCGGCGCCGATGGCGCCGTCGATCGTCATGGCGTCCTTCAGGGCGGTGTCGAGGTTTGCCACGTGCCCCTCCAGGTTCTGCTGACGAGCTGTGGGTGCGCACCGGCGGACGTCCCGGGGCGAAGAAATCTCGGATGAGACTGGCACATGCAACCTCTTAACCGCATCTTGTTCAGCGCGAACGGGCTGAGCGGGCCACGTTGGGTGACCACCGGGGCGGCCGAGAACCGCCGCAGCGGCTGATGCCAGGAGCACGAGTTCGTCTGCTACCTCGGCGAATGCGTCGGCAATCCAGCGGAACAGCCGAGCGCAGCCACGTTGCCCGCCACGCAGCACGCGGGACGGGACGACGGCCGGCTCAGGCCGGTGTGCCGGCGAGGTCTGCGAGCACGCGTCGCTGGAAGGCGCGAGCGGACGCGCCGGTCGGTGGCACACCGCCTTCGCGGGCAGCGATCGACCGCTCGACCAACTCGGCGGTGTCGGCGTCGACAAGCGGTCCGGCCTCGTCCAACAGCCGCCGACCGGCGGCCTGCTTGGGCAGCCACGTCCCGGTGCACAGGCGGACCCAGGAACGGCAGGCACCGAGAACTGCGTCCTCCGCTCCGGGGGCGGGTACCTCGCCGGCCGGCGCCGGTCGCGCCAACCACCAGCGCAGCGCGTCCAGGACCAGCCGGCGCAGATCGTCGGGGGCCAGGTCGGCGAAGGCGTCGGCGGCGGGCGGACCGAGCAGGACCCGCCCGCTCTGGTGCAGGATGCTGCGGTCCAGGCCGTACCAGAACAGACCGTCCGCGCTCGGGCGTTGCGCCGCGCCGTACGACACCCGGAAGTCCATCCGTGCGCCGGTGTTCAGCTCGACCTCGAAACCCGGCTTAGGGGTGCCTGACCGGGCCACCTCCTGTCGGTACACGACCAGTTCCAGGCCGCGCGCCGGGCAGGGCAGTGCCTCGTGCCGCAGCCGTGCCACCAACTCTTCGGCGACCCCGTGGTCCAGCGGGCCGGCGCAGATCAGCGCCACGTCCACGTCGCTGCGTCCGGGTTGGTACGCGGCCAGACCCACCGAGCCCGCCGCGTACGCCCCGCCCAGCTCGACACCGAGCACCTCGTCGGCGACCGCGACCAGGTCGCTCAGGTACCGCCGCAGCGGTTCAGGCGTACTCCAGCTCACCGGGCTCGCCCCACTGCGTTCCGGCGGGCAGGAAGAACGCCGCGGACTCCCCGCCGAGGGCGTGCCGGATGACCAGCCGGGCGTGCTCGTCGAGGTGCGGGAACTGCCCCGGCGGGAACCACCGGACGTCCAGCGACTCGTCGTCGTTGACGCGTGCCTCGCCGCCCAGCAACCGGCAGTGGAAACCGAGGTTGAGGTACTCGCAACGGTCGCCGTTCGGGTACGTGTGCGGGTGCGACACCGCGCTGCTGAGCCGCAGCGGTTCGACCGCCAGGCCGGTCTCCTCCAGCACCTCGCGCACGACGGCGGTGGCCGGCTGCTCACCTGGCTCGACGAAGCCGCTCACCACCGACCAGCGACCGTCGTCGGCCCGCTGGGCGAGCAGCAGCTCACCCGCGTCGTTGCGGACGATCGCGCTTACGCTGGGTAGCCAGAGTAGGTCGTGGCCGACGTGCTTGCGCATCCGCAGGATGTAGTCCGGTACGCCCATCCGGAGACCTTAGCCAACCCGCCCATCCCCGCCCGCACCCGGGCCGGTGGCGACGATTTTCGCAGTTCATGCCCCTGGGCCAGCGAGCACGTCTACTGTGGAAGGGCCCGGTGACTTGCCGTGTTCCGGTGGCGGTCGGTCGTTTCCCGGTGCACAGTGATGCCATGAGCGACAGCGGACGTGGACGTTACTACTGGTGTACGCGACACCACCGGGTCGAGTCCGGTGCCGACGTGTGCCCCGCGCGGCACGTTCTCGGCCCGTACGACTCGGCCGCCGACGCGGAGAACGCCCTGCAACAGGTGCGGGAACGCAACGAGGCGTGGGAGGCCGAGGACGCCCGCTGGACCGGGGAGGACAGGTAGACGGCGCGGGACGCCTCCCGCGCCGAGGCACTGCGTGCGTCGCGAGGGCGGCAGCACGTCCCCAGGAAGGGAACCGAGATGGCCGAAGCGCAACAGGCCACCCGCCCGGCCGCGAAGCGTACGCCCGCGAGGAAGACCGCCGCGACGGAACGCACCGCGGGCCTCGCCCGTACCCCGTCCACCCGCCGCGCCTCCGGCACGACGCCGGCCGCCCGTAAGGCGACCGGCGGCGTCGGACGGCCGGCGAAGAACGCCGCCACCGCGCCCGAGACCAGGGCGGCCGAGTTGGCGCGGAAGGCCGCCGCGGCCAGGAGGGCGGCACCTGCGAAGAAGACGGTATCGGCGAAGACCGCACCGACCAAGGCACCCGCCGCGCGGACCACCTCGACGTCGACGCGGACCGCGACCGGTCCGCGCAAGACCACGACCGCGGCGAAGCGGGCCACCGCGAAGAAGACGACATCCGCACGGAGCACGGCGGCGAAGGCCCTCGCGAAGAAGGCGGCCCCGGCCCGCAAGACGGCGCCCGCGAAGAAGGCCACGTCCGCACGGAGCACGGCGGCGAAGGCCCCCGCGAAGAAAGCGGCGTCCGCGCGAAAGGCGGCCCCGGCCCGCAAGACCGCGCCCGCGAAGAAAACGACGGGTACGCGGAGCACGTCGGCCGCGCGTAAGGCACCGGCGAAGACCGCGACGTCGGCGGTGAAGAAGGCGGCGGCGCGCAAGAACACCTCGGCGACGGCGCGCAAGACGGCGGCGAAGAAGGCACCTGCGAAGAAGGCACCCGCGAAGACGGTGGCTGCCAAGAAGGCACCGGCTCGGAAGAGCGCGACGGTGGCGAGCCGGACGACTGCGGCGGCGAAGAAGGCACCAGCGAAGAAGGCACCAGCGAAGAAGGCACCGGCGGCGAGGAAGGCGCCTGCGAAGAAGGCCACGGCGTCGAGGACGGCGGCGAAGAAGGCGCCTGCGAGAACGGCCGCCGCCCGGAACACCGGGCGCGCCGCGTCCGGCGGGCGGACCGGCACCGCGCGCTAGACGGCCGGCTGACCCGGCGTACGCCGACGACCCGTCGCTCGGAGGAGGGCGCGGTGTGTCCGGCGCTGTCAGGATTGGCGCATGGTCATCCGACGTGTGCTGGCACCGCGCATCGACTTCGGGGCGCTGCGCCGAGAACTGGGTCTGCCCGAAAGCTACCCGGAGGCGGCGCAGCGGGAGGCCGACGAGGCAGCCGCCGCACCTCCCCGGCCGGCCGTCGACTGCACGGACGTCCCGCTGGTCACGGTCGACCCGCCCGGCTCGCGGGACCTGGACCAGGCGATGCACCTCAGCCGCCGCGCCGGCGGCGGCTATCGGGTGCGGTACGCGATAGCCGACGTCGCCGCCCACGTACGCCCGGGTGGTGTGCTGGCGGACGAGACCTGGCGCCGAGGGCAGACGGTCTACCTTCCCGACGGCAACGTGCCGCTGCACCCGCACTCCCTCGGCGAGGGCGCGGCGAGCCTGCTGCCGGACGTCGACCGGGCGGCCGTGCTGTGGACCATCGACCTGGACGCCGACGGTGGCACCACCGCGGTGGTGGTGCAGCGCGCCCTGGTGCGCAGCCGGGCCCAACTGGCCTACCCGCAGGTGCAGGCCGACGCCGACGCGGGCCGGCTGCCCGAGCCGATCGCCCTGCTACCCGAGGTCGGTGCGCTGCTCACCGCCCGAGGGCTGCGTCGGGGCGCGGTCAACCTGCCGATCCCCGAACAGGACGTGGAGGCCGACGGCGACGGTTGGCGGCTCGTGCTGCGGGCACCGGTGCCGATGGAGGAGCACAACGCACAGATTTCCCTGCTCACCGGGATGGCCGCCGCCGACCTGATGCTGGCCGGTGGGGTCGGCCTGCTGCGGACGATGCCCGCGCCGAAGCCCGAGGCGGTGCAGCGGCTGCGGGCCGCCGCCGCCCCGCTGGGCGTGCACTGGCCGGACGACGTCAGCGTCGGTGAACTGCTGCTCCGGTTGGATCCGGCCCAGCCTCGGGCCGCCGCGTTCATCGACCAGGCGGCGGAGCTGATGCGGTCGGCCGCGTACACCCCTTTCGACGGCGAGTCGCCCGAGCGGCCGGCGCACGGCGGGGTCGCGGCCGCGTACGCCCATGTCACGGCGCCGCTGCGACGACTCGCCGATCGGTACGCCACGGAGATCTGCCTGGCTCTGCACGACGGCCGTGAGGTGCCCGACTGGGTCCGCGCGGCGCTGCCCCGGCTGCCGGCGGTGATGGCCGCCACGGACCGCACCGCGTCCGCGGCGAGCCGAGGCGCGATCGATCTAGCCGAGGCGGTGCTGCTGGCCCATCGGGTCGGCGAGACCTTCGACGCCGCCGTGCTCGACGTCGACGCACCGTCGAACGGCAAGACCCGCGCGGGCCGCCCACCCGGCGGCATGGTGGCCCTGGACGACCCGCCGGTACGCGCCCGCTGTCTCGGCGAGCTGCCACTGGGCACCCGGGTCCGGGTCCAGCTGGTCGCCGCCGATCCGGCCACTCGCTCGGTCGCCTTCGAACTCGCCTGACACTCCGGCATCGCGCCGCGACCTGCGCCTGCGGTCGCGCCGTGACCTGCGCCTGCGGTCGCGCCGTGACCTGTGTTGGCGGTTCGGCGTCGCGCCGCGACCTGCGCTGTCTGTCGCGACCGGCGCAGCGGGCATTGTCACAGCGTCGGGCGCTGCTGCCGGGCCAGCTGATTTGCGAGGATGACGACCATGGCATACGACCCGAGCACCCTGCCCGACGTTTCCGGGCTCACCGTCGGCATCATCGGTGGCACCGGCGACCAGGGCCGAGGGCTCGCCTACCGGTTCGCCCGGGCCGGTCTGACGGTGCTGATCGGTTCCCGCTCCGCGCAGCGAGCGGCCGAGTCGGCCGCCGAGATCGCCGCGCTGCCCGGTGTGCCGGCCGGCGGCAGCGTCACCGGTGCCGACAACGACGAGGTGGCCCGGCGCAGTGACTTGGTGATCATTGCGGTGCCCTGGGACGGGCACGCCGCCACGGTCGGCGCGCTCGCCGAACCACTCGCCGGCAAGATCGTCGTGGACTGCGTCAACCCGCTCGGTTTCGACAAGCAGGGCCCGTACGCGTTGCCGGTGCCGGAGGGCAGCGCCGTCCAGCAGGCCGCCGCGCTGCTGCCCGACTCCCGCGTGTGCGCCGCTTTCAACCACGTCAGCGCTCCGCTGCTGGCCGACCCCGAGATCGACCGCATCGAGCTGGACGTGCTGATCTGCACCGAGGAGCGGGAGCTGGTCGGCATTGTCGGCGCGCTCGCCGCCCACATCCCCGGGATGCGTGGCATCTACGCTGGTCGGCTGCGCAACGCCCACCAGATCGAGGCGTTCACCGCCAACCTGATCGCCATCAACAAGCGCTACAAGGCGCACGCGGGCGTCCGCGTCACCGACCTCTGAGCGCGCGTACCCCGCTCGTCGCCGTCGACGCAACGCCGCCGGGCCTGCTGGCCATAGTGTGATGTGACGATCCAGATGGAGCCGACCGACCAAGAGTTGACCGGGTGGTGTTGCAGCAGGCCGACGGCACGATCACGCCGGCCCGGGTCGCGGGTGGCGCGTTCGGCCTCGTCGGCGCGGGCATCAGCGAAGACGGCGGGGCGGATCTGGTCGCCTACGACAGGGTCGGCGTCGAGATCGACAGGCGACCGCTGTTCACCCCGTTCGACAAGCTTGGTCGCTGCTACGCCGACCCGGCCGGCGCGGTCGTCTACGGCGACCCCGGCCCCACCTGCCAGCCCGCCGAGCCGTGGCACCGTCGTTGACTGCACAAACCAAGAGTGGATCCGTGGCAGAAAAGGTGTCAGCCGGCCGGCGTGTCCACTACCGCAACTGCCACGGATCCGGATCCCTCGTCAGGGGCGGCCGGCGGTCAGAAGGTGACGTTGACGCCGGCCGCCTTGCAGGCCTTGGTGAGGGAGGCGCCGGCCTTCTCGAAGGCCGGGTTGTCCGCGGCCGCCGCCGGATCCGTGGCGTTGGCGGCCTTGCCGGCCTCGGCGCCGAACTGCTCCAGCGCGGCAACCACCTTGCTGTCGGCGGCGCCGGTGGCGGCCACCCGGGTCACCTCGTTCTGCAACCCGGACAGGATCTTCTGGAACAGTGCCGGCGACGGCTCGCTGCCGGAACTCACCGCGGCCACCAGGTCTTCCTTCATCTTGTCGCTGGCCTGCTTCGCCGACTGGCAGAGCTCTTTGTCGCTGACCGCGTCCGCCGCGTCAGCGGTGGGCGGTGCCGGGCTGGCCGAGGTGGCGGCGGACGGCGGGGTGGCCGACGGCGACCCTCCGGCCGTCGGGGCCTCGTCCTCACCACCGCAGGCGGTCAACATCAGCAGAGCGGCGCAGGCCAGGACAGGCAAAGAAGCACGGATCCGATTCACGAGCGAGAACCGTAGCGGTTCCCGGGAAATTCCGCTCGCCCTATCCGGCGTCCAGTCGCGGCACCCACCGATCGCCGAGAAGCTGGCCGAGCACCATCAACAGGATGCCATTTAGCAGAGCGGTGCCGACGCCGAGGGCGAAACCGAGTGGACCATGGCTTTGCGGGCGTGGGCTGGCGGGCGGGGAGGCGGCACGCGCCCACGGACGCTCCCGGATTAACCACCACAGGATTCCGAGCCCGAACGGTACGAGGCAGACCAGCCAGAACCAGAACCACCGCGTACCCAGCACCGGAGCGGGCCCGGTCAGCAGGACACCGATGATGACCACGGCGGCGGCGAGGCCCGTTCCAGCGACGAGGTTCCCGAGTGGCTGGAGAACGCCGCTGCGGCTGTCCAGGCCCGCAGCCTGCAACTGTTCGGCGATGCCGATCGCGCCTGGCCCCGCGTAGGACTCCTCGCGGACGGTGCCGGCGATCGTGAGCTGATCGAAGTAGGTGGTGTCGGTCCACCAGACCCGACCGTCGGGCGTGCGCCACCCGAACAGCGGACCGAGAGTGCCGGACGATTCCAGGTCAGCGGTGCCAAACCACGGGGTTCGCTGGTCCGCGTCCCACCGGTCACCCCACTGGTAGGCCACCACGTGGCCGGCAGCCAGATCCGCTTCCGCCTGGTCGTAGCTCTGCTGCCGAGGCGCCGTCCACCAAGCCGTTCCGGCCGCAACCAGCCACAACGCGACGACGCCGAGCCGCAACACCGTCCACCAGCGCCAGCGCCGACCAGCCGGGATGTCATCGGTCATGATCGCATCGTCGCAGTGGGCGTCCAGTCGCGACGGAGCCGATGACCACCGTGGAGATCGACCGGAACTGTCGTACGTACGTTCTATCGTCGGTGGCGTGTTGGAGGAGTTGGCGCGGGCAGAGGTGGCGACGGGTTCCTGCGTCGACGCCGCTGTCTGGGCCATGCCGGAGAGCGAGCTGATCGATGCTCTCGCCGCTGCGCACCGGCTCGAGCAGCGGCTCGCCGCGGTGAAGCTGGCGCTGGTGCGTGAGCTGGACGGCCGTGGCGTGGCGGTGGCGCAGGGGGCGTCGTCCACCGCCGTCTGGCTCCGCGATCGGCTCCGGCTCGGCGTGCCGGCGGCCCGCCGGTTGGTCGACCTCGCTGAGGCCCTCGACGGCGAGTCCGGCGAGATGACCGCCGCACTCGCCGCCGGCCGGGTCGATCTGGAGCAGGTCCGGGTCATCGCCGATGTCGCGGCCACGGTTCGAGGTGCGGCCGGCACCGAGGCGGCCGGGTCGGCAGTCGCACTCCTCCTCGACTGGGCCGGGCAGTTCGAGCCGTCCACCCTGCGCCGACTCGGGAGCCGGATTCTCGATCACGTGGCACCCGAGATCGCCGAGGCGGCCACCGGCAGAGCGCTGGAAGCGGAGGCGGCCCGCGCCGCACGCGACCGGCAGGTAACCCTCTCCGACCAGCGGGATGGGCGCACGCGGCTGGCGGGCAGCCTCGACGCGGAGACCGCCGCGCTGCTGCGGGCTGCCATCGAGCCGCTCACCGCACCAGCCGGCCCGGACGATCCCCGTTCGTCCGGGCAACGACGCCACGACGCCCTTGGCGACATCTGTCGGCTCGTCCTCGGCACCGGCGAGTTGCCCGAGCATGGCGCCGACACCGCCCAGATCGTCGTCACCACCGGGTTCGACACCCTCACCGGAAGCCTCGGGCCCGGCACGCTGGACAGCGGTATCACCCTCACGCCCGCAACGGTGCGCCAGTTGGCCTGCGACGTGGCCGTCCTGCCCGCAGTGCTCGGCGGCGCAGGTCAGGTCCTCGACGTTGGTCGGCAACGTCGGCTCATCACCGGGCCGCTGCGGCGGGCCCTGGTGCTGCGAGATCGGGGCTGTGCCTTTCCGGGCTGCGACCGGCCACCCCGCTGGTGTGAGGGCCATCATCTGCGGCACTGGGCCGACGGTGGCGTCACCAGCCTCGCCAATGCGGTGCTGCTCTGCCGCCACCATCATCGTCACGTGCACCAGCACGGCTGGCAGGTCCACCTCGCCGCCGACGGTCATCCGGAGTTCATCCCGCCCGTCTGGCTCGACTCCGATCAGCGTCCCCGTCGCAACCACCTACACCACTCGCCTACGCCCGGGATGCCGTGGCCAGCAGAGCCGGCGTCCGGCCGGTCGAAGCCGTTGACTTCGATGCCCGCCGGGGCGGGCTCGCCCACGCTGGTCTCCACCGCCCCGGCACAGATGGCCTCCCTGTCCGCCGGGTCGCGACTGCTGGGGCAGGTGCCTGCCGGGCCACGAGCCCGCGCGGTCGTAACCCGTCCAACGGCCAGCCGGGAGGCGCGACTGCCGGACGGGGCGGAACGGCAGGCCGCGAGGCGCCCGTCCGGTCGACCCGTTCGCCGGACGCACCCGCCCTGACCGTCAAGTCGTAGCTGACGATCAGCCGTAACGGTGCGCCGCTGCGTAGGCGGGCTCATGCCTGTCGCTGTGGTGTGGTCCATGGCCGATCGCCCACGGACGATCCGGCAGCGCCGATGGGATGTGGGTCGGTGGAAAGCAGCGGTCGGGCCGGGCGTGGCACGGCGATGGCAGCCGGGGCTGCTACCGACGGGCGGTGGCCGGAGCTCCCGATCGTCGCCCTGGCCGGCCACCCATCGTCACCCGGGCGGCCCGACGGTCGCCCGGGTGAGTTGATGGTCGTGGCCGGGTCCGCCACAGACCCGCGGACGGTCAGAAGGTGTGTTCGGCGGCGGGGAACTGGCCGGAGCGGACCTCGTCGGCGAAGCGGCGGGTGGCCTCGTCGAGCGTGTCGGCCAGGGCGGCGTAGCGCTTCACGAAGCGTGGCGCCTTGCCGGTGCGCAGGCCCGCCATGTCCTGCCAGACGAGCACTTGGGCGTCGGTGTCCGGGCCGGCGCCGATGCCCACCGTGGGGATCGGCAGTTCGGCGGTGACCCGCTTGGCGACGTCACCGGGCACCATTTCGAGCACCACCGCGAAGGCACCCGCCGCGGCGATCGCCCGCGCGTCGGCCAGGATCTCGTCGGCGGTTTCGCCGCGGCCCTGCACCCGGTATCCGCCAATGGTGTGCTCACGTTGCGGGGTGAAGCCGATGTGCGCCATCACCGGGATGCCGGCACCGACGATCGCCTCGATCTGCGCGGCGAAGCGCTGGCCGCCCTCCAGCTTCACCGCGTGACAGCCCCCCTCCTTCATGAACCGGACGGCCGTACGCAGCGCCTGGGTCGGACCCTCCTCGTACGACCCGAAGGGCAGATCACCGACGACCAGGGTCTGCCGGGTGGCCCGGACGACCGCCCGGACCAGCGGCAGCAGTTCCTCGGCGGTCACCGGCAGGGTCGTCTCGTAGCCGAACACGTTGTTCGCCGCCGAGTCGCCCACCAGCAGCACCGGGATACCGGCGGCATCGAAGATCGAGGCCGTGTACTGGTCGTACGAGGTGAGCATCGACCATTTCTCGCCGCGCTCCTTGGCGGCGAGCAGGTCGCGGGTGCGGACGCGACGGGTGGCCGGGCCGCCGTAGAGGGCGGTCACCTCGGCCGGAGTGGATTCCACGATGTTCTCCTTCCTCGAGGCCGCGTACGCGGTCCCCGGGCTCTGCCGCGATCGTCCCACCGTGCGGACGGTCGGCGGCAGGGCGCAGTGGAGGATGTCACTCCGGCCGGCCGGCGCGGGCCGGCCGAGCGGCCCTGGAGCCGGTCAGCCGTTCTCGCGCCACCGGTTGGTGATCGGTAGCCGTCGGTCCCGTCCGAACGCCTTCATGGAGATCTTCGTACCCGGCGCCGACTGGCGGCGCTTGTACTCGGCGGTATCCACCAACCGCAGCACCTTGTCCACCACGGCCGGGTCGTGGCCGTCGGCGATCAGGCCGTCCCGGCCGAGGTCACCGTCGATGTAGCCGATCAGGATCGGATCGAGTACGTCGTAGTCGGGCAGCGAGTCGCTGTCGAGCTGGCCCGGGCTCAGCTCGGCGCTCGGTGGCTTGCCGATCGAGTTCTCCGGGATCGGTGGCGTCAGGCCCAGCCGCGCCGCCTCGGTGTTGCGCCACTTGGCCAGCCGCCAGACCAGGGTCTTCCACACGTCCTTGACCGGGTTGAAGCCACCGACCGAGTCGCCGTAGAGCGTCGAGTAGCCGACCGCCAGCTCGCTCTTGTTGCCGGTGGTCAGCACCAGGTGGCCCTCCTGGTTCGACAACGCCATCAGGATGACGCCGCGTACCCGGGCCTGGAGGTTCTCCACCGCCACCCCGGACAGCGACATGTTCGCCAGGAAGGTGTCCACCATCGGCTGGATCGGCTCCACCCGGTAGTCCAGGCCGGTCCGCTTGGCCAGGTCGGCCGCGTCGGAGCGGCTGTGCTCCGAGGAGTGCTGGCTGGGCAGGGAGACACCGACCACCCGGTCGCCGCCGAGGGCGTCCACCGCGATGGCCGCCACCACCGCCGAGTCGATGCCGCCGGAGAGCCCGAGCACCACCGACGGGAAGCGGTTCTTCTCGACGTAGTCACGCAGGCCGAGCACCAGCGCCTGCCACACCTCGGCCTCGTCGGCCACCGGCTCGATGAGGCCGCCGGTAGCCGACGGGCCCGTGGGCGCGGGCGGGATCCCGTCGACCGTACGACGCACCACCCGCAGCCCGTCGGCCATCCGCTCGCCGTCCCCGATCTCATCGTCGCTCCCGCTGGTGCCGTCGGTGGCCTCGCCGGCCGCGGGCAGGTCGACGTCGTGCACGAGCAGGTGGGTGACGAACTGCGGCGCCCGGGTCAGCACCGTCCCGTCCGCCGCGACGATCATCGAGTCGCCCTCGAAGACCAGCTCGTCCTGACCACCGATCATGTTGACGTACGCGATGGTGGCGCCGGCCTCGGCGGCCCGCCGGCGGACCACCGGAAGCCGCAGGTCGTCCTTGTTCAGCTCGTACGGCGAGCCGTTGATGTTGACCACCAGCCCCACCCCGGCCCGCCGGGCGGCGGCGAACGGCCCGCCGGCCTGCCACAGGTCCTCGCAGATGGTCAGCGCCACGTCCACCCCACCGAGCCGGACCACGGTGAGCATGTCGCCGGGCAGGAAGTAGCGGTCCTCGTCGAAGACGCCGTAGTTGGGCAGGTGGTGCTTGAAGTAGGTGGCGACCACCTCACCGCGGTGCAGCAGCGCGGCGGCGTTGCGCGCCCCCCGGCCCGGCTCGGCGTCCGCGCTGACCTGCGGCGGCCCGTCGGCGTCCAGGTAACCCACCACGACCGGCAGGTCGCCCAGGCCGTCGGCGGCCAGATCGGCGGCGAGCCGGCCGAGTGCCGCCTGGGAGGCGGCCACGAAGGACCGCCGGAAGACCAGATCCTCCACCGGGTACCCGGTCAGCATCATCTCGGGGAACAGGACGAGCTGGGCGCCGGACGCGGCGGCCCGGCGGGTCCAGGCGCGGACGAGACCGGCGTTGCCGGTGAGGTCACCGACACTGGGGTTGACCTGGCACAGGGCGAGACGCAGGGTGGGCATGTCCTCATCTTGCCCCAGTGGCACGGGCTCGACACGTCGGCGTGGGGCAGTGCGACCGGGCCGGACCGCCGGTCGGGACGGGACGGGACGCAACGGCTGCGGTTCGGTTAACGTCTGCGTAATCGGGTCGGTGGAGACTGGTCGGTCAGGTCGGGCAGAGTCCGACCGAAGGCGGACATAGCGTGTCGCGGAAGGTTGGGGAAGTGGACCGTCAGCAGGAGTTCGTCCTCCGTACGCTGGAAGAGCGGGACATCCGTTTCGTCCGGCTGTGGTTCACCGACGTGCTCGGCACGCTCAAGAGCGTGTCGGTCGCTCCCGCCGAACTGGAGGCCGCCTTCGAGGAGGGCATCGGCTTCGACGGCTCGGCCATCGAGGGATTCGCCCGGGTCTTCGAGTCGGACATGGTCGCCATGCCGGACCCGACCACCTTCCAGGTCTTCCCGTTCGAGGGCGGGGTCAGCGGCGAGAGCGCCCGGATGTTCTGCGACATCCTGCTGCCCGACGGCGGCCCTTCCTGGGCCGACCCGCGCCATGTGCTGCGTCGGGCGTTGTCCCGGGCCGCCGAGAAGGGCTTCACCTTCTACACCCACCCCGAGATCGAGTTCTTCCTGCTGGAGAACGGGCCGATGGACGGCACCGTGCCGGTGCCGGTGGACACCGGCGGTTACTTCGAGCACACCACGCACGCCGTGGCGCGGGACTTCCGCCGCCAGGCGGTGCTGTCGCTGGAGCGGATCGGCATCTCGGTGGAGTTCAGCCACCACGAGGTCGCCCCCGGCCAGCAGGAGATCGACCTGCGCTACGCCGACGCGCTGACCACCGCCGACAACATCATGACCTTCCGGCACGTGGTCAAGGAGGTGGCGCTCTCCACCGGCGTGCAGGCCACCTTCATGCCCAAGCCGTTCACCGACCAGCCGGGCAGCGGGATGCACACCCACCTGTCGCTGTTCGAGGGGGAACGGAACGCGTTCCACGACGCCAGCGACCCGATGAAGCTGTCCAAGGTGGCCCGGGCGTTCATCGCCGGGCTGCTGGCCCACGCCCGGGAGTACACCGCGGTCACCAACCAGTGGGTCAACTCGTACAAGCGGCTGTTCCCGCAGGCGCTGCCGGACCGGGTCACCGAGAGCCCCGCGTACGTCTGCTGGGGGCACCTGAACCGCTCCGCGCTGGTCCGGGTGCCGGCGTACGGCAAGCCGAACTCGGCCCGGGTGGAGATCCGCTCGCCCGACTCGGCTGCCAACCCGTACCTCGCCTTCGCGGTGCTGCTCGGCGCCGGGATGAAGGGCATCGAGGAGGGGTACGAGCTGCCGCCGGGTGCCGAGGACGACGTGTGGGCGCTGACCAGTGCCGAGCGGCGGGCGATGGGGTACGAACCATTGCCGGAGAACCTGTCCGAGGCGATCGACGTGATGGCGGGCTCGGAACTGGTCGCCGAGGTGCTCGGCGAGCACGTCTTCGACTTCTTCCTGCGTAACAAGCGGGCCGAGTGGGAGCAGTACCGCCGCGAGGTCACTCCCTACGAGCGCCAGCACTACCTGTCGCTGTAGCCGCTGCTCCCGGGCGGACCTGTCTGTCGCTGCGGCCGCTGCTGCGGGTGGGTCCGTGGGAACGGGCCCCCCGCCGGGCTGCCGGGCGTTGCCCGGTGCCGCTATCGTCTCGATCACCGTGCCGGCAACCGCCGGCCGGAGACTCGTCGGGAGGCAGTCGGTGCTGGAGGATCTGCTCAGCGGAGCCTGGCAGAGCGTGGTGTTCGGGATCGTCGGCGTCGGCCTGATGGCCGCCGGCTTCGTCCTGGTCGACCTGCTCACCCCGGGCAAACTGCGGGACCTGATCTGGGTACGCCGTAACGCCAACGCTGGCCTGCTGCTCGCCGCGAACCAGCTCGGCGTCGCCGGCATCGTCTTCACCGCGATCCTGACCAGCTACAGCGACTTCGCCAAGGGGCTGGCCTCGACGGTGATCTTCGGGCTGATCGGTCTCGGCATCATGGCGCTGGCCTTCTTCGTGCTGGACCTGATCACGCCGGGCAAGCTCGGCGAGGTCATCTGCGCCGACGAGCCGCACCCGGTGGCCCGGGTCAGCGCCGCCAGCCACTTCGGCGCCGCGCTGATCGTCTGCGCCTGCATCGCCTGACGCAGACCCGCGCCGACCGTTGTCGGTCGGCGCGTCCCGGGCTGCTGCCGGTCGGCTCGCCGGTCGCGGGTCCCGGCATTTCGTGCCTTCCCGGGCCCCGGAGACCGCGATTCGCCGCATGTCGTGAGTCGGGTCGCGTGACAGCCCACCCGACGCCCGCACCCCAGTCGTGTCCGACGAGTGAGTCGGGCCGGAGCAAGATGCGACGGACACTCGGTCGGAAGCACCGGATGCGCCTGACAGGCGGCCCCGCAGGAGTGGAACGGGGCCGCCTGTCACGGCGGCGTGGCACGTCAGCCGGGGCCGCATCCGGGTCGGTGTTCACCTCGCTCGTCGCGTCGGGCCGGGGCGTTCGCCGCGCACGCTGCGACGGGTGCTGCCGGCCGGGGCGTCACTTGCCGGCGGACTCGCCTGCGTCGCCACGGGCGCCTGCGTCGCCACGGGCGCCTGCGTCGCCACGGGCGCCTGCGTCGCCATGAGCGCCCGGGCCGCCCCAGCCGCCGAACACACCGGCGTCGACGGCGGCGGTGATGGCGTCGGCCTGCTCCTGGGTCAGCTTGCCGTCCTCGACCGCCCTCGCGAGCCGCTCGGCCAGCGCCTCCTTGCGCTCCTCGGCCGACGGCGGCGTCCGCCGCTCATCCGCGCCACCCTCGCGGCCCCCGGTGGCACCATCGCCACCCGTACGGCCCTCGGCGGCACGGTCGCCGCGCCACGGGAATCCCCGGTGGCCCTCGCGGTCCATCCGACCCTGCGGCTGGTGCTGCTCGCGGAGCTTCTTTAGCGCCTCGGTCACCTTCTCGGTCGGCACGCCCAGCTCCTCGGCCAGCTCCTCGGCCAGCGCCTCGGCGAACTGCGCCTGCCGTGCGGTCCGCTGTTCCTGCCGGTCGCCCTGCGGCTCGCTGCTCGCGCTGGCGCTCGGGGTGGCCTTGTCGTCGGCGAGCGCCACGGTGGGAGCGGCGATCCCCACGCCGAGCACGCCCGCCGCGGCCAGGCCGGCCAGCAGGTGCTTCTTCGAAATCGTGCGGGACATCGTTCCTCCAACTCGTCGGTGATGCGATGACGTCACCGACAGTGACGAGCCTGGCTGGGCGTGCACCATGGTGAAGCTGTCAGCGAGCTGGCAATCCGGACTGAAATCCGGACGTGTCCGACAAAGAGTCAGCGGACGGCGGCGACCACGCTGAGGGTGCCGGCGTCGGCGTCGAGGGTCGCCCGGGTACCGACCGGGACGGTGAGCTGCCCGGGGCCGTGACCGATCGGCAGGCCACCCAGCACCGGTACGCCCAGGTCACCGAGGCGCTCGACGAGCACGTCGGCCACCGTGGTGTCCCAGCCGTCGGCGCAGTCGGTGAACTGTCCCACCGCCACCCCGGCCAGCCCGGCCAGCGCGCCGGCCCGGCGAAGCTGGGTCAGCATCCGGTCGACCTTGTACGGCGGTTCCTGCACGTCCTCAAGCAGCAGCACCGCGCCGGTCAGGTCGGGCATGTCCGGGGTGCCGAGCGAGGCCACGACCAGGCAGAGGTTGCCGCCCAGCAGCCGGCCGGCGGCCCGCCCTCCGACGCGTACGCCGAAGGTCTCCTCGCCCTCGACGGCGCGTACGGTGACCGGTTCGGTGCTGGTCATCGCCGCGTGCAGGGACTCGGCCGAGGCCAGCGGGGTGCGCTCGTCGCGCCAGGCCGCCCCGGGACCGTGCACCCCCGCCAACCGGGCGCCCCGCCAGAGCGCCAGGTGCAGCGCGGTGATGTCGGAGAACCCGGCCACCACCTTCGGGTCACGGCGTACCGCCGCCAGGTCGATCGCATCCACCACCCGCTGTGCCCCGTACCCGCCCCGGGTGCAGATCACCCCGCGCACCTGCGGATCGGCGAACGCGGTGTTGAGGTCGGCCGCCCGCAGCGCGTCCGCCCCCGCCAGGTAGCCCTGCCGGGCGTAGGCGTTGGGCCCGAGCACCGGGCGCAATCCCCAGCCGGTGAGCAGCTCCACGCCCCGGGCCACCCGTTCCGGGCGGGTCGGTCCGGACGGCGACACCAGCATCACCGTGTCGCCGGGGCGCAGGGCGGGCGGGCGTACGACGTCGTCGGGCGCGATGCGGTCGGACACAGCGGCAGAGCCTACTGCGGTGGCCGGGATCGTTCACCGGATCTCGGCCCGGACCCGGCCGACGTTGCTGGACACCGCGCCGATCCCTCGCGCCGGCCTGGTCGGCCGGACCGGATAGCCTCGACGATGTGGCAACCGCGTTGGTGATCGAGAACGACCCGACCGACGACCCGCGCCGGCTGGGGGAGTGGCTGACCGAAGCCGGGCTGGAGCTGGCGGTGGTCCGCCCGCACGCGGGCGAAGCTCTCCCCGCCGACCTGGACGGGTACGCCGCCCTGGTGGTGCTCGGCGGTGATCAGCAGGCCTACCCGCTGGTCGACGGGGTGCCGGCGGCGCCCTGGTTCCCGGCGGTGGAGAAGCTGCTCCGCAAGGCGGTGCGGCACCGGCTGCCGACCCTGGGCGTCTGCCTCGGTGCGCAGCTGCTCGCCACCGCCCACGCCGGCACGGTCGTCCGCAGCCCGTCCGGGCCGGAGGTCGGGCCCGCCGTGGTCGGCCGGCGTGACGCGGCCGAGTCCGATCCGCTCTTCCGGTACGTTCCGCTGATCCCCGATGTGTTGCAGTGGCACGCCGACGAGATCACCGAGCTGCCCGCCGGTGCCACCCTGCTGGCCGCCTCCACCCGCTATCCGCACCAGGCGTTCCGCCTCGGCGACCGGGCCTGGGGGTTGCAGTTCCACATCGAGTGCGACACCGCGATGATCGCCGAATGGGCCGCCGACTCGGCGCTGCTGGCCGAGCTGGGCTACGACCCGCAGCTGGTGATCTCCGCCTGCGACGCGGTGATGGCCGACGTCGAGGAGGTCTGGCAGCCGTTCGCGGCGCGGTTCGCCGCACTCGCCCTCGGTGAGTTGGACGAGGGGTCCCGGCGCAGCCTGCCCCTGCTCGGGCACTGATGGGCCGGCCGACCAACGCCACGGGCCGGCTCGCCCGCTACGGCTTCGGCGTCACCGACGACGACGCGGGCGCCCGCGCCGCCGACCTGCTCGGGCCGGACGGGCTCGACCTGTGGCGCCCGCAGACGCAGGAACCCACCGGCGAGCAGGCCCAGGAGCTGCTCACCGCGCTGTCCCGGGCCGCCGACCCGGATCTGGCGCTGCGTCAGCTGCACCGACTGGTCGAGGCGGAGCACCGTGCGGCGGCCGGCCCGAACGGCGCCGCCGGCCCGGGAGCGGCGGTGCGGCAGCGGGGTGCGGGGCCCGGACGCGTCACGGCGACCCCCACCGGCCAGGGCGGGAACACCGGGAGCGGGGATGGCGCCGACAATGGCGGTGCTGCCGGGAGCCAGGACGCAACCGAGGGGGCCGTCGGCGGCATCGGAGCGGGCTCGGCGCTGCTCGCCGCGCTGCACGACGATCCGGGTCTGCGTCGCCGGCTGCTCGCCGTGCTGGGCGCCTCCTCGGCGCTCGGCGACCACCTGGTGGCCAACCCCGACCAGTGGCCGGTGCTGCGTACCGAACCGGACGGCCTCGCCCCGACCGCGGACGGACGGCTCGACCTGTCCGGCGAGGGTAATCCTGTCGCGGTGCTGCGGCGGGCGTACCGGCTGGCGTTGCTGCGGGTCGCGGCGGCCGACCTGACCGGCGGGCGCGGCCTGGAACAGAGCATGGCCGCGCTTTCGGCACTGGCCGACGCCACGCTGTCGGCCGCGTACCAGATCGCCGTGGCGGAGTTGCCCGAGGGCACCCGGGAACCGCGACTGGGCGTCGTCGCGATGGGCAAGTGCGGCGGCGGCGAACTGAACTACGTCTCCGACGTCGACGTGATCTTCGTGGCGGCCGAGGACGACGACCTGACCACCGCCACCACAGTGGCCACCCGACTGATCCACATCTGCGGGCTGGTCGCCTGGCCGGTCGACGCGGCCCTGCGCCCCGAGGGCAACCGGGGGCCGCTGGTGCGGACCCTCGCGAGCCACCTGGCCTACTACCGGCGCTGGGCCCGGACCTGGGAGTTCCAGGCGCTGCTCAAGGCCCGTCCGGCCGCCGGCGACCTGGCGCTCGGCCAGGAGTGGATCGACGCGCTGGCGCCGCTGCTCTGGCAGGCGGCCGAACGCCCCGAGGCGGTCGAGGATGTCCGGGCGATGCGGCGCAAGATCATCGACCACATCCCGCCGAAGGAGCTGGAACGCGAGATCAAACGCGGTCCCGGCGGGCTGCGCGACATCGAGTTCGCGGTGCAGCTGCTGCAACTGGTGCACGGCCGGGGCGACGAGACGTTACGGGCGCCCGGCACCATCCCCGCCCTGCGCGCGCTGGTCGCCGGCGGCTACGTCGGCCGGGCCGACGGCGAGGCGCTGCTGCGCGGCTACCGGTTCCTGCGCAGCGTCGAGCACCGGCTGCAACTTCAGGGCCTGCGGCGCACCCACACCGTACCGACCGAACCGGGTGCGTTGCGCTGGCTCGCCACCGCGCTCGGCTACACCGCCGCACCCGGGCGCAGCGCCGTCGAGGAGTTCCGCGCCGAGTGGGTCACCCACGCCTCAGAGGTACGCCGGCTGCACGCCAAGCTGCTCTACCGGCCGCTGCTGGAGTCGGTGGCCCGGGTACCGGCCGACGGGCTGCGGCTGACCCCGCAGGCGGCCCGCAACCGCCTGGAGATCCTCGGCTTCGCCGACCCGGCCGGGGCGCTGCGTCACCTCCAGGCCCTCACCGGCGGGGTGAGCCGTACCGCCGCCATCCAGCGCACCCTGCTGCCGGTGCTGCTCAGCGAGTTCGCCGACGCGCCCGAGCCGGACCGGGGGCTGCTCAACTACCGCCAGGTCTCCGACTCCCTCGGCAGCACCCCCTGGTACCTGCGGCTGCTGCGCGACTCCGGGCCGGTGGCCCGCCGGCTGGCCCGGGTGCTCTCCTCCTCCCGGTACGTCGCGGATCTGTTGACCCGCGAGCCGGAGGCGCTGCGCCTGCTGGCCGAGGAGAGCGAACTGAGCCCCCGCCCGCGCGAGGTGCTCTTCGACGGCCTCACCGCCGCCGCGGCCCGGCACAGCGACCCGGTCGAGGCGACCCGGGCGGTACGCGCGCTGCGCCGCCGCGAACTGCTCCGCCTCGCCTGCACCGACGTGCTCAGCCGGGCCGGTTCGTTGGCCCCGGCCCGCCCCGACGGCGGCCGAACGACGCCCGCCCTGGCCGACGTCACGGCGGTGGGCACCGCGCTCTCCGACGTCACCGACGCGACCCTCGCCGCCGCGCTGCGGACCGCCCAGGCCGCCCAGCCGGCCATGCCGGGACTGACGTTCGCGGTGATCGGGATGGGCCGGCTCGGCGGGTACGAGTCGAACTACCTCTCCGACGCCGACGTGCTCTTCGTCTACGAGCCGCCGGAAGGGGTCAGCGAGAGCGCGGCCAGCGCCGCCGCGCACGCCATCGCCGAGGAACTGCGGCGGCTGCTCGGCATGCCCGCACCCGACCCGCCGCTCGGTGTCGACGCCGACCTGCGTCCCGAGGGCCGGCAGGGGCCGCTGGTCCGCAGCCTCGCCGCCTACCAGCAGTACTACGCCCGCTGGTCGCGGGTGTGGGAGGCGCAGGCGCTGCTGCGCGCCCGCTGCGTCTGCGGCGACGCCGAACTGGGCACCCGGTTCGAGCAGATGGTCGACCCGATCCGGTACCCGGCCGACGGGCTGACCCGGGAACAGATCATCGAGATCCGCCGGATCAAGGTGCGGGTGGAGACCGAGCGGCTGCCCCGCGGCGCCGACCCGGCCACCCACACCAAGCTGGGCCGCGGCGGCTTGGCCGACGTGGAGTGGGCGGTGCAGCTGCTCCAACTGCGGCACGCGGGCGCGTACCCGCAACTGCGCGGCACGCGTACCCTCGACGCGCTCGCCGCCGCCCGGGACGCGGGCCTGGTCGACCCGGCGGACGCCGAGGCGATGACGGCCGGCTGGACGCTCGCCGCGCAGGTCCGCAACGCGCTGATGCTGGTCCGGGGCCGGGCCGGCGACCAGTTGCCCCGGCACGGCGTGGAACTGGCCGGCGTGGTCCGGCTGCTCGGCCGCGACGACCCGGGCGAGTTCCTCGACGAATACCTGCGCACCGGCCGCCGCTCCCGGGCCGCCACCGAACGCGTCCTGGAGATGTAGCGCAGCCGTCCTGGTAACCCGCCACCAGGGCCGGTCACTGATCGTGGTAGGACTGCTCGGTGCCGACATCGACCCATGCTGCCGTCCCGGACGGGGAGGCCGCCGAGGCTGCCACGGGTGCTGACGCACCGCGGCCGGGCTACCCCGTCCTCGGCGCGCTGGTGGTGTCGCTGCTGCTGGCTGTCGCGTTCCTGCTGGCCCCGCCCATGGGGACCGACCTCTCCGCGCAGGTGGCGCGCGCCGGTTTCGCCGAGCGCAACGGTCTCGCTCCGCTGGACTTCTCCTGGTACGGCGGGGTCAACCAGTTCGGCTACAGCCTCTACACCCAGACGCTCGGCGCGCTGGTGGGGGTGCGTCCGGTCGGTGCGGTCGCGGCGGTCGTCTCCGCCGTGGCCCTGGCCTGGCTGCTGGTCCTCACCGGCGCCCGCCGTCCGCTGCTCGGAAGCCTGCTGGGTGCGGTCGTCCTGGTGGGGAACCTGGCCAGTGGCCGGATCACCTTCGCGGTGGGCCTGATGTGGGCGCTGCTCGCGCTCTGTGCGGTGGCCGTCCCTCGGGGGGCGGGTTGGTGGCGGCTGCCGGCGGCCGGTGCGGCAGCCGTGCTCGCGACGGCCGCCAGCCCGGTGGCCGGCCTCTTCATCGGCGTCGCCGGCGGTGCCCTGCTGGTCCTCGACGTCTGGCGGGACCGGCGACCCGGAACCGCCGCCCTGGTCCTCTGTCTGGCGCCGCTGGTGACGGTGGCACCGATGGCGGTGCTCTTCGGCAACGGTGGCTGGCAGCCGTTCAGCGCCGAATCACTGCGGATCAACCTCGCCCTGGCCGTGGTGGTGCTCGCGCTCGTACCGGTCCGGGCACTGCGGGTCGGTGCCGCGCTCACCGCGCTGCTCCTGGTCGCGGCCTATCACCTGCCCAGCCCGATCGGCTCGAACGCGCTGCGCCTGCCGATGCTCTTCGCCCTGCCGGTCGTCGCGGCGTACGTCGGACTGGGCCGGCGGTGGCTGGCCGCGCTGCTCGTCGCGCTGTTCTGGTGGCAGTCCCCGGTGATGACCAACGACATCGCCCGCCGTGGGTCGGCACCCGCGTACGCCACCTTCTACGAACCGTTGCTGGACGAACTGGACCGGCGGGCACCGGTCGGCCGGATCGAAGTGGTGCCGCTGCGGGACCATTGGGAGAGCGCCTTCATGGCCGCGGCCGTACCACTGGCCCGAGGCTGGGAGCGGCAGGTCGACGTGGGACGTAACCCGCTCTTCTACGATGGCAGTCTCGATGCCGGCCGGTACGGCGAATGGCTGCGCCGCAACGCCGTCAGCTACGTCGCCGTCGCGCCGGACGCGGCCCTCGACCGGTACGGCCAGGACGAGGCGACGCTCGTGCTGGCCGGCCAGCCATACCTGCGGGAGGTCGGTCGCCCCGGGCAGTGGCGCCTGTACCAGGTGCTCGACCCGGCACCACTTGTCTCCGGTCCGGCTCGGCTGGTCACCTCCGACGACGCGGGGGTGCGCTTCACCGTCGACGCGCCCGCCGACGTGCTCGTCCGGGTCCGTTGGTCCCGTTGGCTGTCGCTGTCCGCGGGCGACGGGTGCCTGAGCCCCGACGCGGACGGGTGGGCCACGGTACGGGCCCGCACTGCGGGCACGTTCGAGGTCACGAGCAGCCTGCGGCCGTCCGGCCACTGCCCGCTCGGCTGACGCTCGCCGCTCGCCGCTCGCCGCTCGTGGGTCGGGCGGTCGGTGGGGCGGTTGGGCGCTGAGCGCTCGCCGGTGCGTGGTTGTCGGGGGGCGGGCGGTGTGGCGAAGGCCGGGCAGGGCGGCGCGTGCCCGCCGCGTGATGCCCACCTCCGGACCGCGCGCACGGTACTGGCAGCATGTCGGACGTGCCCCATCACCTCGTGCGCTGGACCGGACTGGCCGGATCGATCATGCTCTCCGTGGCGGCGTTTCTCGGTGGCGCCCTGCCCGATGGTGACCTGCGACCCAACCCGGTCAAGATCTGGCTGGGGCCGAACGGGCCGCTGATCATCGGGCTGTGGTTGTTCGGCACCGCAGCCATGGCGATGGCCTGGTGGACGCTGCGGGACCGGGTGCCGTCGGCCCGGTGGGCCCTGGTCACCGCCGGGCTGTGGGCGCTGCCGTTCCTGGTCACCCCGCCGCTGGGCAGCCGGGACGCCTACGCGTACGCGTGCCAGGGGGCGAGCTACGCCAACGGCATCAGCCCGTACGAGTACGGCGTCTCCACGCTGCCCTGCCCGTGGCTGGACACCATGTCGTACATCTGGCGGGACACCCCGGCGCCGTACGGCCCGCTGTTCGTGGTGCTCTCCGGCGCGGTGGTCGCCGCGACGGGTTCCCTGATCGGCAGCATCGCGCTGTTCCGGGTGCTCGCGGTGGCCGGCGTGGTGCTCACGGCGGCCTGCCTGCCGGTGCTGGCCCGTCGGTGCGGTGTGCCGGTCGGTCGGGCCCTCTGGCTCGCCCTGGCCAGCCCGCTGGTCGGGGTGCACCTGATCTCCGGCGTACACAACGATGCGCTGATGGTCGGGCTGCTGGTGGCCGGGCTGGCCGTGGTGGTCAGTCGCCCCGGTCGGCCCTGGCCGTTGCTGGCCGGCGGCGTCGTCCTCGGCCTGGCCGCCGGCATCAAGGTGACCGCGCTGGTGGTGGTGCCGTTCGCGGCGCTCGCCGCGATCACCGGCGGCTTCTCGCTGCGCGCGCTGCTGCGCCACGGTACGCCGGTGGTCGGCGGCGCCGTGGCCACGCTGTTCGGTGTGACCCTGGCCGCCGGGCTGGACCTCGGTTGGATCACCGGGCTGTCGCACGGCAACGAGGTGGTCGCCTGGACCTCGCCGCCGACCGCCGTCGGGCAGACCGTCAATTACCTGGCGCTGCCGTTCGGCCAGCACATCGACGCGCTGCCGGTGACCCGGGGCATCGCGGTACTGGTGCTGGCGGCGGTGCTGGTGTGGCTGTGGTTCCGGGCCCGCCACCGGGAGCCGCTCTGGCACGCCGCGCTGGCGTTGACCGCGACGGTGGCGCTCGCCCCGCTGTTCCACCCCTGGTACTGGTTCTGGCCGCTGGCGCTGCTCGCCGCCACCGCGCAGCGCACCTGGTGGTTCAGCGCGGTGACCGGGTACGCCGCGTTCCTGGTGCTGGCCGACGGCACCGGCCTGCCCCGCTACACCAAGACGGTCGGTGCGCCGCTGATGACGCTGTTCGTGATCGTGGTGGCGGTCCGCTTGGTACGGTCGGCGAAGGAGGCCCGGGCGGCGGCCCGTCAACCGGTACCCGTCGAGTAGGCCAGTCGGCGGGGCGTTCCTGGACCCCGCACCTGAGGAGAGGTACCGCCGGTGACCGATCCCGGCGCCCATTCCCACCTCGGTCCCCGCTCCGCGACCGGCGCCCGTAGCGATCCGGGGCTCGGTGACGACCGACCTGCGGGCCCCCGCGACCTGCTGGCCCGGTACACCGGACTGGTGGGGGCGCTGCTGCTGGCGGTCGCCGGTTACCTCGGTGGTGCCCTGCCTGACGCCGCCACCGCCCCCGACCGTGGCCCGCTGACCGTCACGTTGTGGTTGCTCGGCACGATCGCCATGGTGGGTGCCTGGTGGGCGTTGCGCGCCGGTGCGCCGTCGACCCGATGGGCGTACGTCACCGCCGGGTGGTGGGCACTGCCGCTGCTGGTCACCGCTCCGCTGGGCAGCCGGGACGTCTATTCGTACGCCTGCCAGGGCTGGATCTACGCCGACGGGGGTGATCCGTACGCCACCGGGGTGGCTGCGGCCGGCTGCCCCTGGGTCGAGACGGTCGCGCCGATCTGGCGGGACACCCCGGCCCCGTACGGGCCGTTCTTCGTGCTGCTCGCCGCGCTGGCCGTGCTGCTCGGCGGTGGGTTGGTCGGCACGGTGGTACTGCTGCGGATCCTGGCGCTCGCAGGCGTGCTGGCGGCGGCGGCCTGCCTGCCCGGCCTCGCCCGGGCAGCCGGCGTGCCGCCCCGGCGGGCGACCTGGCTGCTGCTGGCCTGCCCGCTGGTCGGGGTGCACCTGGTGGCCGGGGCGCACAACGACGCGGTGATGCTCGGCCTGCTCCTGCCCGCCCTGCTGCTCCTGGTCCGCCGCGCACCGAAGCCCGATGGTCTGCACGCGGGCCCGCAGGCGGTGCCAGCCGACGTCGCGCCGTCGCCAGCCTCGCGGTGGTGGCCGTTGGGTGGCTCGCGGCGGCGGTCGGTCGGTTCGCGGTGGTGGCGGCCCTCGGTGGGGGTGCTGCTGGTGGCCGGGTTGCTGCTCGGGCTGGCGGTGTCGGTGAAGGTCACTGCCGTGGTGGTGCTGCCCTTCGCGGCGCTGACCGCCGTACGGGGTCGGTCCGTGGTGTGGGCGCTGCTGCGGGACGGCGGCCTGCTGGTGGTCGGGGCGGTCGGCGGGCTGCTGATTCCCTCGCTGCTGACCGGTCTCGGGCCTGGTTGGCTCGGTGGGCTGGGCCGCAGCGGCGACACCGTGCAGTGGACCTCGCCGCCGACCGCCGTCGGCATGCTCGTCGACTACATCGGCGAGCTGCTTGGCCGCCACCCCAACGCGGTCCCGGTAACCCGCATCGCCGGCCTGGCCCTACTCGCCACCCTGCTGTTCCTGCTCTGGTGCCGCACCCTGCTCACCCTCCACCCCCCACCCCCCACCGCGTTGATCAAGAAGTTTTCGCCCTGGCACGCCGGTACCGAGAGCGCAAACCTCTTGGTCAACACGGCCGGGGTGGGCAGTGGGGTGGTGTTGGGGGGAGTGGGGGTGGCGTTGGGGGCCACTGTGGTGCTCGCGCCGGTGTTTCATCCCTGGTACGCCACTTGGCCGCTGGCGGTGCTCGCGGTGGCGGCGACCCGGACCGGCTGGTTCGTGCTGCCGTGTGCGCTGGCCTCGTTCCTCGCCCTGCCGGACGGCACCAGCCTGGCCCGGCTGACCAAGGCCCCAGGCGCGATCGCGATGACGATCCTGGTCCTCGCCGCAGTCATCTGGACCCTGTCCGGCCGCCGATCACAGCGGTCGCCCCCACCCCACTGACCATCGGTACGCGCCGGTAGGCGGCCGAACCGTGGCAGCAAAGTTGCCCGACACGCCGCTGCGGCAGCACCGGAACTGCCACGCTTACCAGCCTTGCTGCGTCGAGCCGCCAGGGGCGGGATCCGACAGGGGCCCGGGTCAGCGGCGGGCGCCGCAGGTGGGACAGGGTTCGCCGGGGCTGCTGCCGCCGATGCGACGTCGCAGGGCCACGGCGGCCGGCAACACGATCGGCCCGAGCAGCCCGACGGTGAGGGCGGCACCGACCAGGGTCGGATAGGTGGGGCGTGGGGCACCGGCGAGGCCGTCCACCGCCCCGGCCAGGATGTGCACGCTGAGCAGGCCGATCGGGGTGAGCAGGACGACCACTGCCCAGCCACCCCGCCAGTCCCGTCGCATGGCCAGACCGACGGCAAGCAGCAGCCCGACCCCCAACAGCACCGCCCCAGCGGCCGGCAGCAGCAGTTCGGAGGTCCACCGGTACGAGCCCCAGTAGAGCTCGTTGCCGGCCCCGGCGACGAATGCGCCGCCACTCGCCGCTGCCGCGATCGGCAGGGCCCGAGCCGGCAGCGGCAGGTGACCGTCGACGGCGAGCGCCAGCACACCGAGGGCGACCTGTGGCGCCAGCACCAGCAGCGGCGGCCGGGGCAGGCCGGTGGTCAGGCCCACCACGGGCACCGCCACGGTGGCCAGCACCGCCATCGCGATGGCGACCCGAGTGGGTCGGCCGGGCGCGACGAGTACGAGGACCGCCACGACCAGCCACGCCAGCCATGCGACGATGCCGACCGACGTGAACGGGTCGAACACCGGCACGCCCGCCCCGGCAGGTGGTGGACTTTGTTCGACGAGTGCCCAGAAGCCGGCCAGGAAGGCGGCGGTGGTCAGCGCGAGCAGCGCCGCGAGGCGTACCCCGGGAATCAGGTCGGTGGCGCCGGCTGCCCGCAGCCGCTGGCGGAGACCGCCGCGCACGAGGTCGGCGGCGTCCGCGAGGGAGGGCCAGCGCCGTCGCGGGTCCGCCAGGTCGAGGTACGTCCCGACGATTTCGTCGCCGCGGTCGCGGCGGTAGTCCGTCGGGTACGCCCGCAGCAGGTGCCGGTATCGGCGCTCCAGGGTGCTCATGCCGGCCCTCCGCTTCGCTGCGTGCCGGCCTGAGGCACCAGCGCACTGCGTTGATGATTCGCTCGCTGACGCTTGCTCATGCCAGACCTCCGGCGGTACGCGGGGCGAGGGGGCGCACCGCGCGGGCGCGCAGTCGGGCGGTGGCGGCCTCGACGTTGCGGCGTAGCCGTTCGGTCTCGGCAGCCAGCGTCGCGTCACCGGTGGGAGAGAGGCGGTAGTAGCGGCGCAACCGCCCGTCGACGGTCTCCTCCCGGTCGAGTTCGACCAGGCCGGCGTCGGTGAGCCGGTCCAGCGCGCCGTAGAGGGTGCCGGGGCGCAGCGACAGCCGTCCGTCGGAGAGGGCCGTGACCTCGCCGATGATGGCGTAGCCGTGCATCGGCTCGCGGGCGAGCGCGGTCAGGATGAGGAAGGTGGGTTCGCGTAGCGGAGTGTCCACGCCCCGAATATATCGGACGCGAAGGTATTAGGTTGGGCCGACATGCCGCGGGCCGGCTCCGCGAGGTGCGGAACCGGCCCGGACGGCGCTGGCTGGAGATCAGCAGTCGAAGTACATCGCGAACTCGTGCGGGGTCGGGCGCAGACGCACCGGGTCGACCTCGTTGGCCCGCTTCCAGTCGATCCAGGTGGAGATCAGGTCGGGGGTGAAGACGCCGCCGTCGAGCAGGTAGTCGTGGTCGGCCTCCAGCGAGTCCAGCACCGCCGGCAGGGAGCCCGGCACCTGCTTGACGTCGCCCCACTCCTCCGGCGGGAGGTCGTAGAGGTCCTTGTCGATCGGCGCCGGCGGCTCGATCTTGCTCTTGATGCCGTCCAGGCCGGCCATCAGCATCGCCGAGAAGGCGAGGTAGACGTTGGCCGACGGGTCCGGCACCCGGAACTCGACCCGCTTGGCCTTCGGGTTGCTGCCGGTGACCGGGATGCGGGTGCAGGCGGAGCGGTTGCGCTGCGAGTAGACCAGGTTGACCGGCGCCTCGAAGCCCGGGACCAGGCGACGGTACGAGTTGACCGTCGGGTTGGTGAAGGCCAGCAGCGACGGCGCGTGGTGCAGCAGACCGCCGATGTACCAGCGGGCGGTGTCGGACAGGCCGGCGTAGCCGGTCTCGTCGTAGAACAGCGGCTCGCCACCCAGCCAGAGGCTCTGGTGGGTGTGCATGCCGGAGCCGTTGTCGCCGAAGAGCGGCTTCGGCATGAAGGTGGCGGTCTTGCCGGCGGCCCAGGCGGTGTTCTTCACGATGTACTTGAAGAGCTGGAGCTGGTCACCGGCGTGCAGCAGAGTGGAGAACTTGTAGTTGATCTCCGCCTGGCCGGCGGTGCCGACCTCGTGGTGCGAGCGCTCCACGGTGAAGCCGGTGTCGATCAGCCGGCGGACGATCTGGTCGCGCAGGTCGGCGTAGTGGTCGACCGGCGGCACCGGGAAGTAACCACCCTTGTACGCGGTCTTGTAGCCGCGGTTGCCGCCCTCCTCCTCACGGCCGGTGTTCCAGGCGCCCTCGATCGAGTCGATGTAGTAGAAGGCCTGGTGCGCGGAGGTCTCGTGGCGGATGGAGTCGAAGATGTAGAACTCCGCCTCCGGACCGAAGTAGGCGGTGTCGGCGATACCGCTGGCGGCCAGGAAGGCCTCGGCCTTCTTCGCCACGTTGCGCGGGTCCCGCGAGTACGCCTCGCGGGTGAACGGGTCGTGGATGAAGAAGTTCAGCGCGAGGGTCTTCTGCGCGCGGAACGGGTCGATGAAGGCGGTGGCGACGTCCGGGAGCAGGAGCATGTCCGACTCGTGGATCGCCTGGAAGCCGCGGATCGACGACCCGTCGAAAGCGAGACCGTTGGTGAAGAAGTCGTCGTCGACGGACTCCACCGGCAGGTTGAAGTGCTGCATGACGCCGGGCAGGTCACAGAAACGAACGTCGACGAACTTCACGTCCTCGTTCTTGAGGTAACGCAGGAGTTCCTCGGGATTGGCGAACACTCGTCCTCCTGGCACGTCCACGGATAGCTAGGCTCCTGGCGACGCTATGGCCGTGCGGTTGCCCAGCCATGTCTCCAGTGTTTCTGCCGTGTTACGTCCCTCGCGTTGGGTTACCCCGGGCGCCTGACCCGGACACCTCAACCCGAGGAACGGGTCCGGCTGTGCCAGTGTAGTGAAACTTGATGAGATTGGTCCTTTTTGGCGCCCCGCGTCGGCCGGCGCTGGTGCCCGTTCCGGTCGGCCTGGCGCCCGGGTCCGGCCCGGTACGGCACCGGCGTTCGGGCCGGTACGCGCACGCTTCCCGCCTGGCATCGGGCCCGCACCGGGTCGGCCGCGGCGCTGACTAGGCTCGTCCGGGTGACCACCCAGCCGCGCCCTTCGCCGCCACCCGCCATGGATCCCGACTTCGTCCCGGCCGACCTGGGCCGCCGGTTCGGGGCGCTGGTGATCGACTGGATTCTCTGCCTGCTCGCGTCGGGCCTGTTCGCCAGCCCCACCCGGGACGCCTGGGCACCCGTGCTGGTGCTGATCCTGCTGTACGGCGTCTTCCTGGGCCTGTTCGCCCAGACCCCCGGCATGTACGTCACCCGGATCCGGTGCGTCGACTGGACCGACGGCGGCCGGATCGGCCTGCTCCGGGCGCTGCTGCGTGGTGTGCTGCTGGCCCTGGTCGTCCCCGCTCTGCTGATGGACCAGCATCGACGGGGCCTGCACGACCGCCTCACCGGCTCGGTCGTCACCCCCGCACCGCGCTGACCCGCCCACCCGCCCGAGCCTTCACGGACCGGCCCTCGCGCCTGAGCCCTTCACCGGCGAACCGGCCCCTCCGCCCGAGCCCCAGGCTCGAGCCGCACGGACCGCCCCCCCCCGCACGGACCGCCCTCCAGGCTCGAGCCCGCACGGACCGACCCCCGCGGGCGTTGTGGGCTCAGCGGCCGCGCATCTGGCGGGACGCGCCGCGCGGCGGGCGGAGGTTCTTGGGGATGGCGCCCTTGGGCATCTGAGGGCGAGAGGTGAGCGCCTTGAGGCGCTTGTCCAGGGAGTTCACGTCCTTGCCGCTGAGGTTGCGGGGCAGCCGCATCAGCGTCATCCGCAGCTTACGGATCGGCAGCTCGCCTTCGTCCTGCCCGATGACGTAGTCGTAGAGCGGGGCGTTGCCGATCACCTTGGCCAGCCGACGCTTCTCCTGGCCGAGCAGGCCGCGAACCCGCTGCGGGTTGCCCTCCGCCAGCAGAATCACGCCGGGCCGGCCGATGACCAGGTGCACCATGTCCATCTGGGTGGTCGAGCTGACCGCCGGGGAGACCCGCCAGTCACCGCGCATGTTCTCCATGATCTGCGCGGCGGCGCCCGGTTGCCCCTCGGCCGCGTTCATCATCGCCCGGTTCGACCGGAGGTTGAGCACGATCAACAGGCAGAGCAGGGCGAACAGGATACCCAGCGGTAACCAGAGCCAGCCCCAGAGCGCGACCGCGACCACGGTCAGCGCGAGCGGGATCAGCACCGCACCGGTGGCCAAGGGGGCGAACCACTTGTCCTGCTTGGCGGTGAACCGGAACACCAACCCGATCTGCTTCAGCCGCTGGCCGAACGAGACCTTCTCCTGGGGCTTTGCCATGGCGTCGAGTCTAGTGGTCGCCCGCCGCACCGTTGATCCGCGGCCGGCTGAGTACCTTACGGCCCCGCTACGCCGCCCGCGACCCGGCGTAAGGAGGGCGAGTGGGCAGAGATCGGGCGCGGTGCCCATGCCCCGGCGGCACCTTCGCGAGCAGAGTCAAAGTCACCAGTTGACGACGATCGCAGGGAGCGCGACATGTTCGGTCACGACGCCAACCTCATGCTCACCCTCTACCGTACGCACGCCGCGGAGCTGCGGGCCGAGGCCGCCCGGGACCGGTTGGCCAGGTCGCTGCCGCGCCGCTCGGCACGCGGCTGGCTGAACCGCCGGCACCACCGGACGCGTACCGACGAGGCGCGCCACTGAGCGCCGACATGAGGGAAAACCAGCCGGCTGAGGTGAAGCCCGGTCCCGACACCGCCGCAGGTGTCGGGACCGGCACGGTCACCGGCGGCGACATCAGCACCGGCAGGGGCACCAGCAGCAGCGCGGGCACCGACCCAGGCATCACCAGCGGCCCAGTCACCAGCACGACCGGCACGACCGTCACGACCGGCACGGCCAGTACGACCAGTACGACCAGTACGACCGGCACGGCCAGTACGACCGGCACGGTCGCGGGCACCGGGACGGGCGCCAGCAGCGGCCCGGCGGCCGGAGGTCGGGAGGACGGCCGGCGGGGCGGTGGGGGTGGGCGTGGCATGCTCGGTGCCGTGACCGTCCGCCCCACCAGTACCGTCCTCGTCGGCCGCCAGCGTGAGATGGCACGACTGCGTGCGGCGGCCGGCCGCGCCCGCGCCGGGGAGCCGGTCACCGTCCTGGTCGGTGGCGAGGCCGGGGTCGGCAAGACCCGCCTGCTGGAGGAGTTCGGCAGCTCCGTCGGCGACGACGTCCGCCTGCTGGTCGGGCAGTGCCTCGAACTCGGCGAGGCCGGCCTGCCGTTCGCTCCGTTCGCCGCGATCCTGCGGGCGGTGCTGCGCCGCGACGGTACCGGCGTCCTCGACGGGTACGATGCCGAGTTCGCTCGCCTGCTGCCGGAGCTGGCCCGACCGGCCGGTGCCGCCGCGCCCGCCGCCGGACCGCCCTCGGACGCCCCGCGGGGCTACCTGTTCGAACTGGTTGGCCAGTTGTTCGGCCGGCTCGCCGCCGCACAGCCGCTGATCCTGGTCATCGAGGATCTGCACTGGGCGGACCGGTCCACCCGCGACCTCATCGGTTTTCTGGTGCGGGCGGCCCGCACCGGCCGGCTGCTGCTGGTCTGCACCTACCGCACCGACGAACTGCACCGGGGCCACCCGCTGCGGCCCTTCCTGGCCGAGCTGGACCGGGCCCGGGGCGTCGAGCGGGTCGAGCTGTCCCGGCTGGAGCGGGACGGCACCGGGGCGGTCCTCGCCGGGCTGCTCGGTGCCGAGCCGGCCGCCCGGGCGGTCGACGACATCCACGACCGTACGCAGGGCAACCCCCTGTTCATCGAGGAGTTGGCCGCCGCCGGCAGCCCGATCGGCTGTGCCGCGCTGCCGGAGACGCTGCGCGACCTGCTGCTGGCCCGGGTGGACCGGCTACCCGATCCGGCCCAGCGGGTACTGCGGATCGCTGCCGCCGGCGGTAACCGCCTGGCGCACCAACTGCTCGCCGAGGTCGCCGGCCTGCCCGAGCCGGAGCTGGACGACGCCCTGCGGGCCGCCGTCGCCGCCCAGCTGCTGGTCGCCGATCCGGACGGCGACTACGAATTCCGTCACGCGCTGGTCCGTGAGGCGGTCCACGACGAGTTGCTGCCCGGTGAACACGCCCGACTGCACGCCCGGTTCGCCGCCGCCATCGAGGCGCAGCCGCACCTGGTCGCCGCCGGCCGGGCTCCGGCCGAGATCGCCCACCACTGGTACGCCGCCCACGACCATCCCCGAGCGCTGGTGGCCGCCCGGGTGGCCGCCTGCGCCGCCGCCAACCGGTACGCGTACGCGGAGCAGACCCGGCTGCTGGAACGGGTGCTGGAACTGTGGGAGCTGGTGCCCGACGCGGCCGACCGGCTCGGCATGGACCACCTGGCGGTGCTGGAGGAGACGCTGAGCGCGGCGACCACCGCCGGTGACTACCAGCGGGCGTTGACCCTGACCCGGGCCGCGTTGGCCGAGGTGGACACCGGTGAGCAGCCGCTGCGCGCGGCGCGGCTGCTGGATCGGCGTGGCCGGATGCTGGCCATGCTCGGCAAGAGCGACGGCGCGACCGAGCTGCGGGAGGCGTACCGACTGGTGTCGGGGGTGGCGGACGGCCCGGACCGACTGCGACTGCTCGCTGATCTCGCCGATCACCTGGCCCGCATCGACCATGTCGACGCGGCCCGGATCGCCGCCGAGGTGGTGACCGCGGCGCGGTGCGCCGACGCCGACGGCGCCCTGTTGCTGGTGCAGCTGGCGGTGCTGAAACGCCGGGAGGGCGCGGCGGATCTCGGGCTGGCCGAGCTGCGCCGCTGTGAGGCGCTGGCCCGCACCGCCGGGGAGGCACCGGCGCTGGTCAGCGCGCTGGTGCACATCTCCGACGTGCTGTTCGAGCTGGGCCGGTACGACGAGTCGGCGCAGGCCGCCGCCGACGGGGTGAGTGAGGCGCGTCGGGTCGGCATCAGCCGCTCCACCGGGGCGTACCTGCTCTCCAACCGGGCGGAGGCGCTGCTGGCGTTGGGTCGCTGGGCGGAGGCCGGCCAGGTGTGCGCCGAGGCGGCCCGGCTCGACCCGCCGGGTGTCTCCGGGTTGCACTGGCTGCAACTGCGGGCCGCCCTGCGACTGGCGCAGGGGCATCCCCGCGCCGACGAGACGGTCGCCCGGGCGCTGGGCTTTCTCACCAAGCCGTACCTGCATCCGCACAACCGGCTTCCGCTGCACCTGCTGCGGATGGAGGCGGCGCTCGCGGTCGACGACCGGGCCGAGGCGTTGCGGGCGGCGCAGACGAGCCTGACCGATCCGGCGATCGTCGACTATCCCCGCTACAGCTGGCCGGTGCTGGCTGCGGCGGGGCGGGTCGCCCGACACGTCGGCGATGACGCCGTGGCCGCCGAGATCGCCGCGCGGGCCAGCGGCGTCGCGGCCCGGTTCCCCGCCGAGCGGGCGTACGCCGCCGAGGTGGCCGCCACCGTGGCATCCGGTGCCGAGGCGCTCGCCGCCTGGCGGACGACGGTCGCGGCCTGGCGGACCGCCGGTCAGCCCGGGGAACTGGCGCGGGTGCTGCTGGGCTACGCCGAGGCGGCGGCGGGTGCGGGGGAGCGGGACGAGGTCGGTGCGGCGGTGAGCGAGGCAGCCGCGCTCGCCGACGGGCTCGGTGCGGTCCGGCTCGCCGAGCGGGCGGCCACCCTGGCCCGCCGGGTGGGGCTGCGTGGTGCCGGCCGGGGTCGACCCGGCGCGGATCTGCTGACCGAGCGGGAACGCGAGGTGTTGCGCCTGGTCGCCGCGGGCCACAGCAACAGCCGCATCGCCGAGCAGTTGTTCATCTCGCCCAAGACGGCAAGCGTGCACGTCTCCCGGATCATCGCGAAACTGGACGTGACGAACCGCGTAGAGGCCGCCGCCCTGGCCCACCGCCTCAACCTGCTGACTGACCCACCCTGACCGTCCTGCCCCAGACCCCGTCGATCTTGCACTTTTCGTCGGTGCGTATGCCGCATAAGCCGCAGCACGGCGACCGCAAGTGCAAGATCGACGAGCTGGGTGGGGTGGGAGTGTTAGGGGGTGGTTAGGGTTGCGGTTTGGCGGGCGGCGAGGGCCTGCTGGTAGAGGCGGCCGGCGCGGTAGGAGGAGCGGACCAGGGGGCCGCTCATCACGCCGGCGAAGCCGATCTCCTCGGCCTCCTCGCGCAGCTCGACGAACTCCTCCGGCTTGACCCAGCGTTCCACCGGGTGGTGCCGGGGGGAGGGGCGGAGGTACTGGGTGATGGTGATCAGCTCACAGCCGGCGGCCTGCAGGTCGCGCAGGGCCTGGGAGATCTCGGCCCGCTCCTCGCCCATACCGAGGATCAGGTTGCTCTTGGTGACCAGGCCGTCGGCGCGGGCCTGCCGGATGACGTCCAGGGACCGCTCGTAGCGGAAGGCCGGCCGGATCCGCTTGAAGATCCGAGGGACCGTCTCCACGTTGTGCGCGAGCACCTCCGGCCGGGCACCGAAGACCTCGGCGAGCTGCTCGGGTACCGCGTTGAAGTCGGGGATCAGCAGCTCGACACCGCAGCCGGGCTGCAGGGCGTGGATCTGCCGGACGGTCTCGGCGTAGAGCCAGGCGCCGCCGTCGGGCAGGTCGTCGCGGGCGACGCCGGTGATGGTGGCGTACCGCAGCCCCATCGACACGACCGACTCGGCGACCCGACGCGGTTCGTCGGCGTCGAACTCGGCCGGCTTGCCGGTGTCGATCTGGCAGAAGTCGCAGCGGCGGGTGCACTGGTCACCGCCGATGAGGAAGGTGGCCTCGCGGTCCTCCCAGCATTCGTAGATGTTGGGGCAGCCGGCCTCCTGGCACACCGTGTGCAGCCCTTCGCGGGCGACCAGCCCGCGCAGCTGGGTGTACTCCGGGCCCATCTTGGCCTTGACCTTGATCCACGGCGGTTTGCGCTCGATCGGCGTCTCGGCGTTGCGTGCCTCGATCCGCAGCAGTCGCCGCCCCTCGGGGGCGGGCGTCGCGGTACTCGCGGCCTTGCCGGTCGTCGGCGCGGAGTGCTCGATCGTCACAAAACGAGCCTACGCCGGACGGCAGCCGTCGATGAACGGCGGGCGACGGCCGTCACCCCGGAAATCTTGTGACGCCGGACACCGGGGCCGGAAAAAACGGGTCACACGGTGACGGCGGGTGGTGCTAGCGTGCCGACACGAAGCGACGACGGAGCCGAGTAGCGCACCGGTCCGCCAGTTCAAGAGAGCCGCCGGTTGCTGCGAGGCGGTCTGGCACCGGGGCCGCGAAGACCCTCCCGAGCTGCGGGAAGAACAGCGTGCGGTGACTGGACGTCCTTGCTGAGCAGGGCCGCTCCGGCATCCGCGCCCAGTAGAGCCCGCCCGGCTGGCCCCGGTGAAAAGGCGACGAACGAGGCTCCCGTACCCGACGGGAGCGAAGGTGTGGTGGCACCGCGAGGTTCCCGCTCGCCCACACCTCCCGGGGCTGAGGCGATGCCTCGCCATCCGAGGTGGCGAGGGCGTTGCGATCGACCGAGGAGCAGCCCACTGTGCAACGCATCCTGTCCGACCAGCTCACGCCGTACACCGGGCGTACCGTCCGGATCGCCGGCTGGGTCCACCGCCGCCGCCTGCTCAAGTCGGTGGCCTTCCTGATCGTCCGTGACGCCGCCGGCCTCGCCCAGGTGGTCGTCACCGACCCGGCGGTGCGCGCCGACGTGGCGGCGCTGCCCGAGGAGACCGTCGTCGAGGTGGTGGCCACCGTCGTCACCAACCCGGCGGCACCCGGCGGGTTGGAGCTGACCGACCCGACGGTACGGCCGCTCGGCCCGCCCGCCGTGCCGCCCCCGTTCGACCTCTACCGACCCGACCTGGCCGCCACCCTGCCGACCCAGTTGGACCACGCCCCGGTCGCCCTGCGCCACCCGACCCGATCGGCCGCGTTGCGGATCTCGGCGGCGGCGGTGGCCGGTTTCCGGGCCGCGCTGGACGCCCGCCGTTTCGTGGAGATCCACACGCCGAAGGTGGTCGCCTCGTCCACCGAGAGCGGGGCGAACGTCTTCGCCCTGGACTGGTTCGGCCGGCCCGCGTACCTGGCCCAGTCGCCGCAGTTCTACAAGCAGCTCATGGTCGGGGTCTTCGAGCGGGTCTACGAGGTCGGGCCGGTGTTCCGCGCCGAGCCGCACGACACCGTGCGGCACCTGGCGCAGTACACCTCACTCGACGTCGAGTTGGGCTTCGTCACCGACCACCGGGACGTGATGGCGGTACTGCGGGACACCCTCGCCGGGATGCTCGACGCGGTCGGCGACCGGGCCGCGGGCGCGCTGGCCACTCTCGGCGTCGAGCCCCCACCGGTGCCGGCGCAGATCCCGGCGGTGCATTTCACCGACGCGCTGCGGATTGCCGGCGCGCCCGCAGACGAACCGGACCTGGCCCCGGCGCACGAACGGGCGCTGGGGGAGTGGGCCCGGCGTGAGCACGGCTCGGAGTTCCTCTTCGTCACCGGGTACCCGATGGCGAAGCGGCCCTTCTACACCCATCCGGACCCGGCGCGGCCGGGCTACTCCAACGGCTTCGACCTGCTGTTCCGTGGGCTGGAACTGGTCACCGGTGGCCAGCGGCTGCATCGGCACGCCGACTACCTGGCCGCGCTGGCCGCCCGGGGTGAGCCGGTGGAGCCGTACGCCGGCTACGTCGACGCGTTCCGGCACGGCATGCCCCCGCACGGAGGCTTCGCCATCGGCCTGGAACGCCTGGTCGCCCGCCTGACCGGCGCCCCCAACATCCGCGAGGTAACTGCCTTCCCCCGCGACCTCCACCGCCTAACCCCCTGACCCCTGACCCACCTACCCCCGGAGCGCTGCTCGGACCCGGCGGCCCGGCGGGGTCGATCAAGGGGTTTGCGTCGGGGATCCGCACCGGAACCGACGCAAACCTCTTGATCACCGCGGGACTGGCCGGGGTGGGACTGGGGCGGAGGGGGTGGGGGTCAGGGGGTGGGGAGGAGGGTGGGGAGGTGGCGTTCGACTACGGGGAGGGCGTCGGTGACGGTGATCGGGCGGCCCAGCTCGGCGGTGAGGGAGGTGACGCCGGCGTCGCGGATGCCGCACGGCACGATCCGGTCGAAGAACGCCAGGTCGCAGTCGCAGTTGATGGAGAAGCCGTGCAGGGTGGCTCCTCGGGCGACCCGGATGCCGATCGCCGCCACCTTGCGCTCGGGGCCCCGGTCATCGGCCGGCACCCACACCCCGCTGCGTCCCTCGACGCGGCCTGCGGCCAGACCGAACTCGGCGCACACGTCGATCAGCAACTGCTCGACCCGCCGGACGTACGCGACCACGTCGACCGGGTCGGGCAGGCGCACGATCGGGTAGCCCACCAACTGGCCCGGGCCGTGCCAGGTGATCTTGCCGCCCCGGTCCACGTCGATCACCGGGGTGCCGTCGACCGGACGGTCCCACGGCTCGGTGCGCTTGCCCGCGGTGTAGACGCTCGGGTGCTCCAGCAGCAGCACGGTGTCGCCCTGCCCGCCGGTGACCACCGCCTCGTGCAGGCGACGCTGTTCGTCCCAGGCGGCGGCGTAGTCGAGGACACCGGCGCGTACGGCCGTCAGGCCGGAGGTCGTCACGGTCACGCATCCAGCCTAGACCCGTACCCGCTGGTCACCAGTGGTGAGCCGGCTCACCGCCGGACCCCGCCGCCACACCGCTGGACCGGCCGGGTCACCGTCGGCACTGCCGGCTCACCGCCGGACCCGCCACACCCAGACGTCCTCGACCCGCTCCGGCTCACCGAAGAGGAGGACCAGGGTGCGGCGGATGGCCTCCTCGTCCACCGGCCACTTGGCGCCGTGCACCTCGTCGGCGAGTACCACCGTCTCGATCCGCCAGTGCTCCAGGTCGGCGCGGACCTCCTCGCGGGTGCCCTCGGTGACGATCGGCGGCAGACCGCTGCGGGCGGCCTGGTCCAGCAGCGCGCCGAACGGGCGCGGCACCGGACCGATGCGTCCCCGGTCGTCGGGGCCGCCGGGGCCGAGGAAGAAACCGGACGGAATGGCGAACTCGCCCTGCCGGTTCGCCAGCGCGTACGCCTGCCAGCGCTGCCCATCGGGGTAGACGTCCAGGGTGAGCGGCGCCGGGGTCAGCACCCCGCCCGGGGAGACGTGGTCCCGCCAGGCGCCGGAGGTGATGAAGCGTGGGATCGGCTCGCGTTCGCTGGTCAGCAGCGGAGTGGGGAGCAGCGGCACCAGGGCCACCGCGAAGCCGACCGTCCAGGCCACCGCCGCCGGGCGGGAGGGCGGACGTCGACGCAACTGGTCCACCGCGTACGCCAGCAGCAGGCCGATCACCGGCGTCACCACAAGCGCGAACCGGGCGGGTAGCGCGGCATTCACCACCGGCAGATGCCCGAGTACGTCGAAGGGCATCGGCAGGTCGGTGCGCCGGCCGTCGACCTTGGCCACCGGCCCGAAGGAGAGCGCGGTGAACACCACCGCGACGATCCCGAGCGCCCACAGGGTGGCCCGTCGACGTGCGTCACCGGCCCGCCACAGCAGCGCGAAACAGCCGACGGCGAGCACCAGCAGCGGCAGCCCGAAGAAGGAGTTCTCCTCGGTCGGGTTCGGCGCCAGCGAGGTGCCGAGACCGGCCTCGCCCGCCAGTGAGCGGCGCGGGTAGGCGGCGTACGCGGCGATGTCCTCGGAATGGATGACCGCGTCGAAGCCGGTGCCGTGGAACCGCTGCGGCCCGGCGAAGTGCAGCCACAGTGGATAGGCCAGCAGCACCCCGGCGACCACCGCGGTCACCGCCAGCCCGCGCAGGAACGACGGCAGTACGGCGCGGGCCTCGGCCCGGTTGGTCGGGTGCAGCGCCCAGACGGCGACGAAGAGTCCGAGCGCCAGCGCGGTGAAGAAGAGTCCCTCGGCGGCGATCGAGAAGGCGACCGCGACGAGTACGCCGAGGATGGCGCCGTCACGTAGCCAATGGCCGGGCCGGCGCAGCGCGAACAGCCGCCACACCAGCAGTGGCACCAGCCAGCCGGCGGTCCAGTTCAGGTGGGCGTTGGCGTGCGAGACCATCCCGGGGGAGAAGCCGATGAACAGTCCGCCGACCGCGGCGGCGAGCGGGCTGCGGACCAGGTGCCGGGAGAGCAGCCAGTACCAGGCGACGGCGGTGGCGGCCAGGTTGAGGGTGAGGACCACCAGGAAGGTGGCCGGCGGGCCGATCAGGTACGTCAGCGGGGCGAAGACCGCCGCGTACACGGTGATCGAGGTGTTGACCGCCAGGTTCACCCCGTCCGGGACGTTGATCAGATAGGTGAAGAGGGGGTTCTCCCCGTGGGTCAGCGCGTGCCCGCCGAAGGCCAGCAGCCACTCGAACAGCGCCTGGTCGCTGGAGTTGACGGTGATCGCCCGCCCGTTCGGGTCGATCCACAGCCCGCTGGTCACCCAGACGGCGAGCGCCAACGCGACCAGCACCACGGTCAGGTCGGCGCGGCGGTCGCGAGCGATCCGCGACGGCGACGGTGAGGCGGGCGCGGACGCCACGGACGGGGAGGTGGGCACCTAGCGGACGTTACCAACCGCACCGGGACACGCCGGTCAGACCCGGCAGGTAGGCGGCTACCCGCCCCGCCACACCCGGACATCGACGAATGTGTGCACGTCCACCATGTCATCGGTGCGACACAACTGCGTAACGTCGCGGCAATCATTGGTGATCCAGCTCACAATCATGGAGGCTCTCGTGCGCCGAACCCGTACCCGGCTCGCCGGTGCGCTGGCCGGGCTGGCCCTCGCGGCCACCGCGCTGGTGGCCGTCGCCGCTCCCGCCCAGGCCGCGTCCCTGACCCAGGTCACCGGCTTCGGCTCGAACCCCGGCAACCTCGCCATGTACGCGTACCGACCGGACAATCTGCCCTCCGGTGCCCCGGCCGTGGTGCTACTGCACGGCTGTGCCCAGAACGCCAGCGGCTACTTCGCCAACTCCGGCTGGCAGAAGTACGCCGACCAGTGGCGGTTCGCGCTGATCGTGCCCGAGCAGCGTTCGGCCAACAACTCCAGTTCCTGCTTCAACTGGTTCGAGACCGGCGACACGTCCCGAGGGCAGGGCGAGGCGCTCTCCATAAAGCAGATGGTCGACCACGCCCGATCGGCGTACGGCACGGCCGCCAACCGGGTCTACGTCAGCGGGCTGTCCGCCGGCGGGGCGATGAGCGCCACCATGCTGGCGACCTACCCGGACGTCTTCGCCGGTGGCTCGATCATCGCCGGGCTGCCGCACCGCTGCGCCACCAGCATGATCAACGCCTTCTCCTGCATGAGCCCCGGCGTGGACAAGACTCCCGCGCAGTGGGGTGACCTGGTCCGCAACGCCCACCCCGGCTACTCCGGTGCCCGTCCGAAGGTGGCCATCTGGCACGGCACCAGTGACTACACGGTGGCGACGGCGAACGCCACCGAATCGCGCGACCAGTGGACCAACGTGCTCGGTGTGTCGCAGTCGCCCACCAGCACCCGGCAACTCCCGGCGGGCACCAGCGTCGAGGTGTACGGCAACGACGTGGTCCGCGTACACCGGGTCTCCGGGATGGGGCACGGCACCCCCGTCGACCCGGGCTCGGGCGCGGACCAGTGCGGTACCGCCGCCGCGTACTTCCTGGACACCATCTGCTCGACGTACCACGACGCGATCTTCTTCGGCCTCAACGGCGGCGCGACCCCGACCCCGACCGCGAGCCCGACCGCGTCACCCACCCCGACGGCGAGCCCGACCCCCACCGGCACCCCGACCTGCATCACCGCCAGCAACTACGCCCACGTCACCGCCGGCCGCGCCTACCACTCCGCCGGCTACGCCTACGCCAACGGCTCCAACCAGCGGATGGGCCTCTACAACACCTTCTACACCACCACCCTGCGCCAGACCGCCCCCAACCACTGGGTAATCGGCTGCTGACCCACCCCCACCCCACCCCACCCCACCCCACCCCACCCACCCCACCCCGTTGATCATGAGGTTAGCGGCAGTCCTGGAGATCATCTTCGCCGCTAACCTCATGATCAACGCGTGCACGGGGAGGGGTGGGCCGGGTCAGGCTTCGAGGGCGGCTTGGAGGGCGGTGCGGAGGTCGGGATGGCGGAAGGTGAACTGGGCGCGGTTCAGGACGCCGGGGAGGACGCGGGTGCTGGTGAGGGCCTCCTGAGCGAAGCCGCCCAGGGCGACCTTCAGGGCCAGCGCCGGGATCGGGATGACCGCGGGGCGGTTCAGTTGGCGGGCCAGCTCGCGGGTGAACTCGGCGTTGGTGACCGGGGCCGGGCCGACCACGTTGACCGGCCCGGCGAGGTCGGCCCGGGCCAGCAGGAACGTGGTGGCGTTGAGCCAGTCGGTCATCGAGATCCACGGGATCCACTGTCGGCCGCTGCCGAGCCGGCCCGCGATGCCCAGCTTGAACGGCAGCAGTTGCGGCTTGAGCAGCCCGCCGTCGCGGTGCAGCGGCAGCCCGGTGCGCAGCCGCACCACCCGTACCCCGGCATCCTCGGCCGGCCGGGTGGCCGCCTCCCACACCCGGGCCACGTCGGCGAGGAAGCCCTCGCCGGCCGGCGCGTCCTCCTCGACCACCCGGTCGCCGGTGTTGCCGTACCAGCCGATCGCCGAGGCGTTCAACAGCACCTCCGGCCGGTCGGCAACCGGCAGACCGGCGATCGTGGTGGCCAGGGTGCTGGTGGTGTCCACCCGGCTGGACCGGATCAGCTGCCGATACCTGTCGTTCCAGCGCCGGTCGCCGACACCCGCGCCGGCCAGGTTGATCACCACGTCGGCCTCGGCGACCACCGTCGGGTCCAACTGCGCCGCCGACGGCGACCATCGTCGCTCGTCGGCGGCGCGCGGCGGCCGTCGTACCAGCCGGGTCACCTGGTGCCCGTCGGCGACGAGCAGGTCGACCAGCCGGCTGCCGAGGAAGCCGGACGCGCCGGCCATGAGGATCCGCATGCCCTCCATCTTCGGGTACGCGCGGCGGCCCGGCCGCGTCGAGTCGGTCACGCCCGCGTGGCGGCCCCGTCCGGACGTAGCTCCGACAGGTGCCGCTCGACCTCCGCGTAGGCGTCGGCGGGCAGCGGCCCGAGGGCGAGCACCCGGGTGTTCTCCTCGACCTGGGCCACCGTGCGGAAGCCGGGAATCGGCACCGTACGCGGGCTGCGGGCCAGCAGCCAGCCGAGCGCGCCCTGGGCGAGGGTACGGCCGTCGGCGGTGAGCGCGTCGCGTACCTGTGCCACCCGCTGCGCCCACTGCGGCGCCGGTTGGCCGTCGGTGAACCAGGGTAACCACTCCGGTGCCCGCCCCCGCACGTCGTCGTCGCCCAGCGACCGGGTCGCGGCCGTCAGCAGCCCCATCGCCAGCGGCCCCCGGTTGATGCTGGCCAGGTCGTACTTGTCGCAGACCGCAAGCATCTCGGCGTTGTCCCGCAGCACGGACTGGTCGTGCTGGATCGCCGTGCAGTGCGGGGCGGCCGGGGCGAAGGCGGCAGCCGAGTCGGGGTGGTCGGTGCTCCACCCGTACGCCCGGATCTTGCCCTGGGTGACCAGGCCCTCCAGCGTGTCGACCAGGTCGAGCGCGAGCGCCGGAGCCAGATCGTTCAGGTGCAGCTGCAACAGGTCGACATGATCGGTGTCGAGCCGGCGCAGCGACGCCTCCAGACTCGCCACCGCGTACTCGGGACGGTGGTCCTCGCCGGTGGCCCGGCGGGTCGCCTCGTCGGAGGTGAAGCCGAACTTGGTGGCGATCACCACCTGGTCACGCCGCCCGGCGACCGCCCGACCGAGCACCCGCTCGCTGTGCCCGGCCCCGTAGTTGCTGGCCGTGTCGAAGAACGTCACCCCGTGCCCGATCGCCGCGTGCACGGCCCGCACCGACTCCTCGTCGTCGACCTCGCCCCAGCCCAACGGCTGCCGGTCGTCGCCCCACAGCGGCCCGCCGATCGCCCAGCAGCCCATGCCGATGGCGCTGACCTCGATCCCGCTGCGACCCAGTTTCCGTGTCATCGTCATGCCGCCAAGCGTCGCGTTTAGAGCACACTCGAAGTCAAGCGTCATCGAGCCGCCCGACCTTGTGGCGGGCGTGGCGATAGAGCCGACTGATCGGTGTCAGTACGGAGCCAGCCAGACAGGGTTGCAACCCGGGTCGTATCGTGGGTCACATCGTCGACCGTCCGGCGATATCCCTATGGATCCCCCGCCCGGCGTTCCACCGCTCTCACAGCTTCCGATGGCATGACTCCTACGTTGTGGAAAGCCGTTTACCCAGCACCAACAGTCGACCCAGAGGATGTTGTTCGCGCAGTACGGGGAGTTCCAGTAGCAGTGACATCCACCCTGATCGTCTTGCTCCGGTTCCAGCGAATAACGGGCGCGATTCCAGGTGGCGTTGGGTGCGGACACCCGATTGAGGGAACTCCTGGAGTCGAGCCGCTGCGACTGATTTCCATTAGTCGCTGAACGCGACCTGCTGAGCTGCTCAAAGACATCCGCCAGCGTCTCGTTCGAGAATGAGACCTCAACGACTATCAACCTTTTTCCGCAGCAGACATGGGTGTCGTCGGTCGTCGTGACGGACTCGATCGCATCTTTGCTGACCGAGAGCGATGCCGAACAGGCGCAACCACCCTCGGCAAGCCAGGGCGTGACCCTGACTCTAGCCTCGTCGTCTGCGATGGGTTCGATAGTAGCGAGAAGCTGGGCAGAAGTTCCCTGCCTGTGTAGCAATTCATCAACCGAGATATTCTCTGACGTTGACGCCACGGGTTACCACCCACCTGACTGACCAGCGGTACGCGAGCCTCTGTCTGGGGAAGACGATCCGCCGGTGCTGTCGGTCCAGTCAAGGTGAAATATGGGAGCTATACGCGAGTGACCATGATCTGACAACTGCAAGTGGTCGCATCCGACCTGCCAATATTCGGATTGCCCGCGACCTGCCGGATTGCGAGCTCATCCAGGAGAAGTCAGGACTCGGTTATCTGTATCGGAATGACCGGAATCAAGCAACCTCCAGCCCTGCGACTGCCCGGAAGATCTTCTTGTGGCATCCAGCGTGTCCCGCGTTGTCAGTGCCACGACGAACAACGACTAGCCGAATCACTAAGGGACGTCTCGTAACTCCGTCGGCCGTCCATGATGGATCATGTCGGGGTGCAGGTGATCTCGGTAGCCCGCCAGGAGTGGATTTTCCCGT